>CALMVK010000126.1 GCA_937873145.1 uncultured Granulicella sp. | reverse complement strand
CTCTACAGAATCCTTACGCCCGCAGCTTGAACACTCAACAGCTCACCCACCCCATAACATTTCCCCTGGTGACAGCAATGTTGGGTCTACCCCTAAATATTAGGTTCGTCTACTGCAGCTAATAATCATTGGGCTCAGTTTGAAGCGTGGACGATGGTGTGTTCATGTATCGCGGGAGTAGCCACGCGCCACTCCCTTGACGATGAGTATTGGCGACCCTCGTACGATCTTGCCCTCTTATCTGCACGCCGCGCAGTAGAGAACCTAGTGGCGGAGTGCAAAGAAAGAAAGGACTTTATAGAGGGTCATCCGCTTGGAGACGGCTACTTCTATGGAACTCGCCAAACCATTCTAACGGGCTTAGTTGCAGTATGGGCACTGAATAAACGTCGTGTCGGCGAACACACCACATTCCCAAGCGAGTTCTTTAGGACCTCCATTAGGGGTTCGTTCTACTGGGGTGAATCAGCCACACCATACCTCGCTCTTGCAGCCCTAGAGCTTGAACAAAGGTGTTTTCAACGAGATGCGGAAGGTTTGATGTTCGAAATGCTGAAAATAACCAGTTTGGCAAACGAGCGAAGCAACCGCGGTCTTCCGGACGTATTCACGTCGATAGACGATTCGCTTGTGTTTCAGTATCGCCTCAAGCCTTATGAGCGGCGCAGTTACGCAGGCTTTTCCTACACGATTGAGCCGGTCATCGAATATCTGGCGAGGCGATGGAGGAGGCAGGGTCTGGCTCTGAGGTGGAAGGGGCTTACCCGGATTTCGCTAATGACCTCGGTTCCGAACAGGCAATGGGAGTGGTTTCGCTGGAGAGCGGAAGACCTAACCTTGGCGTCCAGAATGTTTCCGGAGCCTCAAAGCTGGAATCAGCTACGCACTCAAGCTGAGGCTAGGACAACATCCGCCTTGCCACCCCTCATGCAGCGGGAAGCAGAATTTCTGTCCTACTTCGTTCTTGTCTTTCCGCATCGTTTTAACGTGCACACCATGAAGGGGCTGGAAATTGCTTTTGGTTGGAGTTGGCAACGCACCTAGGCCTGCCGAAGTCGATTGGCCTACCTGTCAGGTACTCAGTAGGGGTTGGGGTTCGGGGGAACTCGGCGAGAGATGGGCCAGAGCACCATTGGGAGAGGAGCCCGACTCAAACAAAGGTGATTCACTCACACCATTCGCTCCCTCTATCGCTCCCAGCACGTCCTGTCGAACACTGGGCTCTAGAGTACCTGCCAATTGCTCCTCCAGAGCTCGAACGCCCACCGCTCGCGCACTTCCCTTGCCCGACTGTTTAGAGGGCACAAGATGAAGTATGTCCTCATAGATAAGCTCGCCGAACATGTTCTTAAACTTCCTCTCTTGGCGAAGATCCAAGCGGAATCCCGCAATCGCAGCAACTGAGGCCACGAGTGAACCGTTACGAAAAGCTAGGCCACGGACATTGGACTCTCGTCCAACGACGATGATTGCTCGGCCAGTGCTTTTCATGACGCGCTTCAGTTCCACGAGCGTTGTGTACATGTCCAGGCAATACTGAATGACCGTAAGAAGACGATTACCCCGATGCTTGCGATTTGAGCCAAACTCGGACTTGGCCACTGCTAGCACATCACAGCCGAGCAACTCCATAGCTGGACGGTTGTTTTGGTGGTAGTTGAAGACATTGATGTATGGGGGAGACGTAATAACGAGATCTACGCTGCCTGTGTCCAAACCCGTACGTCGGGCATCCGCCTGAACAACGGCACATTCCTGCTTGCTGGTTGGCAGCGCCATCACGATATTCGAATGCTGCCTGAAGGCCTGATGTAGGCTTCTCGCTGTGATTTCTGCTGAGGACTTCATAGCTCTGACAAGCGTGTTAATGAGCAGTGAACGTTCCAAGGGTGAAGCAATGGTGCCAATTAGGTCGACCAACCGTGATGAGGTTGACTCCACATCATTGCTGAACAGCGGCAAACCGCGCTTAAGTGTTTCTCCCAAAACCAACTCCGAAGCGTCGACAACCTCGATCCTCTCAGAGTGGCTAAGGGGAACGAACAAAACAGTCGTTGCCATTGCAATGGCTGCAGGGTTGATCTCAGTCCCAGAACTTGCGAGTTGTTTGCGTGATGCCTCAAACAGGGTTGTGCCGACGCCAGCGAAGGGATCAAAAACCCGGTGATCAGCGGAAGCGTACTTAGACAGTAGTGCTTCTACCAAGCATGGGGAGAATTGCCCTCGCCAAGGAAAGAGGTTGGTCCGCTCACGCGATTCCAAATCCAAAATCTCTTGAGGAACGCTCAAACGGTCTATGGGTGTTTGCTCGAATGACTGAGAAAGGCTTCCCATTTAGAAGTAGCCTCGGTTTAGCACCGTTTTCTCATCTAGAACGATGGTCTCGGGGTACACACTCCTCATGTGGTCCACGATGCGTTGGAGGCAATCGACAGCTAGCGGATGGGCGTCATAATGAGCAACGTACGCGTCGCGTGCTTTTGCGCGTCCTGCAGCAGTCGCAAAAACTTCTCTTACTCCGGAGCCCAGACGACTTCCCTTCCGCAAGATGATGACCTCTTCAATGTCTGTCGAAGAAGTGTCGATAGGCTGCATGTCCAGCCACTCACAAACCAGCAAGTATCGTGATCCCGCAACTGCTTGCTTGAGCGAACGCGCAGTCTCTAAAGCCTCGTTGAACATCGTTTTATCAAGGTTCGTTTTGCATTCTGCGGCCAAATAGGCAACGTTCAAGACCGTGGTTAGAGTGTCGCTGAGTCCAAAGTCAGGATCGGTTGACGCCTTGAGGTAGACCTTTTTCGAAAGTGCATAGTCCTGATCTTTTTTCTTGATGAAGATCCCGCCATCAGAAAGGAGTGAGTGTACATTTCCTGCGAAGATGAACGCTGCAAAGGCAGCTTGGGGGCCAACGCTTAGACTTTTGATTTGGTTCAGACCGGGCACCAGCCGAGTGTCGGCCAGTCGGGGCAGGAATTCTTCAAGAAGCGAATTGTCAACTTTATGCTGCCCCTTCTGCCTATAAAGAAAGTCTGACGGCGAATCGAATATCAGATCAAGCTCGATAGACCGTTTATATGCCGTCGTCAACGTTGCGAGCTGCTTAAGAAGTTCT
Organism: uncultured Granulicella sp.; assembly: GCA_937873145.1. Lineage (GTDB taxonomy): Bacteria > Acidobacteriota > Terriglobia > Terriglobales > Acidobacteriaceae > Edaphobacter. Next base: position 9,702 of record CALMVK010000126.1, on the reverse strand, counting down.
TCGCCTTCCGCCTCAATGGCATCCATCGCCCTGATCCACTCACCGTAGCGTTCAAGTGCCTGCTGAACCCTGGGCTTGTCATCAGCTGGCAGTTTTGAGTTCTGAGCTAAGGCTAGAAGCTTGCTGTGGTGAGGAGTTGGAAGAGGGCACTTGAACAATTGGGCTATCCGATCTGAGCTGATGTCGTAACGCTTCCAGTTTACCGGGCCTAGGCATCTTCGATTGCCTCAAGGCTCTCCGGGTGCAGGGGAACATCTAGACAAGGCCTTACTGAGCCCGTACTTTTGGCAGTTCATCCCAGCGCGTGGTCCATCGAGGTGAGCGATGCTCTGCCCTGAGCTTCCAGGCAGCTTCCTTCGGCCCGGCCCCGAGGATGCGGACGGTATCCCGCCCGAGAGTGGCGTTGAGCTTATCCATGACCTTCCAGGCTCGCTCTCGCCGATCCCGGTCCAGCTCGCCCCAGAGGGCCGGTTGCCGGATGGTTTCGGGCAGTAGCTCCGTAATCATCACTCCGCACTTCGAGTAGCGGAAGCCATCGCGCCAGAGCCGTTCACCCAACCGCACGGCCAAGGAGACTACTTCTCCGGTGTCGTTGGTTGTTTCAGAGAACCGCGCCGAGGCACCGTTGGAATAGAACGGATCATCGTTGAAGGTGCTCGTGTGCATGAAGACGAAGATGTTCTCTGCTGCCACCTTGTAGCGGCGCATCTTCTCTGCTGCGCGGGTGGCGTAACTGGCGATGGCCTCTCGCATCGGTTGCCAGGCGGTGACCGGAGTGCCGAAGCTGCGGGTGACGGCGATTCCCTTCCGGGTCGGCTCGATCAGCTCCAGCGGCAGGCAGGAGATGCCACGCAGTTCATAGACCGTGCGGCCACCCGTCACCGTCATCAGCGCTCGCGCATCGTCCGGGTTGAGCGCCGCGAGATCGGCGGCCGTCTGGACGCCCAGCCCGGCGAGCTTCGCCGCCGATGCTCCCCCGATGCCCCAGACCTCATCGACGGGCACCGTGGGCAGCAGCTTGGCCCGCACCTGACTGGAACGCAGATCGCAGACGCCCGCATACTGCGGACGTTTCTTGGCAATGTAGTTGGCGACCTTGGCGAGCGTCTTGGTGGGGGCAATGCCAACGCACGTCGGGATGCCCACCCACCGATGAACGCGCTCGCGCAGCTCACGCGCAAGAGGCTCCACGTCCCTTTCGCCGAACTCGCCAAGATTTAGAAAGCTTTCATCGATCGAGTATGTCTCGATGGTCGAAACCATCGTTCCAAGAGTCTGAACAACTCTATGGCTCACGTCACCGTAGTAGGCGTAATTGGAGCTGAACAGGGTGATGTTTTCGCGCTTGATTAGGTCCCGAATCTTGAAGACGGGGTCACCCATCCGCACACCGAGATTTTTTACCTCTTGGCTCCGGGCCACGCAGCACCCGTCATTATTGGAAAGTACGATGACCGGCTTGCCTTCCAGATCGGGCCGGAAGACACGCTCGCAGGAGACGTAAAAGTTGTTGCAGTCGATAAGGCCGAACACTTCGCCCATCGGGTTTACCGCAGGGTGTGGATGGCGTGCTTGACGACGCCGAAGACGTGAAGGTCTTCCCCAATGGAGACGCGGATCGGCTGGTAGCGAGGGTTGGCCGGTTCGAGCCACGCGCAGTCAGGACCACGGCGCAGGCGCTTGACGGTGTATTCCCCGTTTACCGCTACGACGACTACGCAGCCGTTGCCAGGCTTGGCAGAGCGATCCACGACCAGGAGATCGCCGTCCAGGATGCCGGCGTCCTTCATTGAGTCCCCATCGACCCGCATCAGGAACGTGGCGGCTTTGTTATCGATCAGGAAGTCGTGAAGATCAAGCGGCGTTTCAAGGTAGTCCTCTGCGGGACTCGGGAAGCCTGCGGGAACGCTTCCATCAAAGTACGGCAGGACCAGAGGCCAGTTTGTGGTCCATTCCACCAATTGCAAGCTCATCGCGGCCTCCTACGTCAGGTATAGCAGGAAGGGCGAAGGAAAAGCGAAGTATGTATTTATCTGGTTTCAGATGAACCTTTATCAATTCAAACTGCTAAATTTATAACCATGTAATTTGGGCGATTGCCTCCGGGTAAGGTAAGTGAAAGGGACGTTCCGTTCCCCTACACCCCAATGGGAGGTTATATGCCTATCTTTGGCCGACGACAGTTGCAACGGATGCTTAATGAGCTCGGTCCGTGGCTCGAACGGGGGAAGGCCAAAGATCTTCGGAATCGTCTTGAGAATGAGCGGCCTAATCAGGCCCTTCCTGCGGAATATGAGCTGTCCATCACATGGGCTGTCTCTAAAATGGCCGCGCTGGAGATCGACCGGCCTTCGGGAACCCGTACTCCCGACATCTACTCACCAGACTTGCTTCCATCTGGACCGATCATCGCAGATGTCGCCGCGCTGGATGACTTTACCTTGTCAGGTGCGGATTCAATGCGCCGGGCCTGCAACATCATCAATGCCGAGGCCAACCGCTTCCTCGCGAATAGCTCAAGCCATCTTCATTACACCTTCGACGAGATCATGGGCTACGAGAGGGGACGAAACGGAAAAAGTACGTTCTTTCGGCGAAGGTTGGTGCGCCGCGACTTCGAACTGGATGATGACTCCCGAACCAAACTGAAGATTTGGCTCGGAAGTGGGCCACCTGCGCAACCGCTTGTCCTTAAGAATGCCGCTGTCAGCGTACTCGTCGAGTGGAGGAGCTATGTCCATCCTCTGTCCAACTACTTCTGCAAGATGCCGTCGCTAACCTACGACCTCAAAGAGAATCCGCTCTATGCGTCTTTGCGCCTCAAATCCAAGCAATTGAGGGCAGCAGAAGACAGGGCACGACGCATCGTTTTCCTTGGGGATGCAGGGTGCGGATTGCTAAGAGACCTAAGCGTTCACAGGTCGGCTAACAACCATTTCTCAGGTGGTCAGGTCATCCTGAAGTTCTTGGACGATTACCCGGCCATCAATTTCGTCATGGTCATCTCTGCCAATCGAGAACGCAACAACTCCGGCGGGAGCAGCAAGCGATTTTGGCGAGGGAACGTCTTCACTCGGCCCGGTGCTCTAAGCGAAGGGGACGCAGTTCGATTGAATCGGCTTGTGGAGATGATGTTGCCTCCGCAGCTGAGTGGATATAGCGCCTACTCATGGCATGAACAGGGCATGTGCCGCCCAGATGCGCGCGGCCACTATGTTCCAACTCAGATGGGATTGGGAGGAAAACGATTGATGCTGAAGATTTCTGCCCGAGCGGTCCAGGAACTTATTGCAGGAAAGTTGTCTCATGAAAAATTCGAGCAGCTCACGATGAACGGCGACAACCAAGTGCGCCGTTCCCTCGACGCGGGGATGACCATCACATCAGCGAGCTTCGAGCCAAAGGGAGACGCCGAGGACGATGATTACCTCGTCCTTGAGTTCCGGAGCGATCCGGCGGCACTAGAGTTGCAACTACCGGCATCGGCAAAAGAAGGCTAAAGCACCCGCCATCGGTTGCATGCTTATATTTTTAAAGTTATAGAGACATGACCATTTATAATGGTAACGCGCCGTCTTCAGCGGCAGCAACGGCGGCTCGCAGGAGTTCCGGCCCGTTGTTGCGGACGTTGCCGACTTTGGGATTGGCTTCGAACATCTCCATTTCGTCGGAATCGAGCGGTCGCAGCAGATCGACCGGGAGCTGCTCGGTCTGTTCCCTGTCCAGCCATCGGTCGTAGTCGCGAGGGTGAAGGATAACCGGCATCCTCGGATGGACTCGGCTCATGAGTTCGTTCGCCTCGGTAGTCACGATGGCGAAGGATTGCAGCCAGTGCCCTTCCTTGTCTTTCCATGCGTCCCAGAGGCCCGCGAAGCCGATGGGGTTGCCGTTTGCCAGTTCGAAGACGTAGGGCTTCTTGGGCGGCTTGCCCGCTTTTTCCCATTCGTAAAACGAGTTGGCCGGGATGATGCAGCGTCGTTTCTTGAACGGCTCGCGCCAGGTGGGAGCCTTGGTGATCGACTCGGCCCGCGCATTGATGGTGGACAGGCCTTTGATGTCGCTCAGTTCTTTGGTGAAGAACGGCACCAGTCCCCAGCGGGCAAGCACCATCTCCCGTTCGCCTGATTCCCTGCTCTGTCGGATGATGGGCTGATGTGTCGTCGGCGCGACGTTGTAATCCGCACCCGGCATCGGCAACTCGGCGGGTTGCGGGTTCGCGTGGAAGTATTCCGCGATCTTCTGTTTGTCACTGCGACGGACGTAGCGTCCACACACTGTAACCTCCTAGTTCGGCCTTGAAGGAGTTGGAAGTAGCCCAGCCTTGCGTTCTGCCTCGTCTTGGCAGTAGTTCCGGTACTCCCTGTAGCACTCCGAGCAGGAAACCACATGACGGAGAACAGGATCGTTTGGAGATGGTCCGCTCTGTGCAAGCACCTGCACTGCGTCTCCATCTGGACAACCTACGCGGTCAGGATTCGGGAAGGCCTCAAGAAAGAATTGCGTCAGCAGTTCACGATGCTCCATATCAGGCTCTCCTAACGGCTTCAATCTTCGCAGAAGGGCATCTGGAAAGTTGAGTAGGGGGATGGCTCCCCCTGTCTACAGCCAGGTCCGATAGAGCTGGCCCAGTCTTCCGCCACCCTCTCTACGGGGACACCCCGTAACGCCCCGGCCATGGAAATGGCGCTGCGCTTGGAAGGCCGCAGATGAAGCCAGCGCCCTCCCACATTCCCACAGCAAAACATCGAGCGCGTCTGTCGTGCCCGTGCAAAGGCTGGAAAACCGTAGTGCTGTTTCCCAACCTTCCCACCGCCACTTGGAAAACGCCGATACCACTGGCGTTTACCACAGCCACGCCCGAACACGGCGACGAGATTAGTTAGGAAAGTACAAGCCCCACCTAGTGCACAGCCAGACCGGAAAAGGGGAGCACCACTTCCGAGGGACGCCTTAATCCAGCCCTGAAACAACACCTCTGCAAGTACCCCATAAACCGTTGTAATTCTAAACATTTGTAATTATAAACGTTTATCGTGTTATACTTACATTCAAGAGGGAGGGATTAGAGACCCCTTCCTTACCAGAGGAGACCAGACCATGACCAACCCCTACGAAGCTGTTACCGCCCGAATCATTGAATCCCTCAAAGATGGCATCATTCCTTGGGCCAAGCCGTGGAAGGGCAATGTCAGCAACAACCCGTTCCCCCGCAGTTTCAAGACAGGCGCACCCTACCGGGGAGCAAACATCCTCATCCTTTGGTCCAGCCCGTACAGCTCGCCCTATTGGCTGACTTTCAAGCAGGCGAAGGAGCTTGGGGGCACCGTGCGGAAGGGCGAGAAAGGGACCCAGATTCTTTTCTGGAAGATCAGCGCCAAGGATGCTGAGAAGACCTCGCCAATCGAGATCACCGACGACAAAGAGCGCAAGAGCTTCTTTTGCCGGTCTTACACCGTATTCAATGTCGAGCAGTGTGAGGGCCTGAAGGTCCCCGAGACCGTCGCCACGCTTCCTGAGATTGACCAGGACGAGCGTTGCGAAGCCATCGTTACCGCATGGGAGAACCGCCCCAGCCTCAACCTGGACAACGCCCACGAGGGCCGGGCCTACTATCGCCCCGGCACCGACACCGTCCACATGCCGATCCGCAGCCGCTTCGTAGACGCTCCCCACTATTACGCGACGTTGTTCCACGAGCTGGTGCACAGCACCGGCCACAAAGGTCGCCTTGACCGCACCTTTGGGGAGAGCTTTGGCGATCACCTGTACAGCAAAGAAGAGTTGGTCGCCGAAGTCGGCAGCGGCTTCCTTTGCGCCATCGCCGGAATCGCTAACGAGCGGACCGAGCAGAACTCCACCAGCTACATCCAGCACTGGATTGAAGCCCTAAAGGGCGACAGCCGCCTCGTCATCTCCGCCGCATCAGCGGCACAAAAAGCAGCCGATGAAATCGTTGGCTATGCGTTAGAGAACGAAGACCAGGGCGACGACAGCAAGAGGGAGGCCGGTGACACCGGCTCTCCCGTCTATCTTCCTCTCGCAGCCTAACCCCAGCGAGTACCAAAGACGATACCCCAGTTTATCGTTGTAAATTTATAAATTGATAGACGCATAAATACATGTGCTTTTAGATTGGTAAAAGGATAAACATGATCATCGCATTTGCAAACAACAAAGGGGGAGTGGGGAAAACGACTTCAGCCGTTCACTTGGCGGCTTGCCTCCAGCTCACGGCCTCAACCCTGCTCCTGGACGGAGACGACACCCGGAACGCGACGGCCTGGAGTCAGAAGGGCGAAGGATTCCCGTTCAAAGTCGCCAGCATCGAGCAGGCCGCAAAGCTCTCCCGCAACTACGAGCACACGATCATCGACACGGGCCAGCGGCCCTCAGAGGATGAATTGAAGGCGCTCATGGAAGGGTGCGACTTGCTCATCATTCCCGCCGTTCCAGCCGGTCTCGACAACGATGGCCTGTCCCTCACGATCAACACGCTTCGCAAGATGAAGAACGACGCGTTCCGCGTTTTGCTCACCAAAGTACCGCCGCCGCCAGAGCCCCAAGGCCGCGAGCTTCGAGCCGCGCTCTTAGCCGAGGGTGTTCCGCTGTTCTCAGTTGATATTCCCCGGTTGAACATTTTCGACAAAGCCGTAGAAGCGGGCACGACAGTAAACAAGCTGGTAGTCCCGAAGAAGGACGCTCCCCGCGCAGCCCGCGCATGGGGCGCATATCAAACTGTTGCAAAAGAGGTGTTGAGCCATGGCCGGTAAGACCAAGTACGATGGGCTGTTGAAGCGTACCGAACCAGCGCAGTCCGAGCCGATTGACGAGACGCCGAAGGCCTCTGAAGTCGTTCCGACGCCCGCAGCGCGGAAGCCCGGTAGGCCGACAAAGCCACTTGCCAAGTCGAAAGATCCCAACATGAAGGGCTACACCCTCATTCTCAACATCGACACACACGCTGACGCCAGCTCACTTCTGAAGAAGCTGCGGACGGGCGAGGACATGTCCGAGCTGGTCGAACGTCTGGTTGCCACTTGGGTGAAGGAAAACAAGTAGGGAAGGGAAGGAACGGACAGGTGATTCAGGGAGACCGCCCCGAACCACCCGCTTTGATTCCCCGCAACAGTCCATCCCAGAGGAGGAGGACCATTGAAGAACAGTTTAGTCGGAATCGCCGAGCCTAAAAAGCCGCTTGCCGAACGTCGGGCAAAGGCGACTGCCGAGCTTTCGCATGAGATCCAGATCAACCCTCCCGACAAATTCAGCAACGGCGAAGCCATCGGTTTTACACCGTACTTCACCACCCAGTTTGGCCTGCCGCACAGTCCTGTCGAGGGCAACATGTGGCAGCGCAGGAACGGCCACACTACGCTCTCCGTCTACACAGATTGCCCCTATGGGTTGCCGTCAGGTAGCAAGCCCCGCCTGCTGCTGGTGTGGGTCGCTACGTGGCAGGTTAGGCATCCGAATCAGACCGTCATCGAGCTGGGCAAGAACGTCTCCAGCTTCCTGAAAGACGAACTAGGCTTGCCGCGCACAGGCCGGTACATCCGCGATGTTCGGCTTGAGATGATTCGTCTCTTCTCAGCCAACATCTCTATCGTGACAAATGACGAGAAGGCGAAGCTGTACAAGCGCGAGGCCACCGGCCTGTCTGACCGCATGGAACTTTGGGGGAGCGCCAAGGGGCTTGACCAGGATGCGCTCTTTCCCTCCTACATCGAACTTACGGAGAAGTTCCGGCAGAGCATTCTTGAGCGCCCGATTCCCATCGACATCAGGGCCTTGCCAATGCTCACAGGGTCGTCGCTCGCAATGGACTACTACGTGTGGCTCGCTCGCACCATGTTCAGCCTGAAGGCTTCACGCCTGGTCACATGGCAGGCTCTTCATGACCAATTCGGTTCGCAGTATGACTGGGAGAACAAGTCCAGCCGATTCAAGTTCAAGTCGGAATCTTTAAGACAGCTCAAGGGCCGCGTCTTCGAAGCTTATCCTGGCCTTCGATTGAGCTACTCCAAAGAGGGCATCACGCTTCACCCGTCACCAACACCGGTCCCGCATGTTCCTTCCAAGAAGATTTTCCTTCCCTCCAAGCTTCAGCTCATGTCTTGAAAACCAAGCAGGTCTAGATCGAAGCGAGGCCCCTTCGGCCTCGCTTTTTCTTTCCACACCTTGCCTGTGAAACGGCTGTTTTTCTGCGTACATTTGGGAGACCCGACACACCCCATAATGAATCCGTTGATACGAAAAAGTGCGTACATTTGGGAGACTTCCACAGCAAATCTGCGTACATTTGGGAGACCAAACCCCACGTATACAGTCTATTTTCATATATTTAGCCGGGGCTGGTAGTAAGTACTTCCTGTAGTTCTCTTTACAAACAAGATCAACAGCGCCTGTAGTTCTTGCCGTGGAAATGAGGAAGACGCAAAAAGCCCGTCTCCCACATTTCGCACCGCAAGCGACGACGTTCATCTATTAAAAATAGAAACTCAGAACCAAACCGACGGCCAGATCCGTTCACCAACCGTTCCCTACGGTGCAGAATTGGCCCGCCCTGCGCTTAGAAACCACCAGCTAGGAGTAAGGGCAGGGGAGCTGCTTAGAAAGCTGCCTAGAGGGCCAGGAACGCCTCTCTAAATTGTGATGGACTAGTTCACCGCGCAGATCGCGTCTTTGAGCTTGAGGTTTTCTTCCCGGCTGCCTGAGAGGGCTTCGCTTTGACGGCAGGTTCTTGAGGAGATAAATGCTCGGCTTCGAGTGCCTGCGTCGGCTCCGCTTCAGGCTTCAGCAAACTCAGTTTTGCAATGCGGCGCTTCTCGATCTCTTCAACGCTTAGCGTCGGCCATTGCCCCAGGCCATCAAAAAGCTCATTCAGCGGAACCTCAAGTGTAAGAGCGATCTTCAGCAGCGATTGCAGATTCAAACTGCCGCCCGTCTCATACTTTCGCCACTGCGCGTCGTAGTAGCCAGACGTGATCATGATGTGCCGCATGTCGAAGTTCTTGCTCTTGCGGATCGTTCTGATCCGAGCACCCAGCGCCTTGAGAAACGCTCTGAACTCTCCGTCTTCTAGCACTAGCGGCTGCCTTCACTTTCCTTAGATATGGACGATACCCGGCCTTACCCGTCCGAAAAGATTACGCACGACTCCGCTGCACGGATTTTGGCACAACTTCTTTATATCGAAGTTGTTGGTTCCATGAAAGCAGTACGTAATGTTTTTGACGTGGCGACCCGTGTACCTTCCGGCCCGGACCAAGGTGTGTTGGCAGTCTCCTTGACGTGAATACTACAATTGCAACAAATACATTGCAATTAATCATTACCACTTGACTCGTTACCAATTAAATCGTTATAAACATCACACGCCGAAAACGTTCAGCGCACAGAACAGTGGCGCTGGTTTCTACCACAAACAAGCTGCAAATCCCGCGTGAAACGTGTGCGCGGCGTCGTGTCTGAATCGCCAGCCAGCATTCCTGATTGAGTCTCTAAACCGCACCCAAACCGACAGTTCCAGGAGCATTCCCTTGACAGCAACGATGAATTCCCGCCTCACAGCAATGGCCTCAAGAACTTTCACCAAACAGCGAGCGAAGGATGCCGGTCGCACGCTCGGTCCGGTTCTGCTCGCCCTCGCGCGCAATGCACTTGCAAGGGCGGTGTTTCTTTGCCGCTTAGGGGAAATAAGGG
>CALMVK010000125.1 GCA_937873145.1 uncultured Granulicella sp. | reverse complement strand
TGCCTTCAACACTCGCTGTCCGCAAGAAATCACTTTCCTACGCAGAGGTTCCCTAAGTTTCCGTCCTCGTCTTTACGAGAGATAGAAGCGAAGCCGCAGCCGTCCTCGCCAGGGCTGATTGAACTTGGAAGGCGTGACCTCCTGATGATTGGCATGACCTGTGTTTCATGAATCCGTCCGCTGCTTCTTTGCACGCCGATGGTCAGACCACGAATACGTAAATAGCGTTCACGAAGATCCCGCCGATTCTTACCACCCTGCTGCATGCCCATCGCCTCCAGGTACTGACTGGCTGTTTCCCAAGTCACGAAGGGCGAGCGAGCCTTGACAGCCTATCCATGAGAAAGTGCAGCACGCTACGGTCGCTACCAAACGGTAGCTTGCTTCCCAAGCTCGCGCTGAAAGTGACATGAATCCGCGTGCCGTCGGCTAGACGAGCGCTCCTAGTGATTTTACTGAGTTCAGTGGGAGTGTAGGGTAAGCCACATAGAATTAGTGCCTTGACTACCTGGTAAAGGTTGCCCGTAAGTTCATCCTGCCGTTGCAGGACGGCGACCTCGATCAGGCGCTTGCTTATGCGGGGAGAACAGCGATGCGACTCCGGGACGCAGATTGCAGGGGTTTCCGTAATGGACTCGACATCGTGCAAAGATGTCTACTCGACCACGACGATAGCCGCGATTTTTGGAGTTGAGAAGTAAACGCGTCTTCCAAGACGTAGACGCGAAGCGTTTATGCGATCGGAGAATGGGCTCGGAGTGCGTAGAGTTATCCGCAAACCCTCAACCGAACGATTGAGAATCTTTGCTAGTTGAGCCAATGTAATCAGTGGCCCATATTGGTTGTAAAGAAGCTCTGCCGTTGACACCGTAATGTACCCCCAGATTGCCTAGGGATACGGTAGAGATTCGAAGTGGCTTATAGAAGGTAAGAAAAGCTAGCTTATTTTTTCCGGTACTGTCGGAATCGATGATTTTCGAAAGCCAGCTTTTGATTTGAGCCAGGCACAGAACTCCCAGCCTTTTCAGCATGTAAGGCCGCTACTCGCGCTTCGAGAAGGGAAAACCCCCGGCTGAAGGGAGCCATCATTTCTAATGCAGCCACTTGATTTGTTTTCCTCAGCGTCGAATCATCTTTCCCTAAATCGACATCAATCGACTCATCTTCGTAGGCCCGGGTGAGTATCCTCCAGATCTCCTCATTGTTATTTTCTGTCCTGTTATCTCGAAACCCTTTTTCAAATCTAAGAACTGCAGGACGAGGTATTTCACCCATTTTGCTCGCTGAGTTTCAAAGAGCTCATCGCGATCTTGGAAGGTGTAGCCGGTACCAGCGAAGTGTTCCCGAGCATGGGCAAGAGCACTTCTGAATTGTGTGACAAGCAGCTCATCGGGGAGCATCGGATTTGCCGTGAAGATCATTGCCTGAGGAACGATCGTCTGTGAAGCAAACGTAGGCTCATTAAAGAGTGTCTCGTGTAACACCTCTTCTAAGTCTTCGGTACAAAGTTCGCTGTACTCCCTACCCAACCTCGCTTTAAGGAGGTGCTTCATTCTGCGCTCTTTGAGCATTTCTGACGTATGTTCACGCTCTAGGGTCTGGAGATCCAGCTCCGCAAAGTAACGTTTTGCCCGCGCCCTGAATTCTGGCTTCAGAAGGGCCTCATGTTCAAAGAGCTCACTGACCGTTGTAGGCCTAACCCCCATGACTCTGCCCCCCTTCGGCCAGAGTGCCTCGGCATACACACTGATATTTAGAAAGCCGAGAGGAAAGTCCAACAATGCTACGTCATCTACGACTGCGATCGGCCGTTCGGCGAGCTGAGTGAAAAGCATGTGAGCGAAGCTCTTCATCTCCTCGACATCAGATAGTTCGTTCAGCATGCGGCGGCAAGCAAACTGGATGTACCATTCGGTTTCATCCAGGTTGTTCAAGTCGGCGTATGCCGCAGCTTTGAACCACGTTGGGGTATTGCTGTTGGTTGCGCTCTCACCACGTCCCGCCATAATCCTCCTAGTTCTGCTGAGCCGCAGTACCACTCTTCCGGTCTGGTCCTACCTGATCGAGGCGAGAGACAAGGTCTTCCGCACGCAGGTGGGTGTATCGCTTGAGCATCTGCATGGACTTGTGACCGCTGATTGCAGACACTTCCTGATCTGACAAGCCAGCTTCGACGAAACGACTGACGGCCTCATGTCGAAGATCGTGGAAATGGAAATCCTTGAGTTCTAGCTTCTTCTTGGTCTCTTGCCAGACTCGATCAAAGGCATACGGAGCACGTAAGCCCTGCCTGCCGGGCTCTCCGAAGAAAATAAGCTCAGTGTCCGCCGGTCGGATGGGATGATCCATCGCGCTTTGTAGAAGCTTTGTAGCCGCCAGCGTCAGGGGCACCGTTCGTGGATGTGTGTTCTTGGTCTTCAATAAGCGGACGATTCGCCTGTCAGTGTCAACTTGGCTACGACGAAGGGTCACAATCTCCGACGTTCGCATGCCGGTCTCCAAAGCGATACGAACAATCCAGCCGAGCATAGGGTTCGAGTGAATGTCTACGGCGGTGAGGATACCGGCCTCCTCGTCTGGAGTCATACGGCGGTTACGTCCCGGACCGGGCGCTGGTCGTCGGATGTTCATGACCGGATTGGAAGGAAGGCCGACACCCCACTCTTTGATCGCAACCGTGTAGAGGTGCCCCAATAGCGCTAGATCTAGGCGTACAGTATTGTTCGCTCTAGGCTGCGGCTTTCCCGACGGACCTAATCGATCCTCGCCGGCCAGACGCATGTCCCGAAACTTCGCGATGAGCTCTTGATTAAGTGCGGCAAGCGAATACTTGCCAAATGCTTGATCAGAATCCGGGAGCGCTTGACGTCGGCAAGCTGCGAAGTTTCACGCTTGGTCGGTACCACCTCAGCGAGGTACCGCTTCAGGGCGGTTTCAACCGTCATACGGTCTGCTGTAGCTCGCTGAATGTAGGCACCGCGCACCATCTCATCTTCAGTACGGCGTGACCAGTCCTCGGCATCGCGCTTCGTGCGGAACGTCTTCGCTGTGGTGGGCCACCCTGTCTTTCGGATGACCGCTTTCCAAGTGCCTGACCCAGTTTTTACGAGGGTCGCCATGGCTCTCCGGTACAGGGCTTTGCAGCCTCACTGTACCGAAATTGTACCGAACTCATGTCGGTACAGCACTTTTGGAGAGGATTAGGGGCGGCCTAGCAGAGCCTTACGTCCGCTAAACCGTCTAGAATGATTTAGTTAGTGTTTGGTGCCGGGAGGGGGGGTCGAACCCCCACGAGGTTGCCCTCGGCGGATTTTG
>CALMVK010000124.1 GCA_937873145.1 uncultured Granulicella sp. | reverse complement strand
AGCGATGCATGCCGGGTGTAGCGTCCAGCGTGGCAGGGTACTGCGGGCGGAAGCGTCCTTCTTCGTCTCCGCCGCCGCCTTCCTCGGTGGTGCGTGCCCGGCCTGGAAGGGCGACGCTCGAGAGGCTGCGAACGACTTTGCCCGAGCTGTCGAGGATGTTGAGGGTGACTGGTCCGGCCTGGTTGGCGGCGAGAAAGTAGTGGATGTTTGCGCCGGCGAGTGGGTATTGGGGACCTTCGTTGCCGCTGCCGTGGTCGCCGTTGGCGGGGATGCGGATGGCGGGGGACGGTTTGTAGAGGCGGGTGGAGTCGGCTTCGGCGGCAGGTGGGAGTTGCTCGAGGGCGCTGAGGTCGTCGAGGATCCAGAAGCCGCGGCCCTGGGTGGAGAGGACGAGGTCGGTCTGGCCGCTGTGGGCGGCGACTTTCATGTCGGTGACGGGGACTGCGGGCAGGTTGAGCTGGAACTTCTGCCACTGCTCCCCACGATTGAAGGAGACGTACATGCCGAACTCGGTGCCGGCGTAGAGCAGGCCGGGGCGGGCGGGATCTTCGCGGAGGACGCGGGTGGGCTCGTCCGGGGCGATGCCGTTGTGGCCGTCGGTGAGGCAGGTCCAGGAGTGGCCGAAGTCGTCGGTGCGGTAGAGGTAGGGGGCGAAGTCGCCGAGCAGGTAGCGGTAGATGGCGAGGTAGGCGGTGCCGGGCTGGAAGTGGCCGGGCTCGATGTTCTGGATGCGGCCTCCGGGTTTCAGGCCCGGGGGGGTGACGTTCGACCAGTGCTGGCCGTTATCCTGCGTGACGTAGACGAGGCCGTCGTTCGAGCCGGTCCATATGACGCCTTGTTTGAGGGGCGACTCGCGGATGGCGTAGAGGGTGGAGTACATCTCTTCGCCGGTGGCGTCGCGGGTGATGGGTTCGCCGGAGCCGTACTGGGTTCTGGCGGGTTTGGCGGTGAGGTCGGGCGAGAGCTTCTCCCAGTGGAGGCCGCCGTCCTTGGAGCGGCTGAGGAACTGCGAGCCGTAGTAGACGGTGTTGGGCTCGAAGGGCGAGATCTCCATGGGGGAGACGCGCTGGAAGCGGTACTCGAGCGCCGGGGGCTCGTTGCCGTAGAGGGATTCGCTGCCGACCCAGAAACGCTGCTCGTTGTTGTTGGTGGTGAGGTTGAGGCGGGTGAACTGGCCTTTGCAGCCTCCCCAGACGACGGTGGGGTCATTGAGTTTGGGGATGATCGGGCCGGTTTCGCAGCCGGGGCCTTCGCGGAACTCCTGGCCGTTGCCGAGGGGGAGCGACGGGACGATGACGGTGGTGTTGTCCTGCTGCGCGCCGTAGAGGCGATAGGGGAACTGGTCGTCGACGGCGACCTGGTAGATTTCGGCGGTGGGCTGGTTGGCCTGGGTGCTCCAGGTGACACCGCCGTCGAGCGAGACGTTGGCCCCGCCGTCGTTGGCCTGGATCATGAACTGCGAGTTTTTGGGGTTGATCCAGACGTCGTGGTTATCGCCGTGCGGGGTGCGCTGGTTGCGGAAGGTTTGGCCGGCGTCGGTGCTCTTCATCCAGTTTTCGTCGCCGACGAAGACGGTGTCGGGATGGTTGGGGTCGACGCCGAGGGTGTCGTAGTAGAAGGGGCGGGTGGTGAGTTTGCCTTCGCCGTTGACGAGGGTCCAGGAGCTGCCGGCGTCGTCGGAGCGATAGAGGCCGGCGCCGGGTTTGGCTTCGATGAGGGCGTAGAGGCGGTCGGGGGCGGCGTTCGAGAGAGCGACGTTGGCGCGGCCGAACTCGCCGGTGGGCAGGCCGTTGGCGAGCTTGGTCCAATGCGCACCGGAGTCGGTGCTTTTGTAGATGCCGGCGGAGGGGGTGTCAGAGGCGGGGCTGCCGCTGATGATGGTCCAGGGATGGCGGAGGCCGTGCCACATGCAGGCGAAGACGACGTTGGGGTGGCCGGGCTGGAGTTCGAGGTCGGCAGCGCCGAGGTCTGGGGAGAGGGAGAGGACCTGCTTCCAGGTCTTGCCGCCATCCTGCGAGCGCCAGACGCCGCGCTCCTTGTTGGCGATAAAGGGGTTGCCCTGGGCGGCGACGAAGACGTCGTTGGCGTCGGTGGGATTGACGCGGATGGTGGCGATCTGGCCGACGTCGCGGAGGCCGAGGAACTGCCAGGTTTTGCCGGCGTCGGAGGATTTGTAGATGCCGCGGCCGATGGAGACATTGCTGCGGATCTTCGAGGAGCCGGTGCCGGCGTAGATGACGTTGGGGTCGGATTGCGAGACTTCGACGGCGCCCATGGAGCCAACGGAGAACTGGCCGTCGGTCAGGTTGTTCCAGGAGTGGCCGGCGTCGGTAGATTTCCAGACGCCTCCGCCGACGGTGCCCATGTAGAAGGTGAGGGGCTGGGAGGGGACTCCGGTGACGGTGGTGACGCGGCCGCCGCGGTAGGGGCCGACCTCGCGATAGTGGAGGTTCGTAAACTGGGCGGGGGAGTAGGTTTGCTGGGCGTGAGCGGAGAAGGCGAGGGTGGCGAAGATGGCGAGAACGGTGCGGCGTGGTTGATGGAAGGCGCTCATGCCTACTCCTCATGGTTGATCTACAGTAGAAGGGGAGGCAACCAGCCCCCAGGACGAGTCTATGCCGGATGTGCCCAAGCCAACCGTGGACGAGACGATCAAAGCTATTGCTGAATCACTTGAACTGCTTACTCTTCACTCGCGCGAGAACTTTGACAAGCTGCACGGCGTTATGAATGCGCTGGCTGAAGCTCAGGTTCGAACTGAGAAAGCTCAGGCCCGCACAGACGCTCGGCTTTCCAACATTGCGAACTCCCTAGACTCTCTGGTCCGAATCGCCGAAAGCCATGAGCACCGGCTCGATGCGCTGGAAGGCTAGAAGGTCCAACCCAGGTCTCAGAAGTGAGACCTGGGGCAACCGGATTATTACTTTGCCGCTTGCAGGTTGATGGCGGGGATGTTCTGGTCGCGGACCATGCGGTTGAAGGAGGCTACGTCGCCAGTGTCGATCTGCTTGAGCTTGTCGAGCTGGATTTGGAGTTGGGTGGAGAGCTCCTTGAAGACGGCATAGCTTTGCTCGGTGGGGGCGGTGTCGCTGGCGGTAACGGTGCTGAGCAGGGCGCCGAGCTTGTTGTTGATCTTGATGGGGAAGTTGAGGGCGTCCTCGTTGGCGCGCAGCTTGGTCTGGTAGACGGCGTTCTCGACGGCATCGAGTTCGTCGGAGATGCGTTTGGCCTCGGAGGCTAGTTTGGGGTTGGGGTTGGCGGTGTAGTGCTCGAGCTCCCCGTGGGCGCGGCGCATCCCGAGCACGGCCTGGTTGGCGGCGGAGAAGCGGTCGCGGATCTGGAGGGCAAGGTCGAGCTGTTTGCGGTAGTCCTCTGGTGTGGAGGCGATGCGGGGGTCGGTTTTGACGACGACGGTTTGCTTCTCGGTGTGGCCGTCGGCCGAGACCTCGACGGTGTAGGTGCCGGGCACGACCTGCGGGCCGCGAACGCTGGCTGCCCAGAGGATCATGCCGGGGAACCTGGTGGCGTCCGCGTAGCGGAGATCCCAGACGAAGCGGTTGAGGCCGGGCCTGGTGCCGGGTTTAGGGGCTTGGTGGCGGTTCTCGTCTTCTTCGGGGCCGGTGTCTTCCTTGGGCTCGGGCTTCGAGGTGAACTCGTTGACGAGTTTGCCGGAGCTGTCCTTGACCTGGATGGTGACGTCGGAGGAGGGCTTGCTCTTGAGCTTGTAGTAGATCAGGACGCCGGCGGGCGGGTTCTGGCCGGTGCCGGCGGGCGGGGGACCGAAGCCTCCGCCGCCGCCGAAGTAGCGGTAGGTGTCTTTGAGGGGGAGCAGGGGAGCGTCGGCAGGCTTAGCGGACGCCATGGCCCGGACCTGCGGCATGCTGTCGAGCACGTAGAAGGCGCGGCCCTGGGTGGCGAGGACCAGGTCGTCTTCGCGCTTCTGGAAGGCGATGTCGGTGATGGGGACGTTGGGCAGGTTGAGCTGGAAGGGCATCCAGGAGTCGCCGTCGTTGGCCGAGAGGTAGAGGTGGGCCTCGGTGCCGGCGATGAGCAGGCCCTTTTGTTTGGGGTCGGGGCGGATGGTGCGAGTGAAGTCGTCGGCGGGGATGCCGTTGACGATCTTCTGCCAGGACTTGCCGAAGTCGGTGGTTCTGTAGAGGAAGGGGCGGAGGTCGTCCTGGAGGTACAAGGTGGCGGCGACGTAAGCGGTGCCGGGATCGAAGGGGGAGGCGGCGATGCAGTTGACGCGGATGAAGTCGGGGAAGTCCTTGGGGGTGACGTTGGCCCAGGTTTTGCCGCCATCGCGGGTCAGGTGAATGAGGCCGTCGTCGGAGCCGACCCAGATGAGGCCCTTGGCGACGGTGGATTCATCCAGGGTGAAGATGGTGTCGTAGTACTCGACGGCGGTGTTGTCCTTGGTGAGCGGGCCGCCGACAGGACCTTGCTTCGATTTGTCGTCGCGGGTGAGGTCGGGGCTCATGACCTGCCAGCTATGGCCGTTGTCGCGGGTGCCGAGCAGGACGTTTGAGCCGGCGTAGAGCAACTTGGGGTCATGCGGCGAGAAGAGCAGCGGAAAGCTCCACTGGAAGCGGTACTTCATGGCTTCGACGCCGGAGCCCATGACGTTGTCCGGCCAGACGGTGATGTTGTTGAGGCCGGCGGTCTTGTTGTCGTAGCGGGTGAGCAGGCCGTCGTAGGAGCCGGCGAAGACGAAGCGGGAGTCGGTGGGATCGGGGGCGATCCAGCCGCTTTCGCCGCCTCCGACCTCGTGCCAGTCCGACTCGGTGATGGAGCCGCTGTTGCCTCGGCTTGCCGTTTCGACGGTGGAGTTGTCCTGCTGGGCTCCATAGATGTTGTAGGGGAAGTCGTTGTCGAGGGCGACGCGGTAGAACTGGGCGGTGGGCTGGTTGTTCTCGGTCGAGAAGCTCTTGCCGCCGTCGAGGGAGATGTTGGCTCCGCCGTCGTTCGACTCAATCATGCGGTTGGGATCGTCGTTGGCGATCCAGAGGTCGTGGTTGTCGCCGTGGCCGGTGGGGATAGCTTTGAAGGTGCGGCCGCCATCGATGGAGCGGTAGAAGCTGGTGTTGAGGGCGTACATGGTGTCGGCGTTTTTGGGGTCGGCGAAGATGCGCGAGTAGTACCAGGCGCGCTGCTTGACGTCGCGCTGGCTGTTGACCTTGGTCCAGTTAGCGCCGCCGTCGTCTGAGTGGTAGACGCCGCCGTCTTCGGCTTCGACGATGGCCCAGAGGCTGTTGGCCTTGGCGGGGGAGACGGCGATGCCGATGCGGCCGAGGACGCCTTTGGGTAGGCCGGGGTTGCGGGTAATCTCGTGCCAGGTGTCGCCGCCGTCGGTCGACTTCCAAAGGCCGCTGTCGGGGCCGCCGCTCTCGAACGTCCAGGGTTTGCGGAGGAACTGGTAAATGGAGGCGTAGAGGACCTGCGCGTTGCAGGGGTCGATCGAGAGGTCGATGGCTCCGGCGCGATCGCTCTTGAAGAGGATTTTCTGCCAGGTTTTGCCGCCGTCGCGAGTGCGGAAGACGCCGCGGTCCGGATTTGGCGCGGTCCAGTGGCCCATGGCGGCAACGTAGGCGATGTCGGGGTTGGTGGGGTCGATCTTGACGGCGCCGATCTGCTGGGTGTCGGTAAGGCCCATGTGCTTCCAGGTGTGGCCGGCGTCGGTGGACTTGTAGACGCCGTCGCCGTGGGAGGCATTGCCGCGGAGGTCGGCCTCGCCCATGCCGGCGTAGACGATGTTGGGGTCGGAATCCGACACGGCGATGGCGCCGACCGAGCCGAGCTTGAGCTGGCCGTCGGCGATGGGCAGCCAGTGCATGCCGGCGTCGGTGGTCTTCCAGATGCCGCCGCCGGTGGCTCCCATGTAGAACGTCATGGGTTGGGATTGGACTCCGGTAACTGCGCCGACCCGGCCGCCGCGGAAGGGGCCGACCTGGCGGAAGGCGAGTCCGGCGAAGGGGCCAGTGGCCTGGCCGGGTTGGTCCGTCGGCTGATCCGCAGACTGGTCCGACTGAGCACGCAAGGCGGATGCTCCGGTGGCGGCGATCAAGGCCAGGGCAAGCAGAGATCGAATCGCGGCTGGCCGCAGCGGGCGGAACTCTTCCAGTTTACGGTGCATGCTTTGCATGGTCTCTCCTCAGGAGGCTGGCTTGCAAGGCCCTTCTGGTCGTCGGCTGACTTGCCGGTGTTGCGGCTTTGGCCTGGGGTGCGAACGGCCGGGGGCAACCTCTGCAAGCTTGAGCAAACTCTGTTCGTGTGCTTTGAGGACGCACGAGCAGGCAAAAGAGACGCAGGCGCTTGCGGCGAGGCAATCTGCCCAGGGCAAACGCGAACGACTGAGAGGGAGCTTTGATAACGGAGCATGCCTGGGTGGCTGGCGTTACTGTTGCGCTCTCGATATGTCCTGCTCGGAAAGGCTTGCCAAAAGAACAAGGGGTTCGATGCATGGTGGAGAAGGCGCCAACGGCGGAGGTGCAAGCGTGAGCGAGACCCAGGCCGAGTGATAGTCGCCGATGATTTTGGTGCTGGAGCGATAGAAGTTGGTGCCGATGCCAAGAAGCAGCAAGGCATAGACGACCACAGCCCTTGGGCGGAGAGAGCGGAAGATGATCAGCGCGCTCGAAAAGTCGAAGAGGCCGAACAGCTCTGCACCGCGCACCGATAGGGTCGAGTTGCTGGAGAGCGAAGCTTCTAGAGTCAGGCCTACAGCGACACAGAAGACCATGACTCGTTCCAGGCGATTGAGCCTCGGCCAAAGCCGCAGGATAAGAAAGGCAAACATGGCGAGACGCATTAAGAAGTAGACCGAGAGCAGGCTATTAGGTGTGACCTCATAGCTGCCTGAGGCGTAGTCGCTGGTGCGGGAGAAGAGCTCAAGCAAAGGTTTCAGACGCTCCAGGACAAGTCTGACGGCGATGCCGATGCCGAACAGCCAGGGGAGCCAGGCTCGTGAGCGGAAGCTTGCCCCGCGAGCGACAGCAACGCACAGAGGAAGAACCAGAATGACGGAGAAGTGGCAGAGGAGGGCCAGGCCGTACAAGGTCCATCCTGCAGAAAAGCGGCGGCGAACCAGATATACGAGGGCCAGGGACATGAGTGGAATCGCGACCGAGACTCGAACCTCTGTCATCTCATGGCTGATAAAAAAGCGAGCGAGAACAAGGAAAAAGCCAAGTGGCAGCCAGCGCGGGTCGGCCACCGTTTTGATAAAGGCAAACTGGCCGGCCATGCAAAGCGCGGTGTAGGTGGCCAGGACGGCGGAAAAGCCGAGTCCTACGGTATGAACGGCCAGACTGATCAGACCGAAGGCGGGATCTTTGGTGAAGAGGGCAAGATCAAATGGTCCGCTGACGATGTTGGTAAACCAGCTCAGGTAAAGGTCGGCGTCGGCGTCCACGCCCACCGAGCGCGAGCCTGCGACGCAGAAGAGCAGAGGCAAGGCGAAGACCAGATAGGCGGCGTAGGCGGCTTGGCGGCCTTTGGGGCTTTCGACCAGGGAAAGACCGCCGCCGAGCAGAATGACCAGGAAAAGGATGAGATAAGTCATGAAGTGCCAGGGCAGAGGCTCACGAATCGGACCACTGCAGCAGAGCCTTGCGCAGAGCCGACGCGCGTATACCGGCTGCGCCATCGCCGGCCAATCCGGCGCGCAAACCTATGGCAACGGAGCCGAGAAAAAGCCCGGTAAAAGCACCGCCGAGGACCCACAGAAAGTGGGTAGGGGAGGAGCGTCGATCGGGCGGGATCGCGGGTTCGATCACCTGAATGATGCCGCCTTCCTTGGCTTCATCCAATTTGGCCAGCTCATTTTGGCGTGCCAGCGTCTCGAAGAGCGTCTCGTGGTACTTGACTTCGCGGTACTTGCGAACGTATTCAAGGCCGGCTTCGGGAAGGCGCGCCTTTGAGAAGAGCATGTCGGAGCCGGAGTTTTCTCCTCCAAGCTTGGCGAGCTGCGCGCGTAAGCTGGTCAGTTCCTGCTGCGCCTCCATCAGGTCGACGTTGCCATCCGCCGCGTAGGTGCGCATGGAGCTGATCTGGACCTCCTTGGCGGCAATCTGCGCGCGCAGGCTGCCGACCGACTGGATGAGCGCGCGGGCCTGGCCATCCATCTCTACCATGCCCGTGGTCTGTTCGGTGCGTTTCAGGTCTTCTTCCGCCTGGGCAAGCTTGTTCTTTTCGGTTTCAAGCTGGCCCTCAAAGAAGAGGCGCCGCTGGGCGGCCTCGGTGACGGCGAGGGTAGACGAGAGTTTGCGATACTCTTCGACGTAGCCGTTGGCGAGCTCTGCCGCCCTGTCGGGATTGCCATTATGAGCAGAGAGCTCAATGACGCCGGCTTTGGTATCCGGCTGAATTTGAATGATAAGGTTCAGCTTTTTTCGCGCGTCCGACAGGAACTTGGTGTGGAACTGCTGCTGCAGATCGAAGCGATGGATGACGGCGTCCTCGACGATCTGCGTCCTCATTAAATAGATGTCCTGGTCGATGGGGCTTTTGAGACCGAGAGAGGCAGCGCCTAGACCACCAAGCGAGCCAAGACCGCCCATCTGCGAGAGCAGCGCGGCACTGGAGCTGCCGGCTCCCTGTGGAGGCAGCAGCGAGGTCGTGGCCGTGTAGTCCGCTGGAAGCGTGAAGCTGTAGCCGCCGATGAGGATTGCCGTCCCCAAGGTGGCGCGCACAAGAAACCACTTGCGCCGGGCAAAGATGGTGAAGAGCTCGATGACTGAAAAGCTGTCCTCGGCATCGGGTTTGTTTTCCTGCGCAGGAGCCGAGCTTGGAAGCCAATCCAACTCGGGAGCGGGCCGAGCGGGCCGCCTGTGCAGGGGCACCGTCTCCGGTACATCGGTCAGTTCTTCGCGCTCCGTCCACATCGCCTTGTGCGCTCCCGGCTAGGCTTCAGTGTACTCGAAGCGGTGGCCAGAAGAGGAGGAGGCTAGAGGCCGGCGTACCAGTCGTAGCCCAATTTGGTCCAGTAGTCGTCGGGCTTGTCGTTGGTGTAGGCGATGAGGCCGATGCGCTTGATCTGTTTATACCCGTACTTGGTGGGCATGTGCAGGCGCAAGGGTGCGCCATGCGGCTGGGTGAGCGGAGCGCCCATCATCTCGGTGACGAGCAAGGCCTGCGGGTGGCGAAGAGCGTTGAGGTCGTAACCGGTGTAATAGTCGCCGTCCGGGGTCTCCATATAGACGAAGCGGGGATCCTTGCCGTCGATCGGCTCCGGCGGGTAGAGGTCGAGGAAGTCGCGGACGCGGACGCCGGCCCAGTGGACGATCTGACTCCAGCCCTCGATGCACTTGAACTGCGTAACCAACTCTTGACGCGGAAGCGGCTTAAGGTCGTTCAGGGTGAGCAACAGGCCGGGAGTTTTGGGAGCCAGGGTGGAGTCGCTCTGCCCAGCCTCTTCGGTGCCGCGCGGCTTACGCCCGGTGTGATTCTCGTCTTGCTGGGCCTTGCCTACGTTCGATTCGGGAGCCATCTTGGTGGCGGTGTCGTTTTTAGGGTCCACCTTTGTGTCGTGGCCCTTGTCTTCATTCGCCGGCGGGGTCTGGTAGCGGTACTCCCATGCGGTCACGTCCGGGGCGAAGCGCGGATGGCTGGCGGCGTTGCGCATGCCGACCAGCTGCAGGCGCCAGCTCTCGGGGACGAGGTCTTTCTTAAGCCCGTAGATGCCATTGATGCGCAGCGTCTCCGCGCGGCTGACCGGGTAGGTGGGAGCCAGAACGTGGTTCTGAAAGAGGGTGCGCGAGAGTGCGGCGTTGGTCTGGTAGGCGTCCTCCAGCACAACCGGCTGCATCTCTTCTTCAGGACCGGTGTCTAGAAGGTGGTACGCACCATAGGCCGCGGCTGCCGCGGCGGCGGTTACCAGGAAAGATCGCCGGGTACGTTGGCGAGAGGCTGCGAGCACCTCCCGGTCGGCATCGTTGGTTGGCTTGTTTGCTGCGGAGTTGCTCATCGCCAGCTTCTCCTCTCTGCTTCGAGCGACGGTGCCTCGACACGCTGGATCTCATAGCCGCTGATCATGGACCGGAAGTTGTTCCATCCGGCGAGCATGACCTGCGTAACGTGGAGAACGAAGAAGCCGAGAAAGGCAAGGGTGAGCCAGAAGTGCAGCCAGCGCGCCATTTCATATCCGCCCAGCAGCGTGGTGAGCCAGTGCGCGGAGGTGGGCTTATAGATGGCGAGCCCGGTGAGCAGCGCACCCGCACCCATCAAAACGACCGCGCTGTACGCGATGCGCTGGGCGCCGTTGTACTTGGTCTGTGCGGGCAGATGTTTGCGTAGGTGGAGGTCTACAAGGGTGACCTGGAGGGCTTCGCGCAGACTGCGGCGTTGAGGGACGAGGAAGCGCCACTCGCCGGAAAACCAGGTGTAGAGGACCCAGGCGAGGCCGTTCAAGGCAAAGATCCACATGAAGAAGAAGTGATAGCCCAGGCCTTCGGTGACGTGGTACGGCACGTGCAGCCTGGCGTAAAACCAGTCGGGAAAGAAGCGGAAGAGGGTAAAGCGGCCGAGGCCGACGCGGTAGACGCGATGGGCGTGCTGGTAGGCGTTGTCGGAGTCGTTCCAGTAGATGAGCAGGCCGCTCCAGATCATGAGGAAGAGGACAGGGAAGTTGATCCAGTGCATCCAGCGGAGGGCGAGGGGATGCTTGCGCTCAAGACGGAGGGTTGCCGCGTGTGTGTCTTCGGTCGCGTTTTCGTCCTGGATCTGGTCCATGGCTGATGTTGGCTTTCTTCCCATTCTAGGACTCTCTTAAAAGTAGAAGGTGACGGTTGATACAAGGTTGTGCTTCGGAGATGTGACAAAGTTAGGCGAGACGAAATTGGGTGTAATTGGGTGTATTCTTGGGTGCGGTGATCGATACCTCTTCATTACGGATTACTCCGGAGATTCTGAGGCTGGTCGCGGAGCTCGATGAGTTCAAGGGTGCCTGGCGAGCCCTGGGCCGGCTGGCTCCGGAGCGGCTGACGGCGCTGCGCAGTGTGGCGACCATTGAAAGTGTCGGCTCTTCGACGCGCATTGAAGGCAGCCGGCTGACGGACCGCGAGGTGGAGCGGCTGCTCTCGCAACTGGATATCGTTGCGTTTGAGACGCGGGATGAGCAGGAGGTAGCCGGCTACGCCGAGACGATGGAGCTGGTCTTTGAGTCGTGGCAGGAGATTACCCCGACCGAAAACCACATCCGGCAGCTGCACCGGGATCTGCTGAAGTACAGCGAGAAGGATGCGCACCATCGCGGGCGATACAAGACGCACTCGAACCACGTGGCGGCTTTTGATGAGGTAGGGCGGCAGGTGGGTATTGTGTTTGAAACAGCGACTCCGTTTGAGACGCCGGCGCGGATGGCGGAGGCGGTCGCCTGGATGCGAGGCAATCTCCAGACGCGGCAGTTGCATCCGTTGCTGGTGATTGCGCTGTTTACGGTGGTCTTTCTTGAGATCCATCCCTTTCAGGATGGCAATGGACGGCTGAGTCGCATTTTGACTACGCTGCTGCTGCTGCGCGCGGGTTACGCGTATGTTCCGTACAGCTCGCTCGAGAGTGTGGTGGAACACAGTAAGGAGCGCTACTACCTGGCACTGCGCCAGACCCAAGGAACGATCCGCAGCGGAGCTCCGGACTGGGAGCCGTGGATGCTGTTTTTCCTGCGCGCGCTTGAGCAACAGATGAAGCGGCTGGCCAAAAAAGTGGAGCGGGAACGGATGGTACTGGCGGCGCTGCCCGAACTTTCGTTGCAGATCATGGAGTACGCACGCGAGCATGGGCGCGTTACCATAAGCGATATGGTGACGCTGACAGGCACCAGCCGTAACACGATCAAGCAGCATCTCCGGCAGCTCCTTGAGAAAGGGTACTTGAGTATGCGAGGCAGCGGGCGCGGTGCCTGGTACGCACTTCCGTAACGTGCGCGGGCGAGAATTTGGACTACCTTTGTTTCGTCAAAGGTATCTTACTTACTAGATAACGACTGCCTGCGCTAACGTGCGAAGGCAAGGATCAAGGATCAAGGAGAGTTGTATGAGTTGTACCAAGCAGGTTCGTTTGCTGTCGAGGTTTGCTTTACCGAGTTTGATTGCCGCCAGTGTTTTGGCGACCGGGGTAACAGGTTGGTCGCAGGAGCCGAATCCTACAAGCGTCCCGGCTCCCCAAGGCGCGGTGGTAACCCAGAATGGGGATATCTTTTTTTATAAAGTTCGCGTGGTGAACCGTGACATCGATGCGGTGAACTACCTGCATCGTAGTGGCGCGACCAAGATTGGCTTTGAAGGAACCAATCTGCTGCCGAACGCCAAAGGCGAAGCGACGGTCAAAAGTGAGCGCGGCAAGATTACGGTCGATGCAAACTTCAAGGGACTGACGCCGGCCAACGGCTTCGGGCCGGAGTACCTGACCTACGTCCTGTGGGCGATCAGCCCGGATGGAAGCCCCACACGCCTGGCGGAGGTTCTTCCAGCGGGAACCAAGAACAATATCTCGGTCTCTGTGCCGCTGCAATCGTTTGGTTTGATCGTGACGGCTGAGCCGTATTATGCGGTTTCGACGCCGTCCGATGTCGTGGTGCTGAAGAATGTCTATACCGATGCGACCAACGGCGTGCTTGAGAAGGTGACGGCCCACGCGACCTTACTTCCGCGTGGACTGTATGCGGAGGAGACGGACGGGGCGAAGACGAACAGCAATCCCATTACGCGCAACGAGCACTCGCCGCTTGAGCTCTATGAGGCCTACAACGCGGTGCGCATCGCGCAGGCTGCCGGCGCGGAGAAGTACTCTCCGCAGATCTTTGGGCAGGCCAATCTGGACCTGAAGAACGCCGCCGAGATGGATTCAAGCAAGCATCGCGACGAAAAGATGGAGATCACCTACGCGCGCGGAGCGGTGGAGCGGGCGGAGGATGCCCGCATCGACACGCTGCGCAAGAAAGCTGCGGAGCGGCAGCAGAATAACGAGATTGCCAAGGTCCAGGCGCAGGACCAGGCAGCTCTCTCGCAGGCCCAGGCACAACAGGCGCAACTGCAGGCCGAGCGGGACCGCATGGCTGCCGATAATGCCCGGTTGCAAGCTCAGCAGGCGCAGATGGCTCAAGCAAACTCTGACGTCGAGGCAGCCAACGCCCGGGCCAAGGAGCAGGCGGCTAACCAGGCTGCTGCAGATGCGAACCGGCGTGCTTCTAGCGCGGAAGAGATGCGCGAGAAGCTACGGGCGCAGTTGAACGAGGTGCTGCAGACGACGGAGACCTCGAGAGGCCTGGTCGTCAATCTCTCCGATGTTCTCTTCGACACGGGCAAGTACACGCTCAAGCCGAACACGCAGGTTTCGCTGGCACGTATCGCCGGAATCTTCCAGTCGTATCCGGGGGTCAAGGTGCAGGTGGAAGGGTTTACGGACTCGGTAGGTTCGGATGCGTTGAACCAGACGTTGTCTGACAATCGGGCCAGCACCACCAAGGATTTCCTGATCAAGCAGGGAGTCTCGCCGGACAACATCAGCTCTGCCGGCTACGGGAAGGCGGATCCGGTTGCGGACAACAGCACGGCTGCTGGAAAGGCGCAGAACCGGCGCGTCAATCTGGTGGTCTCAGGCGATGTGATCGGGGTGCAGCAGACCTCCGGTCCTGGTACTTCCGCGCAATAGTGGACTTTCGGCAACGTCGTCGATGAGCTGGGCGGCGTTGCCGGAAGGGTGTTTTCTGAAGAGTGATCCATGTTTTCTTTGCAGAAGAAAGTCGTCTTTATCACGGGGGCAAGCTCAGGCATTGGGCGGGCCACGGCCAAGGCATTCGCGGAGCAAGGTGCGAAGCTGCTTCTGTGTGCGCGGCGAATGGACCGGCTTACGGAGTTGACGCAAGAGCTGGTTGCACAGCGGGCTGACCTGGAAGTGCTCCCGGTCAGCCTGGATGTGCGGGACTCGGAGGCTGTGCGAGAGACGCTGGCAACTCTGCCGGAAGGCTGGAAGCAGATTGAGGTGCTGGTCAACAACGCGGGTTTGAGCCGCGGTTTGACCAAGGTGTACGAAGACGATCCCGGGAATTGGGATGAGATGATCGACACCAACGTTAGGGCTTTGCTACAGGTGACGAGGGCGGTCGTGCCGGGCATGCTGGCACGCGGCAGCGGGCATGTCATCAGTCTGGGCTCAACGGCCGGGCACCAGACCTACGCGGGCGGTGCTGTGTATTGCGCAACCAAGGCTGCCGAAAAGGTGATTATGGAAGGCCTGCGCATCGATCTGATCGGTACGCCCGTGCGGGCAACCTCGGTCGATCCCGGAATTGTGGAAACGGAGTTCTCGGAGACACGCTTTCGCGGAGATAAAGAGAGAGCGGCAAAGGTCTACGCGGACCTGAAGCCTTTGCAGGCGGAGGATGTGGCAGAAGCGATTGTATGGGCGGCTACGCGTCCAGTCCATGTCAACATACAGACGATTTTGATGACGACGATCGACCAGGCAAACTCAACGGTATTCAACCGTAAGCCGGCTTAGCTTGCGATCGAAGCGATGATGGATCGCTTGAGCAGCATGCATTAGGAAATGGGCTGTGCGAAGGATGGCTCGAGGGGCAGCCAGATGGCAAAGGTTGTTCCGTGCGATGTAGATTCGATTGCTCCCGGGAAGATTGGAGCTTCGGCCTGGAGGCGGCTGTGGAACTGCATCTGTCCCTGATGTTTGTCGATGATGCCCTTTGAGATCCAAAGCCCAAGACCGGTTCCAGTCGCGTCTTTGCTGGTGTGAAAGGGCTCGAAGAGATGCTTGCGTATACGCGGCAGAAGGCCGGTCCCGGTGTCGGCGATCGTGATCCGTATGCCCGCAACTCCTGTCTTCGCGCAGGTTGACGGGCGAAGTCGTACGTGTAGTGTGCCTCCGGTGGGCATGGCGTCGTAGGCGTTGCGAATGAGGTTATTGAGCACCTGGCGCAGATCCCCCTCCAGCAGGAGAGGTTTGGCTGTCGGCAGAAGTTGGAGGTGGACCAGGACTTTGCGGGCGTGGAAGCGCGCCGTGTAAAGCCGAAGCACGGCTGAAATGGTTTCGTTCAGGTCAACTGGAGCTGGATCGGTTTGCTGGCGATGAAAGCGCAGAGTTTGGAGCGTGATGTCGGACATGCGCGCGAGTTCCGACTCGGCAAGCATGGCGTAAGTCTTGGTGTCTTCCATCGATTCGGCGGTGCGCACGAGATAGAGCAGGTTGATGACGGCTTCAAGGGGGTTGTTGATCTCGTGAGCGATAGAGCTGGCGAGCTGGCCGACTGCTGCAAGTTTTTCACTGCGGCGCAGAGCTTCTTCGGCTTGCCGGGCCTGCGTGATATCGCGGAAGGTGACGACGGCACCCCGCACGTGCCCATCGACGAGGATGGGCTGGGCAGACATCTCGGCGTAGAACATCGTGCCGTCTTTGCGGAAGATGTGATCGACGAGATTGGTGAAGGTTTCGTTGTGCCAGAAGACCCGGTAGATAATACACTGCTCGCTTGGATAGACGCGTCCATCGGGAAAGTGATGGTGCACCATCTGGTGCATGTTTTTGCCCACCAGTTCCTGAGCGGTAAATCCCAACATCTGCAGGGCGGCGCGATTGACGAAGGTGCATTTCCCCTGCAGATCGACTCCCCAGATGCCTTCCCCGGCGGAGTCAAGCAAGGCCTGCCAAGGGGGGGTGTCAGATTCAAGGCTCGGGCTGGTCAAGTTATTTTCGGGCGAAAGGGTCGTCATGGTCGGTCTTGGCGGCAAAGTCGGTTGCCAGCAAACCGATGGACAGGTGTTTCCAGGCAATAGGAGGTAGGATGTCGATTCCTTTCCAAAGCTTTGCCTGTAGAGGTCGAAAGACGAACGGACGTAGTTGGGAGCCGATGCTGGTTTGCGTGAAAAGGAGCAGGGAATGAGAGGACGTAGGCAAGTTGCGAGTGCACGCAATGCTGGGCATACTGAGTCAGGGAGCGAGGATGACCCCGATTCAGCAATCCGATCTTATCGAGAGTATCGCCGCGGCGCTGCAGTACATCAGCTTTTATCATCCGGTGGACTACATTACGAACCTGGCGCGGGCGTATGAGCTTGAAGAGTCGCATGCGGCCCGGGATGCGATGGCGCAGATCCTGATCAACTCACGGATGTGCGCGGAGGGGCATCGGCCGATCTGCCAGGATACAGGGATCGTGACGATCTTCTTAAAGGTGGGATTGGAGGTGCAGTTCAGAGGTCCCGAGGGTGGACCGCCGACGATGACGCTGCAGGAGATGTGCGACGAGGGTGTGCGGCGCGCCTGGCTCGATCCGGAGAACAAGCTGCGCGGGTCGATTCTGCAGGACCCGGCATTTTCACGTAGGAACACGCTCGACAATACGCCGAGCGTGGTCGAGGTTGCGCTGGTGCAGGGGCGCCAGGTAGATGTGACGGTGGCGGCCAAGGGCGGCGGGTCGGAGGCCAAATCGAAGTTCGTCATGCTGAATCCGTCGGACTCGGTGGCGGATTGGGTGATTCAGACTTTGCCGAGCATGGGTGCGGGCTGGTGTCCTCCGGGCATGCTGGGGATCGGGATCGGCGGTACGGCGGAGAAGGCCATGCTACTGGCAAAGCAAAGCCTGATGGACCCGATCGACATGCAGGAGCTGAAGGCGCGCCGGGCTGCGGCAAGTGGGCTGACGAACATCGAGCAGCTACGCATCGACATCTATGACCGGGCGAATGCGCTGGGCATCGGGGCGCAGGGTCTGGGCGGGCTGACGACGGTGCTGGACGTAAAGATTCTCGATTACCCGACGCATGCGGCGAACCTGCCGGTGGCGATGATCCCGAACTGCGCCGCGACGCGGCATGCGCATTTGGTTTTGGATGGGTCGGGCCCGGTGTATCTCGATCCTCCGCCGCTGGCGGCCTGGCCGAAGCTGACGTATGACGTGTCGAACGCGCATCCTGTCGATCTGGCGACCGTGACGCGCGCCGAGGTTGAGAGCTGGAAGCCGGGTGAGGTGCTGCTGCTGACGGGCAAACTGCTGACTGGGCGCGACGCCGCACACAAGCGCATGGTGGATATGTTGAATCGCGGGGAAGCGCTGCCGGTCGATTTTACGAATCGATTTATCTATTATGTAGGGCCGGTAGACGCCGTGCGGGACGAGGCGGTGGGGCCGGCCGGTCCGACGACGGCGACGCGCATGGACAAGTTTACGCGGCAGATGCTCGAGTCAACGGGGCTGCTGGGCATGATCGGCAAGGCGGAACGGGGGGATGCGGCAATCGATGCGATCCGCGACCACC
Source organism: uncultured Granulicella sp. (assembly GCA_937873145.1). Classification (GTDB taxonomy): domain Bacteria; phylum Acidobacteriota; class Terriglobia; order Terriglobales; family Acidobacteriaceae; genus Edaphobacter. The sequence continues at coordinate 9,981 of CALMVK010000124.1, read as the reverse complement.
ACGCGGTGTATCTGATGGCGGTAGGCGGTGCGGCCTACCTGGTTTCAAAGGCGATCCGGCACTCACAGCTGCTAGCGTTTGAGTATCTTGGCATGGAGGCAATCTACGAGTTCGACGTGGTAGGCATGCCGGTAACGGTGGCGGTTTCGGCCGATGGAACGAGCGTGCACAAGACCGGCCCGGCGGAGTGGAAGGCGCGCATTGCGGCGAGCCAACAATTGGCTGGAACGGTGATTCTAGGGCAGTAGCGGGAAGGTTAGAGCGGGCGGGAGTGCTCGGGATTCCTTGCGGAAGATCGATTGCGGCTGAGCAGGGTAGTCTTGCGACGGGTGCGAGCACGCTCGCTGGCGTGGTCGATCTTGTGCCAGAAGCCGATGAAGTAGTCGACGGCGGAGATGATGGAGACGCACGTCATCCAGTAGATGGCCGTGATCGCGATGAAGCGAACTCCGAGAACGAAGCCGCCGTGAAAGTGCGGAAACCAGAGCCAGTAGTCCCAGCGATGGGCGAGGATGGCGGCGACCACGGAGACGATCTGCAGCACAGTTTTGAGTTTGCCGATCTCGCTGGCGTCAATGGTGAAGCCTTCACTAGCGGCGATGGAGCGGAGGCCGCTGACGAGGAACTCGCGGCCGATGACAAGCACGGCGATCCAGGGCGGCACGATCTGCGGGCAGTAGGCGACGAGGATGATGTAGGCGGTGGCGACCATGAGCTTGTCTGCGAGGGGGTCGAGCAGCATGCCCATGGTGGTGATCTGGCCGCGCCGCCGGGCGAGATAGCCGTCCAGTCCGTCCGTAATGCTGGCGAGGATGAAGAGGCCGGAAGCTGCGAGTTCCTGCGCGCCGGGCTCGCGGATGGGCGAGTGCGAGCTGAGAAACCAGATCAGCAGAGGGACGCTGGCGATGCGGCTCATCGTGATGGAGTTCGGCAGATTCATGGCGTTGGGGGCCGCCCCGGCGACTCATTATGCCAGCTATCTTCATTCTGCCACATCCCCCAGAAGTGTCGTATGCGGCTGGGCAGGGGGGATGCTAGGCTCGTGGTGTTTGCTCTCGAAAACAGAGCCAATTGGTCCTCCCCATGTGTTTGATCAGCAATGCGTTGAAGCGTATTTCAGTGATGTTGTTTCTCTCGGCGTGGACGCTTGGTCTCGCGAAGCCGGGAGCTGCGCAGACCTTCGCCCAGCTGTTCGCCCAACCGAAAGTGGTGGGAACGGGAAATTGGCCGGCGGCGGTGTACGCGGCCGACGTGAATGGCGATGGGTACCCGGACCTGCTTTATCTAGACCAAGGAGCAACCCCGGCCGCCTCCACGACGCACGTTCTGCTCAACGACGGCAAGGGTAACTTCAGTCCGTCGGCAATCGTGGCAACGGCGGGAGACTCGATCGCAATCGGGGATCTCACGGGGCAGGGTCATGTGGACCTTGGATGGCTGACTGTGACCAACGCCGCGACAACCGGCCAGGTAATGACGACGCTGACCGTTGCTCCGGGCCGGGGCGATGGAACTTTTTCGACCAAGGTTGCGCAGAGTTTCATCTCTTCTTCGGCAGTGCCCTATGAGTTCCACTTCCTGCAGGCGGCGAGATTGCATCCGGCCGGGCCGCTGGATGTAGTGGCGGGGGATACAAAGACGGGCATAGTGCTGGATTTGTACGCAAACGCCGGGGCAGGAACTCCGTCGGTGCAGCTTTTGAAGCCTCCCGACGGCGTGGGTCCGATGACGGTTGTGGACCTGAACGGGGACGGCGCGAACGATCTGGTGGTGAACTCGGTGACGGCGCATACGGCACAGGTAATCCTGGGTTTCTACGCTGGAGGCTTTCCGAATGGCGGTGTGGATCACCCTCCTCCGGGGTTCCAGCGAGTTACAGGGATCTCCGGGGTGTATTCGCTGGTAATTAAGGATGTGAATCTGGACGGGCGGTTGGACCTGATTGCCGAGGGTGCGAACGGTCATATCGATGTGTTCTTCGGTAACGGCGATGGAACGTTTCAAAGTACGTCGTCCGGAGGAACGGGGTCGCTGGACGGCACGACAGGCAACGGTGGTCACCTGATTACGGTTGCCGACCTGAACCATGACGGCCTTCCGGATGCCCTGGCTTCGACGCCGGCCGGGATTTCGGCTTTGCTGGGCAACGGCACGGCGTATCTCGGGCTGAAGGGCATTTACAACGCGGGGCCGGGGCACACTTCGTATGCAACGGCGGACTTTGACGGTGACGGCAATCTCGATCTGGCGGTAGATTCGCCGGAGGGCGTGGCGATTTTGTTCGGGAACGCGGATGGAAGCCTGCAGACATCGCAGGCGTTCGCGTCGGGGCAGCCGGCGCTTTCGGGTGCGCTCGGTGCATTCAACCAATCCGGTACCCTGGACGCGGTGGTGTCGACCTCAGCCACCCAGAGCCAGCTGCTTCGCGGTCTTGGTGGAGGCAGTTTCGCCTATCTTGGATCTCCCAATGCTCCGATTCCAACCACCTCTACGACCGGTCCCCCCGGGCTGTGGAGCACAGTGCAGGTGGGCGACTTGGACAGTGACGGGAACCTGGATATTTTGTTGACGGCGGACGGTCCAACGAATGCGCTGCCCAAGACGCCCGATGGCCTCCGAGTCCAACCCGGAGACGGCACGGGTGGATTCGGGGCTCTTTATCCTGTGACGACACCCTTCGGTCCTTCGTGTGCTCAGTCTCCCGGACTGTTTTATGGTACTTCGGCGCTTGGAAAAAATTTGCTTGGCACGATCGTGGTGAATCGCGCGTTTGATGGATTTCGTTATTTTCTAAATGGAAATCACTATCCTTTCGGCGGCGGGGGGGCCTACGACTTTGAGATTGACGGAAGTCGCCCTTGCGGCCTCTTCGCGCATGACATCGCGGTTACGGGAGTTTTCACCCCGCGCAATGCCAGCACGCAACCTGTATCTGACTTCTTCGTTCAGGCCGACGGACATCTCAACCTTTACTCGGCGTATAACGATCCGACGTTTTCCCAGCCCTTGGGCGACCTTTCTGTTGACGGATCTCTGACCATCTCTGGACAGCGTACGGCGCCTGCCCTCAGTGCTACCTTCAACGGTCCCGCTATCCCGGTCGCCTCTGGGGGGCTTGGCTTTCCTGCGTTTATCGGCTCCGCGGTTGCGGCCGATCTCGACCGTGACGGCAATCAGGATCTGGTCGTTGCCTATGCAAATCTCTCCGCCAATCTGCAGGCTCCGACGAGTGCCGCGCCGAACTACCTTTACCTATGGTTCGGGGATGGGAATGGCCGCTTTCCCGTTTCAGCTGCACATCCCGTGAACCCGGTGCAGCTGACCCCCTCACGCAACTTCTACCAGGTGGCTGTTGCGGACCTGAATGGCGATGGCATTCCGGACCTGATCCTTGGCGATGGATACGTCCTGAGCGTGCAACAGGGTAAAGGTGATGGAAGCTTCGGCGCGGAGATGCATTTCCTGGCTGGGCAGGGAATCAACAGCATCTCTACCGGCGATGTCGATGGCGACGGCAAGATCGATCTGGTGTTGGCGAACGGCGGCGCGGTGCTCGCGAACCCGGTGGCAAACCTGGAGATATTAGCGACTAATGCCGAGGTGAATACCGGCGGTGTGACGGTGCTGCTCAATCATGCATCTCTCGCCTTGCCGGTGCTTGCGGGAACGGTTGGGGGAGGACCCAATCCCTCAAGCCTGGGTGCTACTTTTCTGCTGAACGTCACGTTCAGTGTGGCTGCCGGCCAGCCTTCGCCCACTGGGAGTGTTTCCTTTTACGTCGGGGGAGTTTTAGCTGCAACGGGGGTAGCAGGCAACACGAGCCCTGACATCACCAGTGTTCTGATCTCGCCGAGCCTCTCTACGACGTTGGGCCCCGGACTGTTTCCTGTAACGGCGGTGTACTCGGGCGATGCGAACTACGCTCCTGTGACTTTGACGGGAACGCACACCTTTGTGGCCGCTGCCGCCAGTTCCCTCACGCTGACGGCCTCACCTGAGCCGTCTACCTACGGAACGGGTTTTACGATGACTGCGACCCTGGGTGCGGGAGTAAGCGGTGCGGGTACCTTCAATTTTTCTGTCGATGGAACGTCGGTCGGAACGGCTACCAGCAGCAACGGCGTGGCCAGCATTGCGGGGCCGTCGACGCTGGGTGTGGGGACGCATGCGCTCGCCGTTATGTGGACTGGAACGACGGCGACAGCTCCTCTACACGCTACGGACACGCATACCGTCGTAATTGCTGCGTCCTCCTTGCGGCTGCTGCTTTGCGTCGATGGGCTTGGATCGAATTTTCCGTGTGGTACTCCGCTGACGAACACGCCGCTGGTCTCTCCTGTGACGATGTACTTTGGGCAGGTGCTGGACGGAACGGCGATTGAGTCGAGCCTGAATCTGACGGGAAGCGTCAACTTTCTGGCTAATAACACCGTCTTTTGTACGATCTCGGCGAACTTGCAGGGTGGGGCAAATGCGTGTCCTCCTACGGCAGGAGACTTTCCGGCGGGTCTGTTTACGGTGCAAGCGAGCTACTCCGGCGATGCAAACAATGCGCCGTCGCAGTCGAATACGATCCAGGTGCGCGTCTTCCCGGACCTGACGACGGCGTCGGTGGCTGTCTCCGTGCGGACCGCCGTGATAGGGACACCGGTTACGTTTACCGCCAAGGTGGCGGGCAACTTCGCGGTGCCAGGCGGACCGGTGCAGTTTCTGGACGGGACGACGCTGATCGGTACAGGTACGCTCGACGCGACGGGAGCCGCTAGCTTCACGACGTCCTTGCTTGCATTGGGGACGCACGTGGTCTCGGTGGCCTACGCCGGCAATGCGAACTTCCAGCCGGCAGCTTCGGCGGGGGTTACGGTGGTGATTACGGCTGCCGGGCCTGCTCCACCGGAGGGACCGCTGAGTTTTACGTTGAGCGTAACGCCGACGCCGATGACACTGGGAGTGGGACGGACGGGCATTCTGCAGGTGACGGTGACGGCGGTGAACGGTTTTGCGCAGCCGGTGGCCTTGACTTGCTCGGGCCTGCCGTATGAGACGGGCTGCACCTTCGTGAACGCGACGATCGCTCCCGGAGGTGGAACGACCACGCTGCAGTTTACGACAGCGGCGCCCCACGACTGCGGAGATCCGAGCCATCCGTACTTCCTCGGCGAGAACCACGGTCCGGGCGCGACGCGGACACTTTGGGCAGGGCTGGTGTTGTTTGCGGGTGGCTTATTCCGGATACGGAGGTTTGGGGCGCGGCGCGGAAGCCGGCGTGCGTGGATGACGATGCTGCTGGCGGGTACGCTGATGGGACTTTCGATGATGTCCGGGTGCGGGAACTGCACCGATCTTGGCACCAAGCCAGGAAGCTACAGCTTCACGGTGACGGCGAGCGCCCAGGGAGGTCCGGTGAGCGAGAGTGCCTCGCAGGTGGTTGCGGTGACGATGACGATTCCTTGAGCGGAGAGTGGGAGTCTTCGCTTAGGGCTTCAGAAATTTCCAATCATTACCGGCTAGCGCTGTTCTCTAGCAGCTATCGTGCGTTGAAGGGCAGCCGGCACCATGCTGTTGCGTTCTGAGAGGTGATGGAGGGGAGAAGCTGGGCGACGCCCTGGAGGGGCTGCTTCTGTTCTTCCGCCCAAGGCTCTGAGTGCCTGTTGAGTTTCGACCATGCTTTTTCGATAGATTGAGGCCGGGCGAGTAAGGCGGCAGGTAGAGCACGGTTGCCCCGCGAGCCTCGATCCGTTCGCGCACGCCTTGCACCTTGTGAACGCTGAGGTTGTCCATGACCACGACGTGGTCCTTCGCGCAGCTTCGGGTAGAGCACTCGTCTTCGTCCAGGGACGCAAGGAAGACTTCGCGGTCGGTAGCCGCCTCAAGGGTTATCGTGGCCAGCATGCCGCGGTGGTCTCTCGCGCCCAGGAGGGTGACGATCTTCCAGTGGCCTCTGGGCACGGCGGCGTGCACGCGCAGGTCACGCCGGGCGCGGGCATAGACACGGGTCATCTGGGTCGATAGGCCACTTTCGTCCAAGTAGATCAGGTCTTCGGGCGCGATCTCGCCTAGCCGTTGGACGAACGCTTTGCGCCGGATTTGGTTGGCTTCGCTATCTCGCTCGGTGGCGTGGACCGACTTTTTAGCCGCAGGCCCAACTGCTTCACGATCCTGGCCGTGTGTGCCAGGCTGATTGTCTGGCCGGCCAGTTGAAGCTCGGCCTGTCGCTCGCGCGGGATGATATCAGGCTTGTTCTCGACCTAACCGGCGTGCCCGTTCGGGATCGATCGGGCTGCCGGCTCGACGTTGCAAAACGCGCACGGTCTACCCGGTCTGCCGTCTTGCGGCAGACACTTTGAAAGCCCAGCCAACGCTCACACCACAACGCCCGGCCAATTCCCGCAACGTCTCCTTGCCAGCAGCATGAGATTCCAACAACTTCTCCGCCTGATCAAGATGGATATTCATCTACGGAGATTCCTGGCTGCGCCGGAATGACGGCGATATGGAAGAGCTGCATCGCTTTATGAATTTGCTTAGCCGCTGCCAATCCTTCCGAGGCCGATACCGATGATGTAGGTCACCACGCCTTCGAGGGCTCCGATCCAGGTCATCTCGAAGCCGCTCGCCCACCAGGAGCGGATGGTAATCAGCGATTTCGCTGCGCCTACGGCGAAGTGTGCCAGCAACGAGATGACCGCTGCCAGGATGACGGCCGGCATGCCTGTGGTGAAAAAGAAGGGGAGGATGGGAATGAACGCGCCTACTGCGGTAGAAAGCGCACCTGAGACCGCGGAGACGACTGGCTTGCTCAAACCTTCTTCGGTGGTGTTGAGGCGCTCCCGGGCGAGGGCGCGGATGAGCTGGTCTTTGTTGCGGGCGATGTGTTCGACGAAGCGCTGCGCGTCTTCTTCAGGCAGACCGCGAATCTGGTAGCTGAGCGAGAGGACCTCGCGGGCTTCGGGCTCGTTGTCTTCAACGGCTTCTTTCTCGCGCGCGAACTCGGCCTCATAGATCTCACGTTCACTTTTGGCGGCGAGATAGGCTCCGGAGCCCATGGAGAGCGCGCTGGCGACCATGCCGGCGATTCCCGCGATGAGGACGAAGTGGCTGTTGCCGAGCGTGGCTCCGGAGACTCCGGAGACGATGCCGAAGATGGAGCCGAGACCGTCGTTGATGCCGTAGATGGCGTCGCCGACCCATCCGGCGGCTTGTGTGTGGCCCTTGTTGCGGGAGGCGACGAGCTCGTTGAGGGCGGCCTGGGCCTGTTCGGGCGGGAGCGCCGGGAGTGCGCCGCGGGAGCGGATAAGGTTGCCGAGCGTGAGGTAGTGCTCGCGTTCGTCGGCGATGACCTCATGGAGGATGGCGAGGCTAGGCTGGTCGCCGAGCGCGTTGAGCTGTTTGCCGTACTTTGCGATGTCGCGGCCTTCGTCGATCTCCAGGCGGCGCAGGGCGAGATCGGCACCACCGACGCGGTTGGTCAGGGAGTCGGCTTGTCCGGACGGGGCACCGGTGTACTTTGGCTCGGAGCCGCCGAGGGCCTGGATGCGTCCGGCCCAGAGATCGGCGTGGTGCTTTTCTGCGGTGGCGAGGCCGCGCAGGGCGTTGCGCCGGTGGGCGTCGGACTCCGCGGCGGAGAGCGCGGTGTACGTGTAATAGCCCTCCATCTCTGCCTGCCAGTTGGCTTCAAGCGCGGCGAGGAGCTGCTTGCTGTCTGAGGCGGTCATGAACTCTTTTCTTTTTACAGTAGATAAGACGCGCAAGGCGGTACGGCGAGGGTATCAGTTGCAGGTGGCGACTTTGAAGCGGTGGCCCTCGGCGTCGGTTAGAGTGACGACCTGGCCCGTGGGTGAGCAGGTGGAGGTGGAGGTTGAGTGGTACTCAAGGGTGGCCGGGCTGCAGCCTGCTCCGCTGGTTTGGCAGACGTTTGCGGAGGAAGGGATGAGCGCGCCTCCAAGCCAGGCGACGCCGGCGGGGGTCTGGCGGAAGACGAAGTCGATGCGATCCGCGGCAACAGGACTACCGGAGAAGGTGGCGAAGGTGAGGTCAGAGGCTGCCGCTTGCGGGTGTCCGTTACGGCAAAGTGCGTGTTCGCTGAGCACGGTGTTGTTGGCCATCAAGATGCTGTTGGCGGTGGAGGTATCGAGGAAGCATTGGTTGTGGCTGCCGCCGGTGGCCTCGGAGTTGTTGAGGATGAGGTCGTGGCTGCCGTTGTTGATGACGATCGAAGGATGTTCGTTGAGGGTGAAGTCGTTGGTCAGGACGGAGGTTCCGGTGGCGGCTCGGTTGGGGTTGGCGGGGTCGCCACCGAGGACGAGGTAGACTCCGGACTTGGCTTCGAAGTAGTTGGAGGCGACGGTGGTGGCGCGGGATTGCTCGAGGAAGATGCCTCCTCCTCCGCCGTTGAGCTCGAGGTGGTCGTAGGCGCCGTTGAGGTGCTCGTAGGCGAGCGGGCCGGCTTGCTCGTAGATGTCGTACTCCAGGTTGTCGAGCGAACCGTGGTCGACGTGGGTCATGTTGCCGGCGTAGCCGCAGACGCCGGAGTTGGGAGTGAAGATCGGTGCGCAGTGGGCGACGGGACCATCGTTCGAGCAGCGGAGATCGGGTATGCCTTGGCGGCAGTTGATGCCGGAGAGCCGGACGCCGAAGCGGTTGGCAGAGAAGTCGAAGTTGCCGTCGATGGTGACATCTTCAGTGCCGAAGATGGCGACGGCGTCTCCGTGGCTGAAGTTGACGATCTGGGTGCCGCGGATGTGGACGTTGCTGGTGGGCAGGAGGCGAATGCCTCCGAGCGCGCGCGGGTTGCCGGAAAGTGAGCCTCCGGAGATGACGAGGCCGACCGAGGACGGGCTGGGTTGGGCCTCGCGTGTATCGATGGCGTAGCCGGTGCCGGTGTAGTGGATGCAGGCGTTTTCAAGTGTGAGCGTGGGACGCGAGAGGTTGATGAGCGGAAAGACCAGGCTGGTGGAGACCGTGTAACAGGAGCCGTCGGCTTTGGGGGGGATGACGACCTGGCAGCGCCAGTTGCAGGCCTGGTAGAGAGCGGTCGCGCGGGCGAAGACGTCGGTGGGCTGATCGGGAGCGGCGGGGTCGATGGAGCGCGTGCCAGGTTGTGCTCGCGCGCCGGCGGCAAAGACAAGCGACAGCAGTAAGACGTAGAGCAGGATGGGGCTGGACTTGGGTCTGGGGTTGAGAACAGGCACGGGCCCTCCGGTGAGGGGTTAGATTCTCTCTGCGGTGAAGCTGATTCGAGGGCGAATGGGCGGAAAGAACCCAGGAGGGGATGGGGTCCCTCCCCCCCTGACTATTCTTGTAAGTCCAATAGAATGAATAGTTTGCAGGAACAGATACAGCTAAAGTCGTCTATCGATTGAACTTACGGGTAAAGTCGTCAAAAGAAAGGACTTGTCGGGTTTGGGTCTGGTTCTTTTGTAGTTGATTTAAGGATAACAGGATGCCCGGGGTGATTGTGCCAGTGTTTTGATGTGTTTAAGTTGTTTCTTTTGAATAGGTTACGTGTCGTTGAACAAGGTTGGGGGCTTGACATGTTTTGGGGCGAAGAGAGGACGTTCGTGGATGAGGACAGACAAGAACAACGGCAAACGCAGATTCCCTTCGGGAATGACAAACAAAGGGAGTAGCTGTGGTGTGGGTTTGGGTTGATTCCTTGAATTTTTGTGGCGGTGAAACAAGAACAAATACGGGGATTCTGGCTTCGCCAGAATGACGGCGCATTCGGTTGTATCGCAATACGGTGACGGGCTGTGTCAACGGCGTAAGGGTTGTGTCAACGGCGTGTGGGCTGTACTGCATGGCGTAAGGTTGTGTCGTAGTAAAAGGTTTTACCCACATGAGGGTGAACCCTTCAACTTGTCGCTTTGAGGCCGGTGCTCTAGAAGGCGACGAGGCGGGCGGTGAATTCGAGCTCGCGGGGGCCTCCGACGCGGGAGCCTCCGGGGGCGAAGAGAGGCTGGACGGCGGAGGGGACGGGAG
>CALMVK010000123.1:1356-19104 GCA_937873145.1 uncultured Granulicella sp. | reverse complement strand
CATCCAGCCCAAACGAGGTCTGCACCAGCCCCGCCGCATCGTCGTTCGCCGAAAGCCCATCCACAATAAAGCTGTTCGAAAAGTTCCTCTGGCTACTCACCGAGATCCCCTGCCCGCCCACCGCCGAGGTCTCCGCAAACAACTGATTCGCCGCCGTATTGGTCGGCGACACCCCCGGGACCAGCAGCGCCAGATCCAGAAAGTTCCTCCCATTGAACGGCAGATTCGCAATCTCGTTCTCTGAAATCGTCCCCGCAATCTGGCTCCGGTCCGCTTCCAGCACCGGTGCCTCCGCCTCCACCGTCACCGTCTCCGCCGCGCCCGCCACCAGCACCACCGGCACGTCAAACGCCGCCCCGATCGTCAGCGCCAGCGATCGCCGCGTCTCCCGAAAACCCTCCGCCTGCACCGTCAGCTCATACTCGCCCACCTGCAGATACGCAAACCGAAACCGCCCCGCACCATCGGACCGCATCTTCACCTCGGCGTTCGTCGCCACCGCCCGCGCCGTCACCTCCGCCCCCCGCACCAGCGCGCCTGAAGCATCCGTCACCCGCCCGGTCAAAGAAGCATGATCCACCGTCTCCTGCGCGCCCACGCACGGCGCCAGACACACCCCAGCCACCAACACCAAACCCATCCTTTGATTCACAGCGTCCTCCCCGGACGAAACACCCACGCCTCCACAAGGCTGGGATTACGCAAGCTCATTGGCGTATGGAAAGTCGAGCGGCAACCAAAGACGTCGTCATTCTGGCAAAGCCAGAATCCCCGTATTTGCCTTAAGGTTCGGCCGATCCCCGCAAGGAACCGCCAAACATCGCCCGAGATCCGAAGACCTGTCTAGGAGAGAACGCTTACCGGAGGCCCACGCTTCTGCCGCGCCCGGTCAAGCGCGATCCGAGCCCGCGCCTCCGCCTGCCGCCGCACGCCCGGTTGCCCCACAATTCCGCCAAAGCGCAGCGACGCAGCCAACAATCCCACGCCCTCGCCATGCCCCGGAGCCACACTCCGCGAGCCCATCGGACAACGGTTCGGAGCCGTCCAACGCGGAGCCCCATCCGTCGTCATCGCCAACATGCAATGGTGCTGCCCACCCTTCCGGCAGCACATCGCCAGACGAGCCTCCGGCCCCTGCCCCAACGCCGCAAGAGGCGCAAGCATCGGCAGAAAGAATGCCAGCAGCAGCGTAATGGACAGGAGTCGGCGCAAAAGGGTCGGCTTTGACGCAATCCTATCACCCACCCAGTCCACTCCGCCTAACCCCAATCAACCGGCAAGCCGTCCCTCTGATCTAAACCGATCGGACCAGCCTTTAGCGCCTAACCTTCGAATGGTGGTTTTGCCACTGGATGAGCCGTTTGAAGGCATCGATCCCGCTTCGTCCGCGGTCCTTGAGATGCTGTTTGGCCAGTTGTCCCGCAGTGACACTACCATCTTGCTCACCTCTCACATTTTGTCGGTCGTGCGGAAAATAGCCACCCGCGCAGTCATTGAACGGCATGAGAGTGAACCGCGCATAAAAGACTTAAGGCAACACAGTATGAGTGGCATCGAGAAGCTGGAACAACAATGTCTTTCGTTGAAGACGACTGGATGCTGTATCATAGAATCAACACCTAAACTCTATTTGCCTACGCGAACTTGCGAATCCACCTCTCTTGTTCAGGCGATGTAGGTAGTCTCACGAGGAGCGAGCGCATGAGTACTGCCACCCTTGCACAGCTTGCTCCTGAGCAATCGAAGCGCGCCGTCACGTCCAAAACCAAGCCTGAGACAGTAGTTGTTTTGTTGTTCACGTTGCTGGTCGCGGTTCTCGCGGTCGGGGGTGCGGCCGGCCCGCTGCGTTTGCTGTATCCGGTTCTGGGCACGTTTGTGGCAGTCTTTCTTTACTTCAAAAGTAAGCCGCAATACGTAAGCTTCGTTATCTGGATCTGGTTCTTGTCCGCCTTTGTGCGTCGCATGGCAGACTTCCACGGCGGCTTTCAGGAAACAAGCCTGATTTTGCTGACGCCATACCTCGTCACGGCTGTGTCGGGATTACTGCTTGTCAGGAGTCCACGCGGCTTAATTCACAAGCGCAACCGGCCGATCCTACTCGCCCTTGTTGCCATTGCGTATGGTTTCTGCGTTGGGCTCACCAAGTACTCCGTCGTTCAGATGATGCCAGCGCTCCTGAATTGGATCGTGCCTCTTTGTCTGGCCTACTTTCTTTCAGAGAGTTGGTCTGAGTACGGCGTGATCAAGGAAACGATTCAGAAATCGTTTGTGTACGCAGCCCTGATCCTGGGCATCTATGCCGTTTACCAGTTTTTCATCTTTCCTCCCTGGGATCGCATCTGGCTGGAAAATATGCGCACTACTACTTTCGGCAGCCCGGAACCCATGCAGGTACGTGACTTCAGCACAATGAACGCACCCGTCGTATTTGCTTTGTGCATGACAAGCGTTCTGCTGGTGGTTTTAAGCTCGAAAAGTAAATTGCGCTACTTCTCTATCCTTGCAGGCCTAATCGGCTTGATTCTTTCGCTTAACCGATCCTCTTGGCTTGGGTTCTTTGCCGGGATAGTTTTCATTATTTTCCGTCTCTCCAATCGCGAACGGATACGAATTTTTTCGGCGCTCATTATCTTTGTCGGTGTCGCGGCAATGGGTGCAACCTTGCCTGGCATAAGCGATATCGTCGGAGAAAGATTTCAATCTTTCTCTTCACCCGGTCAGGACGTCAGCTATCAGGCTAGAAGTGAGGGATACGTACGCGCCCTAGCAACCTTAAGTCGGGAGCCTTTCGGGGAGGGTGTGGGAAGCCCCGATATCGACCACCCCACATCGGAGAATGACGATGCTATCGGCCCTCATGACAGCACGTTCCTTGAGTTGCTTTACTCCGTCGGCTGGTTCGGGACGATTTGTTATCTCGGCGCGGTTTGCATTCTTGTTTTCCACGCGTTAGCCGGCCCGCTCAATTCAAAGTTCGAGATCTCCGCGGGAGCCGTCCACATAGCCTTCGTTACGCAATCGATGCTGAACATTATTTTAAATGGCCCCATTGGAGTATTCTTTTGGATCATAGGTGGCATGGTTCTAGCGAGCGGAGAGCTAAGCCGGCAAACACCGGAACTTTCGTCATCACCAATCTCTTTGGACTTGACCTGAGTTAGAGCTTCGCCAGTCAATCAACTTGTGTATGTTGACTGCTTCTCTGTGAGGGCGCCCTCGGCGTTGAAAGCTCGCTGCCTACCTTCGGGTCGCTTAGACTTTTGTAACCTCTGCCTTTTTACGTGAAAAGTGCATCGTCATCGGTGCACTTTGGCCTGTACGTGCACGGTATGCGCTTAGTATCGGCGTGCTTGTTGTATGCGCTACTTGCCTAAAGGTAACCACGGTGTCTGGTTTCTACGCGTTGATTTTCATAAATTTCCTAGCCACCTTTACAACGCTTATGGGATACTGAGACTGCTCAAATTTATAGGTTTATTTTGTACCTGAACTCAGCCTGTGCCCCGTCGAGACTACCTTGCGAGGTAAACCTTCAGTGATCCAGGAGAGGCGCGAACTATGTCGCTCACAATGCCTGCCATGCCGTCCCATGTGCAACAGACACAGTACCCACGAATTGTCGAACAGCAGGATGAGGCGGGGCTTGGCATCCACACTGTCGCTCAGGCACTCGCTCGTCGCTGGAAGCTGGCTTTTGGCCTGCTTTTTCTGGTCATTGCCTTAGTGGCTGTCTACGTTTTCACGGCTCCGCGCATGTATGAATCCGAGATGAAAGTGCTTGTGCAAAACGAGCGCGGCAACCTTGTGGTCACGCCGGAACGCACTTTACCCAGTCCCGTATCGACCGGTGTAACCGAAGAGCAGGTGAACTCTGAAATAGAAGTTCTGCGCAGCCAGGAGCTTGCGGAAAAAGTAGTCGCACCAGACTGGAATCCTAACGGACGCACCCAGGCCGAGATCAAGAAGCACCAGAAGCTGGTCGAGCAGTTCCGTAAAAATCTGGCCATCGATGCGGTCCGGAAGTCGAATATCATTCATGTCGCTGTGCGCGCCAAGAGCCCTCAGCAGGCCCAGCAACTCCTGCAAACCCTCCTTGTGGCTTATCTAGCCAAGGAGCGTGAGATTGAAAGGCCCGCGGGCGCTTCCTCCTTCTTTGAGGCACAAGCTTCGGCTTACAAGAATGAGCTCGAAGCAGCTCAGCGGCAGTTGGCGACGTTGCAGCAGCAGACGGGGGTAGTCTCTCTTCCGGAGACTGAGACCACGCTTGAAAAGCAGGTGACGGATCTCAACACGGAACAGCGCGCCACTGAGCTTCAATTGATGGATGCCAGGGATCGACTCAACAACACGCAGATACAGATGAGCAGCATGCCTGTTCGCCAGCGCACGCTCGAGAAAACAGTCCCGTATCAGCTCTCTGTAGAGCAGCTCACGACGCTTCTGGCGCAACTGAAGATCAAGCGGGAAGAGTTGATCACCAAATTTCAGCCAACCGACCGCCTCGTCACGGAGAACCAGCACGAGATCGACAGCACCAACGTAGCGCTTGCGGAGATGCACGACTCCAGCAGCCAGGAGCGTTCTACGGATGTGAACCCAGTCTGGCAGCAGTTGACCTCTGCCGCCGCGCTTACGGCCACGCAGATCAAGGGGCTTGAGGGCAAACTCGACGGCTTGCGGCAACAGGTGAGCCTGTCTGAGGCGCAGCTTGCTTCGCTCGAAAGCAAGACGGTTCAGTTTAGTGCAGCCAAGCATCACGTGGATGAGTTAGAGAACGACTACCAACTCTACACGCAGAAACGGGATGAGGCTCAGATTGCGGACGCGATGGATGAGCACAAGATGTTGAACGTCGCCATCGCCGAGCTGCCGACGCTGTCCTTCGTTGCGGTCAGCCCGAAGCCCGTCAGTGACCTTCTTCTTGGAACCCTTACCGCTGTCTTTCTCGCATGTGGTGCTGTCTTTTACTTTGAAATTTCACGTTCCACCTTTGCCAGCGCACGCGAGCTCGAGATGGCGTCTTCCTATCCGGTTCTGGCTACGGTGCCTCTTGTGGCGGCAGGCATCGCGAACACTGCACGAGGTGGGTCTGCGCTTCACGCTGAAGCGAGTCCTGCAGGTGCAGGCTCATGGAGCGAGGTCGCTGATCTCAATAAGGTCTCCTCAGTCGTACGGTAAACCGCAAGCGCTTGCCGAGAGTGTGGCAAACGCGTGAAAGGAGAAGGATGAGCTTTATCGAGGTGCAAAGCGTTCCAGCGTACGACCAAATTTTGCAGAGCCTTTTTCAGCGTTCTCCCGCTCAGGGTTTTTCCCCTTCCTTTGCATTTACGTCGGCCAACAGCGGCGAGGGCGTCAGTTATGTCGTGGAGTCGCTAGCCCGACAGCTTTCCATGAACCCAGCCAACTCTGTTCTGATTGTCTCCGTGCAGGCTTTGGCGACCTATACAGGCAATTTGGGCGACCTCGCTGCGCATTGCCTTGCTGTGAATCACACTCAGATCTACCGGCTGGAACACAGCTCGTCTGATTCCGGCACGGCCGCCATCAGTTCATGGCAGACAGACGTTCGCTACCGTCAGGCGTGTTTGCAGCAGTTGCGTCGTCACTTCACCTATGTCCTCATGGATTGTCCTTCTCCAAAGAAGAACGGCGACCTGTTCAGCGTGGCGTCCCTGGTCGACGGTGTGGTGATTGTGGTGGAGGCAAATCGCACAACAAAAGCCCACATTCGCACCCTTGAAAGAACGATCGAGTTGGTGCAAGGCAAGATTGCCGGCTTTGTCCTGAATAAGCGTCAATATCTTGTCCCGGACTGGATCTACAACCGGCTGTAACCGCCTCAGAGTGCGTGCCAAGGAGATACCGTATGAACATCAGATCTGCAATCCGGACCGCGCTCCTGGGCACGTTGTGCCTCATCGGGGCTATGGGAGCCATGCATCGCACCGTGCAAGCCGATGAAACCTTGCATACCCGTGCACGCTACGTTTTGCGCGCTGGTGACACCCTGGATCTGGTGTATCGACTCACGCCGGAGTTCAACCAGACAGTAACCGTGCAGCCGGATGGGTATGTAAGCCTCGACATCGTCGGCGATGTGCAGTTGAGTGGCCTGACTCTGGAACAGGCGCGCGACTTGATTCTTCAGAAGGCCTCCGTTCGGCTCAATCATCCCGAGCTGAATGTGGTGCTCAAGGATCTTGACAAGCCGTTCGTTGTCGTGTCCGGCGAGGTGGACCGCCCAGGAAAAGTAGAGATCCGACAGAACACGACAGCGTTGCAAGCGGTCCTGCTGGCAGGAGGATTTAAGCCCGGCGGTTACGACACGCATGTGTATCTTTTCCGCAGGATCAACGGTGATAACGCGGAAGTACACATGCTGAATTTGCACGACATCCACACATCCAAGGACCTGGAGCGAGACATGATGCTTCAGCCTGGCGATATGCTTCTGGTGCCGCAAAATAAACTCGAAAAATACTCTCGCTTTATTCGGGCCAGCGCGCTGGGTTTGTACTTCGACCCGACCACCCTCAAGTAAGTGGCTGGCTTAACAGGAGAACCTATGTCGCAAAAAGACCGAACACGGGTACTCTTCACCAACCATACCGGCGAGGTAAGCGGCGCTGAAAGAGTTCTGCTGCAGATGCTGCGCGGGCTCGATCAGCAGATGTACGAGCCACTCGTACTGTGCGCGGAGACCGGACCCTTGCGTGCGGAGGTGGAGATGGCCGGCGTTCGTTGCTTGACGATGCCTGCCGTGCAAGCACGCTTCACCAAGAATCCACGCCTGCTCCTTGGCTATCTCGGGTCACTTGTGCGTGCGATCGGTATCATGCGAAAGCAGATTCGGTCGGCAGCGCCTGATCTGCTGCATGCCAATACAGTGCGGGCCGGGATCATCACCACAGTCGCCTCGATTGGCACAGACATCCCGGTTGTATGGCATGTTCATGACATCCTGCCGTCCCATCCCATCAGCACCGCCATTCGATGGCTTGTGTCGAGTTCGCGTCGTACCCGAGCCTTTGCTGTTTCGGACGCTACAGGAAAGGCGTTCGTAGCCAAGGCATCCTTTGGCGATCGCGTGGCAACCCTGTATAACGGCGTTGACCTGCGCAGGTTTCCAGCCAAGGAATCTGGCTTAGAGGCGCGGCACGGTTCTAACCAAGAGAGCGACCAAGGCCACAGCGCTTTGTGTACCGAGTTGGGGCTTCCTGCGTCAGCCTTCCTGTTCTGCCAGATCGGGCAGATTGCCCCTCGGAAGGGCCTACGGGAGCTTGTAACCGCCTTTGCAGAGCTCGCTGCTGCCCACGCGGACGCGCACCTGCTGATTGTCGGCGAGGCGATCTTTAACAAAGATTACGAGTACCGCGATGCGGTTCTCGCGCTTCGTGATCAACTGGGTTTGCAGCTTCGTGTGCACTTCCTGGGTGCCCGTCGTGATGTTCCACACATCATGCGCGCAATCGATGTGCTGGTTCTCAACTCGCTGCAGGAGCCCTTTGGCCTTGTCTTGGTAGAGGCTGTTTCCAGTGGCACCGGCGTGCTGGCGGCAAATGTTGGAGGGATCCCCGAGATTGTCACCGACGGCGAGACGGGGTGGCTCGTCAATCCGAAAGACACATCCATGATCGCCGCGCGTATGCTTCACCTGGTCACGCATCCTGAGGAACTAAAACCGGTGCAGCGGGCAGCCATGCTGACGATTTGCCCACGTTTCTCGGAGGACCGCTTCCTTCTCCAACTGCACACACTCTATGCCGCGCTCCCCTTGCGGCGCCGAGAGAAACGCAACCTGCAAGCGGCCAACCAGAGCTGGCAGGCAGGTACGTCCGGCCTGGCGCTCACCGTGGAAGACTCCGAAGGGACAGGCGCATGAAGACAGGCGGAACGGTAAATGAAAGCGCTCAGGTGCAGGCCGCACTGCTTCTCGACCAGAGCCCAGATGGGACTCGGGCCGGTACGGCACAAGCCTTGGCTTCGACAGCGTTTCCCCTCACGGAGGAGCGTGAAAATGCCCAGGCGTTAGCTGGGCAAAAAGCGAAGATCTCGGGACTTTTCGCGGTTGTTCAGTCGATTGGCAGCAAGGTCGGGATTCTGGTGTTGAATGCGGCGACCGGGATTCTGACTGCTCGAGCCTTGCGTCCTCAAGGCCGCGGGGAACTGGCCGCCATGATCATTTGGTCTTTATTCTTGGCCAGCGCTACCACGCTCGGTGTCCCAAGCTCTGTCATCTACTATCTTCGGCACAAGCCCGGACTCAAGCGGGAACTCAAAGCCAGCGCGATGGTCATGAGCTGTCTCTTGGGTATCGCGGCTGCGGTGATCGGCGCACTCTTTTTGCCCAGATGGCTGCACCAGTACCCCGCTTCAATGATCCGCTCCGCGCAGTGGTTTCTCCTGCTTACGCCGATCTGCTCCATGACGTTGGCCGGTCGGGCCATCCTGGAGGCGGCCGACGAGTTCACCGTGTCCAATCTGGTGCAGACGCTTAGCCCTGCTGCTACGTTGGCCATTCTGGTCGGTTTCCTGCTTGCACATAAACTTACGCCGTATACCGCTGGACTCTCCTACATCCTTGCCGCGCTTCCCACCTTTGCTTTGCTGCTCATGCGGCTGCGCTTCGACTGGCTCAGTCCCGGAGCGTTCAAGCTATCTACTTGCAAGTTGTTATTGAGCTACGGAATCCGTTCCTACGGCATCGACCTGCTTGGAACCTTAGCCTTGCAGGTCGATCAAGTCCTGGTCGTCAGCCTGCTCACCCCGAGTGCGATGGGTTCGTACGTCGTTGTGCTCAGCCTTTCGCGCATGCTGAATCTTTTTCAGAATTCAGTAGTCATGGTTTTATTTCCCAAAGCCGCCGGGCGTACGCAGGACGAAGTTTTGGCTCTTACGGCACGCTCTGCCCGCCTTAGCACCACGATCACCGCCCTGTGCGGACTCTGCGTCTGTGTCTTTGGGCCATTCTGCTTGCGGCTTCTCTATGGCAAGGACTATGTAAGCGCGGTCAACGCGCTGCGCATTCTTGTCGTTGAGGTTACGTTATCCGGCCTCGTGTTTGTGCTGGCGCAATCTTTCATGGCGCTGGGCAGACCAGGAATCGTAACGATTCTCCAGGCTGTCGGCCTGTCCCTTAGTATTCCCACGATGCTTTGGCTCGTTCCAAAACTTGGCATTTTAGGCGCGGCCATCGCGTTGCTGATTTCAACGACAGCTCGACTCGTTCTTATCCTGGGAGCAATCCCTTTTGTCTTCCGCGCTTCGATACCTGATCTCCGCCCGCGCATCTCCGACTATGCCGCCATTAAGGCCATGCTTTCACGGAGAAGTGTCGCTTCAGTCAACTGATCGTCTGCCGCCAGTAACGGTTTTTGCTGTATTGAAATCCTGGAGTCCTATGCGAGTTCTACACATATTGAATGACGTGACAGATAAGGGAAACGGCATCGTCAACGCCGCAATTGATCTGGCTGCAGGTCAACGGCAACGAGGGGACGAAGTCGTTTTCGTGTCGGCCGGAGGAGGGCACGAGGCCTTACTGGAGAGCATCGGCGTCCGCCACTTCCGCGTCGACACCAGCCGCAAGCCGCTTCGTTTCGCTGCGGCTATCCTGGCTGTGGGCCGCCACATTCTCTCCTTCCGGCCCGATGTACTTCATGCCCATGTGCGCACGGGTCTGCTTCTCGCTTTGCCTTGGGCGAAGATTTTGCGGCTGCCGCTGGTCTCCCACCTGCACAACGTGCATGAAAAAGAGTCGTTGATCATGTGCATGGCTGACCGCGTCATCGCTGTAAGCCAATCTGTAGCGGACACTCTTGTGGCACACAAGGTTCCTTTGAAGAAAATTCGTGTGGTGCTGAATGGTCCTCTCGGCAGCCCGCGACTGCCACCGGTTGAGTCTCTCGCAGTGCCCAATCTGCAGCATCCCGCGCTGATCACCATTGCCGGAATGAATCATCGCAAGGGGATTACTGAACTCATCACCGCCTTCGATCAGGTCGCCGACCAGATGCCCGCCGCGCATCTCTATCTTGTAGGGGACGGACCGGATATCCAGGAGTTTCGTTCGCACGCGGCCAGCGTGGCTTCTCGAGATCGCATCCACTTCGAGGGCTTTCAGCCTATGCCACAGGCGTATATGCGGGCGGCGGATGTTCTCCTGCTGGCGTCACGGCGAGAGTCCTTCGGGCTTGTGCTTACAGAGGGGCGTGAAGCCGGTTGCGCCATCGCCGCCTCCAAGGTCGACGGCATTCCCGAGGCGCTGGATCAGGGGCAGGCGGGATTGCTTTTCCCCCCGGGCGACATCGAGCAGATCGGACGTTGCATGCTGGTTCTCACCAACGATCTTGCGCAGCGCACCCATTGGCAGCAGCAAGCTCAGGTTGGCTTGGAACGCTTCCGCATCACGGCATTCGCCCAGCAAGTTGCAGTCGTTTATGGTGAGCTTCTTCAACCCCGCTCTTCAATTGCAACAAGAAAAGCTGTAGAGGAGTCATCCTCTGCGCTGTCTTCCTCCAACCCTGCTCCTGAGTTGCACGTTCCGCGTCACACAGAACCAACACACCGGCCTGCCAACATCCTGTCCGCAAGAACCACACAACCAGATCAGGAGTCGCTCATAAGGAGACCTCTATGAACTCTCGTCAAACCAGCATCGGTCGCCTTATGGATGGAATCTTCGCTTCCGTGATCGTCCTTTTCTTCACTCTTCTGCCAACGCATACACTTCACGAGATGTATCACCTCAGCGCTCTTCGCATCAATGCTCTCGATGCTTTGTTTGCCATCTTCTTCGCCCTTGCATGGCACTACCTCATCACGTTGCTGCAGGTCTATGACCGTAGCCAAAGCATCTTGGCGCGGGTAGGAGGCCTCTTTAAGTCTGCTGCTTTGATGGGGCTCCTAATGAGTATCCATGGATACTTCTTCCATAGGAGTTACGGAGGTCTTGCGCTTGGATTCATGACAGCTTCTGCTTTATTTGTCTATCAATCGACGCGCATCTTTGTCAGCGCCTGGATTCTAAATCGTGAGAGTTCCAAGAATCCATTGCGCGTTCTTATCCTGGGCAGCGGGCGCCGCGCCGGTAAAGCGTGGCGCGAACTGCGGATTCAGCACCATCGCTCTATTGAACTGCTGGGTTTTGTCGATAATCGCGATACAAGCGACATGGCTCCTGATATTGCTTCGCGCTACTTTGGACGCGTCGATCAGTTGAACGAGCTTTTGCTCTCAACCGTTGTAGACGTCCTTGTAGTTGCGATGCCCATGCAGTCCTGTTACGGCCTGATGCAGGAGGCGGTCAATATTGCGCAGGGGGTTGGTGTGCGCATCCTTTATCTCGAAGACATTTACGCATCGCACAAGCAGGAAAATGCAACAGGCCTCAGCCTGTTCCGGGAGTTACGCATACAGAAGGAGCATCACTTTGTCCGCATGGCGGTAAAGCGCACCATCGACATCGTCGTATCTGCTTTGGGACTAATTATCCTGTCTCCCCTCCTGCTTCTGATCGCCATTGTGATCGTCATCGACGATCCAGGTCCGGTGCTGTTTTCGCAACCCAGGTATGGGTACATGCGGCGTCGCTTCCGCATCTATAAATTCCGCAGCATGGTACAGAATGCAGAAGCTCTGATGAAAGAGGTGGAAGCCGCAAATGAGGCAAGTGGCCCCATCTTCAAGATGCGCAACGATCCTCGTGTCACGCGGCGGGGCCGCTTCTTGCGTGCCACCTCCCTGGACGAGTTGCCGCAGCTTTGGAACGTGCTGATCGGCGACATGTCCCTTGTAGGCCCCCGGCCGATGAGTGTGCGTGACGTATCTCTCTTCGATGAGGCTGTGCTTATGCGGCGCTTCTGTGCGCGGCCCGGCATCACCGGACTCTGGCAAGTGAACGGCCGGAGCAGCGTCGGCTTCGATAAGTGGATCGAATGGGATTTTCGCTATATCGAAAGTTGGTCGCTCTGGCTCGACATGCGCATCATCGCCCAAACGTTTGCTACGGTTTTGCGTCGCTCCGGTGCAATGTAAAAACATGAGTCACCAAAAGGAATAAAACATGAAAATTGCTGTTGTTCATGACTACTTTACGCAGATGGGCGGTGCAGAAAAGGTCGCCGAAGCGCTGTATCACTTGTTTCCCAATGCCGATCTGTTTGCCACGGTAGCGCTGCCGGAGAAGATGCCACCGAGTCTCAAGGGCGTCAAGGTGCACACCTCCTGGATGCAGAATTTTCCGAAGATGAAGGATCTTTATCGTTTCTACTTCCCACTCTATCCGGCGGGCGTTCGCTCCTTGGATCTGTCCAGCTATGACCTGGTAATCTCAAGTTCCTCGGGTTACGTCAAGGGCGTTCATACCCATCCCAATGCCGTGCACATCTGCTACTGTCACACGCCGATGCGTTGGGTGTGGAACTTTGACAGCTACTCGGCGCGGGAATCCTTCAATGGCGGCGTTCGACAGATCCTGTCCGCGATGATTCACGGCCTTCGTCTCTGGGATGAAGAGGCATCGCGACAACCTGACCACTTTGTCGCAAACTCAAGAACAGTGGCGGCGCGGATCGAACAGGCCTATCACCGCTCTTCCGAAGTCATCACACCCCCTATCGACATCCATAGATTTCGGCCGTCTCGAGAACAAGAAGACTACTACGTCGTCCTGGCAAGACTTGTCTCTTACAAACGTATCGACCTGGCCGTGAGCGCATGTACCAGGCTGGGACGGAAGCTCGTTGTCATTGGTACAGGTCCTGCGCTCGAAGCTCTTAAGGTGAATGCCGGCCCCACGATTCACTTCGCGGGTCGGTTATCCGATGAGGATGTCGAGCAGTACGTATCCCGATGCCGAGCGCTCATCTTTCCAGGAGAAGAAGACTTTGGTATGGCCCCACTTGAAGTCGCCGCAGCAGGCCGACCAACGATAGCCTACCGTGCCGGTGGAGCCGTGGAGACCATCCTAGAAAACGAAACAGGTGTCTTCTTCAACGAACAGACTACGGAAGATGTGATGGATGCGATCGAGCGCTTTGAGCAATTAAATTGGGATTCTTCCTCCATTCGCCGCCACGCTGAGGGATTCAGCACGGAAAAATTCAATGAACGTTTCATCAACTTCTTGCAGCGTGTAGGCGTACCGACTGAAGAGATCTTTGAAGGAAGCTTCTCAGCTCAGTCTTCGCGCTACGGTAGCTAGATCCATCCAAGAGGCTATTCACAATCTAGTTACTAGCACGAGGCGTTCGCACTCTTCTGTACTTATCCAGCCGTGCAAAGGTTCGCTCGCCTTCCTCGTGCTCTTCCTCAGAAGATCGCGAACAGGTTCTAACATCATGCACGGATAAGCGTAGAAGTCCTCTGCGGCCTTTTTATTCTTGCCATTAGCGCATTGAGCTCCCCGGCCCTACTCACGGCTGAACATCGCTCAATGAGGGAGGCGTATCCTCTGCCGCTGAACCCCAAAACTTGTTCGGGCTTCTGCTAAGTGCGACATGCAGCGTTCCACCGGCGCTTACATCTTGAAAAGAAATCCAATTATGTGCGTGTGTCTGACCATTGAGCTGAACGGATCGAATATACGGCTTAACTTGAGGATTCGCCGTTGTCTCGATCTGAAATAACTTGCCGGTATAAGGAGTTTGAAGATGAATTGTGATCTTCGGGAAGACCGGGCTGACCAGTTCATAGGCCAGGCTGGCCGGGTCAATGGAGTACATCCCCATCATGCTCAGCACTGCCCATGACGACATTTCTCCACAATCGTCATTGCCTGGAATGCCGTCTGGAGTATCAAGGTAGTTCTCCTTCAAAATACGGCGAACAACGCGCTGGCTTTCCCACGGTCTGCCAGAGAAATTAAACTCGAACGGAGCTTCCAGATCGGTTTCGTTGTAGGGGTTGTAGTAGTTGCCATACCAGCCTGGACTCTTGTAATCAAAGAAAGTAGTTAAACGGCTATTAAAGAGGTCAGAGCCCATAGCATGAATGAGCCAGACCATATCTGCAGGGGCGAACCACTGATAGTGCCAGCCCGAACCTTCGATGAACCCATGATCACTCTGCGAAGGATCAAAATCAGGAACCCATTGGCCATCAGCATTACGCGGACGAAAGAATCGATCCTGCGGATTAAATAGGTTACGGTAGTACAAGGAACGCTTGTACAACATCTCCGCATCCTTGGTTTTGCCCAGGTTCAAGGCCAACCTGTAAAGAGAAGCATAGGCGAGCACGTCCTCTTGTAGTTGTGAGACTGAACCGTACTGTTCCTTGTCATCCGGAACATAATGCACTTGGTTGATCCACTGAATAGCACCCTCGCCCTGATAGGTTTTGCCAGGCGGAGGAGCCTGAGTCGCATCGAGCAGCATCCCTTGCCATGCGGTGTCGATGTCGAAATCGTGCAGGCCGTCCAGCCATGCCGTGCTGACGACGATGCTAAGGGGACTGCCTGCCATCACATTGGTATGCTGGTTTGCTCGCGGCCATCGGTCTATCCAGCCGCCCTGTTTATACATCAGCGCAATGGACTGAACCATATCTTCCGTTTGCTGTGGTTCAATCAACGCCAACAATGGCATCTCGCTGCGATAGATATCCCAACCGGAGTAGTTAGCGTAAATAGGATGTCCGACAGGAGCCTGATGTACCTTGTCATCGAATCCCAGATATCGCCCATCAACGTCGCTAAAGGTACTTGGCATCAGCAGGCAATGATAAAGGGCTGTGTAGAAAACCCTCCGTTGGTCGGTTGTGCCTCCAGCTACGTCGATCACACTCAATGTCTTGTTCCATTCAACTCCAGACTCACTCCGAACCTGCGAGAAACTCTTCTCCGCTGCTTCTGTCTTCAGGTTGTTTCTTGCCCCGGCCAGATCAACATAGGAAATTCCAATCTTTGCCGTTATGCTTTGCGGCTTCGCAGAAGCCGGCCACGAGGCATATCCTCCAATCCACTGCGCGTCGCTGGTCTGGGTTGCCGTGCGGCTTCCGTCCACCAGCTGGGCTGCCTGACTGCTTTGTTGATTGACCTTCTCGCCATTCCATGTTCCAAAGGAAGAGAAGGGCTTACTGAAAGTCATCGTGAAATAAATCTTGTAGGTCTGCCTGCTCCCACAGAACGTTCCATTTACGACGTAGCCGGCAATCTCATGATCTCCAACGACCTGAACCTCCGCGGCAACTGTGTGGTTGAGTGTATGGCTGACCGGAAGAAGAATGTTCGCTGTCTGCCCGGCTGGAAAAATAAATTGTGCGATGCCGGTATGGTTTGTTGCACTCAGTTCCGCGTTTATGTTCCATCGCGGCAGACGAACCTGGTAGTACCCAGGTGCGGCTGCTTCTTGGTCGTGCGTGTAGGACGACTGAAACTCTTCTATACGCGACGTGACAAGGCCAGTGGTCGCGGTAAAGAAGACATCGCCTGAGTTGTCGCATCCCACACCACCCATGTGGGTCATACTGAAACCCTGCATTGTGTTTTGGAAGGAGTGGTACCCGAACCCTTTATCCTCTGTGTCC
The DNA here is from genome assembly GCA_937873145.1 of uncultured Granulicella sp. Classification (GTDB taxonomy): domain Bacteria; phylum Acidobacteriota; class Terriglobia; order Terriglobales; family Acidobacteriaceae; genus Edaphobacter. The sequence goes on along the minus strand of CALMVK010000123.1, from coordinate 3,576 downwards.
GGACTGAGCTGCACCATACCAAAGGGCACCACGGCGCCGGGATACAGATTTTCTTTGCTGTCGCCTAAGTCGGAAGGCACAGACCCGCTGCGACCCGTGCCGATGAATGGATTCACGCTGGCAGCCGGTCCACTAAGCTGCGATCCCTGCGCAATAAGAGTAGCCTTATTCAGAAAAATCAAGCCAAGAATCAGCACTACTCGTGTGATGTGCTGGAAATGATCCGGACCAGTTCGACGATGAGCAGGCGACGAGGCAAACCGGGCTCTTACATTAAAAAAGAGCTCAAGGAGTAAAAGATAAGTCTTTGTGCGTGTTTCTTTGCTGTTCTGTACACATACTTTTCTGTGGGCCATGGATGATCTCATGAGGAATTTACACCGTACCGTAAGGGTGGTGGCTATATACTTCGCGCGCAGCCTGCTACTGCGAGGAATCTTTGACTTGCATCACATCTTTTGCCTGCCCCGCTGTTGCCTCGCCAGCTTCCCGCTGCAGCTTACCAAAGCTCTCTATTTCCATCTTTGACTCGGTTGCTCTTCCCAAGGCTTTGTACGCTTTTGCAAGCAGAAAATGAATAGATGGCTCCCGTGGGCTGTCTTTTTCAGCAATCAGAAGATCATCCATCGCTTTCGCGGGTTGATCGAGTTTAATCAAGGCACTCGCTCGATCTACCCGAGCCTGCATCAGACCAGGGCATGCCGCGACGGCTCGGTCGAGCGGGATGATTGCCTCGGAAGGAGCTTTGTTTTCGGCAAGAAGGCTATTGCCCAGCTTCCATTGCGTAGTACAGTTTGCGGGATCGTTGCGCAGCTCCGCCTGAAACTCCTTTTGGGCCGACTCCCATTTCCCCTGAAGCCAAAATGCATTGCCAAGGTGATAGTGTGCGCCCGGCTGATCCGGCGCAAGCTGAACTGCTTTGTTATATTCCGCAAGTGCTCCATCATAGTTATGCATGCTCTCGTCGATCTCACCGGTGATCTCATGCGCTGTTACCGAATTGGGATCGATGGCGTTGATTTGAGCCAACGACTTCTCCGACAACTGCAGATATGTTTTCCCGAGCAAATACCAGGCCTGTTGATCCTTGGGACTACGCGCCAAATAGCTGCGTAAACGCTGCGTGCCCTCCTCATCGTTGCCAGTAGCAATCAGCAGGTGAGCCAGTGCAAGCTCCACTCGATTGTCAGCCGGATTAGCGGCAAGGGCCGCTTCTAACTCCTTCTTCGCCTCTTCGTTGCGGCTAGCTTGGCATCACTCAGGCCTAACAGCGCTTGGGCGGTGTTCATGCCCGGATCAAGCGCCAGCCCAGCCCGTAATACATCTGCTGCCTTGTCATAGGCATGATCGTCGAAATACAAGCTACCGAGGTTGTTATAGGCCGGCGCCAGGTGAGGAGCCAGCTTCAGCATGGCCTGATACTTTGCGATGGAGCCCTGTGTATCTCCACGTTGTCGCGCCATCTTTGCGTCGACGTAGAGCTGTTGCACTTGCGGAGTTACCTCATCACTCCAGTCCTGGCCCTTAGCGTCTCTGCTGAAGATGCCAAAACCGATCGTTAGGAATGCCAAAACGGATTGCCTGCGAAAACGTCTAAGACAACGCATGGAAGAAAGTATAAAGGCTGAATTAAAAAGCTGCGGGCTGCATTCGCAGCCCGCAGAATTAACCAGTGATGGAGATCCAACTAGAATTCTAGACGGAACTGAGCTTCTCCTTGTCGATTGCTGATCTGTGATCCCTGGTTGATAACTTGACCGAATGTACCATCAAGCACATTCACATCCGGTCCGTTGAACTGCGTCCGGTTCAGCAAATTGAAGTAGTCGACTTGCAGGATACCCTGAAAGCGATCTCCAAAGAAGAACCGCTTCCGGATGTTAGCGCTCTCGTTATAGAGGGCAGGGTTCCTGATAGCTCCGTAGTTTCTTAGCGCATTGCCCAAAACATACTGTGTTGGTGTTGGTGCAAATGCTGCGGGGTTGAAGACGTTGGCAATCGGCCCGGTGCCTTTGAACTGGTTGCGCACTTGGGTGTATGAAGCTGTCTTTAGACTAACCCCCTGAACCCTGTTCGGTCGGTTGTCGTTACCTTGAGTTCCGGCAAGGGGAATCTCGCTTTCATATGGACCGTGTGAACCGCTTATATCAGTGGACATGACGCCGGCTTCATAATCAAGAATCCATCCAACCTGCCAACCACCAAGCACCTGACCTGCTA
>CALMVK010000123.1:0-1256 GCA_937873145.1 uncultured Granulicella sp. | reverse complement strand
GCTTCATAATCAAGAATCCATCCAACCTGCCAACCACCAAGCACCTGACCTGCTATTCCATGATTATTGAAAAACTGCTTTTTGGGGCCGATCGGGAGCTCGTATACACCACTCACTTTCAGCGTCTCCGGCTCGTCTGCAGCCGAAACAACATACTCCGGCTTCTGGTTGTACTTGTTGAGTGCACTCGCTGCGAAGCTCGAGAAACCGCTACCGCCGTTGTCGAGCAGATGTGACAAGGTATACCCGACTAGGAACGACAAACCATTACTCAGGCGCTTGTCCAATTCCACTTGCAAACTCTGATAGTAGGTCGTGCCGGAACCTTCAAAGTTATTAAAAATATAAGAGTATTGCGGGAACGGTAACAGTGCCTGTCCTACGGTGGCGGATCCACCGAAGTCGTTCACAAAATTCGTATAAGGTAGGTTCACCCCATCCAACTGTGTCTGCCCTGGAGCGAAGACATCGGAGAGCTTCGAGCCTAAAGAGAGGAACTGCGGATTAAGCTGGTCAGGAGTGTTGAGCTTACTTGGCAGGTGAATCACCCGGTTTCCCACCCATGCAGCCGTAAGGAAAGTGTTGAACGGCAACTGGCGCTGTATGTTCAGCACCCATTGCTGGCTATAAGGCGCATATCCATCGTGGACGGGGTCAAAGGCCTCGATCTGCTGGCCGCCCCCGAGCCCAGGACTAAAAGGAGTGGGCTGAACAAGCGGCAGTACCTGGGTATCCCAGCTGCCATAGGAGGAGACATTGCTGCCAGTACTGCTGCGGTTATAGAGTCCTGTCAATAGTTGGCCGTTATTGATCGCAACCTTATTGGTGCCGTACTCATAGGCACCTCCATCAAGAAAGGCAACCGAGAAACCACCCTGAACAACTGTCTTTGTATTTAGTTGGTATGCAAAGCCCAGCCGCGGACCGAAATGACCGAAATGAGTCTGAGCGCGGTTGTAGCCGGCCGCGCCTGGAAATCCACTGCCGAACTGATTAGCTGCACCCGCGATGGGCTGCCCTGACAAATTGATTGCAGCTGGATCGGTCGCATTGGGATTCAAGAACACAATTTGGTTCTTGTTCTCGGTAAAAGGCACCATGATGTCTCACCGTAGTCCGACATTCAGCGTCAGATTTGGCAGTAACTTGATGTCATCCTGAACATATGGCGATAGATCCACATTCCGCAGTCGCTCTTCCTGGTTGCCGGCCCTGTTTACGCTATCCGGGATGCCCAGCAGATAGCTCGCAAAGGC
>CALMVK010000122.1 GCA_937873145.1 uncultured Granulicella sp. | reverse complement strand
GCTGAATGCCCGGCGTCGGGACTGGATCGGCCATTCCGACTTCCTGCGGAACGGGGCCGGCAGAGGGCTTCAGGGGCGTAGCGGTGTCCGGGCGCGGGACCGACCTCGCGGCACTCGGCGCCTCCATTGCCACTTCACCTGCGCGCTCCCCTGTCACCGGGGCATGGTTCCCGAGCTTGAGGAACTGAGCCATGTCATCGCCCCTACCCAGCGACGGGTGGGACTGGAGTGCTGCCGCATGGCTGGGCTCGGGCGCGCGTGCCAGGCGAGCGGTCGGCGCCATCGGCGTTGGAGCAGAGAGGCCCGGAACACCCTGCATCGCGACGTGCCCGGCGTGAGAGACAGCCCGGCCGGCATCGGCCATCGAGAGCGGATTGTAGGGGGAGATCGCAAAGACGCCGATCGCGGCCAACGCCACGACCGAGAAGGAGGCACCAACGAGGAGCTTGCTGCGCTTCTTGCCAAGTCGGCGTGGCAGTGTCTCGTTCTCGGGCGTCAGAGCGTCCGGCTGTCCGACGTGGCCCGGAACGCCATGCACGGGCTCCTCGTCGTCGATGGTGATCTCCGGCCGCTCGATGATGATGCTGTCCATGGCGATCCTGCGATGCTTTGATCCTGCGCAGGATCGCGCATGGCGGCGCGAACGACTCTCGGGATTTCAGTAGTTCCCCGACGATGTCATGTCGGCGAGGAACATCACACCGACGTTGGCATTGGCAGCGAGATGGATCGTCGGTCCGCGCGGTGCCTGCTGCTGCAGCGTCGACGCGACTTGCCCGGCGGCAACGCCCGCACCGACCCCGAGCTGCTGCGGGAAGTTCAGCTGAGTGGCGAAGGACGTGCCACCGAGCGGGCTGAGCACGCCGACGGTGTTGGACGTCGTCGCGAGTGCCGTCCCAAGCCCCTGCACGAAGGCGGCGGCGGCCGGGAGCACGAAACGCGAGAGGTAATGCTCATCCACGCTGCTGGCGACGGTCGTCTCCATGGTGTCCGGGGCGGTGACGATGGCGTCGACTGATATCGACCGTCCCTGATGTTCGACCGAGTTGACCCGCACCACCAGGCGGTCGGACGGCACGTTGTTGCCGCCAGCCTTGGCGAAGGTGCCGATCATGCGGTCGCCGGCGAGCGGACCCGAGTCCGCCTGCAGCACGATCGGGCCACCCCCGTCGGAGTCCACCGCGAGCACCGTGTGGGCGAACACGCCGCGGCCGGCCGGCATGATGAGCCTCCCCCGACTGCCCTGGCCGCTGCCGCCACCCGCATCACTCGAGCCTCGTCCCGAAGTGTAGCCACCGGCCTGCGTTCCGCCCGCAGAAGCCGCATCACCGCTGCCCGCCTGGTTCGGCTGCAGGACGACGTCGGTCCGCGGTACCTGCCCGTTCCAGCCGCGTAGGAGCCGATTGACGGCATCGTCGTAGTGCTTCTGCTCGTTCGGATCGACCTGCTGTTGCTGGTACACCTGCGCCACAGGCCGGACGGCCGGGTCTGGCGCATAGTGGACCTCCGGCGCGACCACGCGCGGCGGGGTTGGAGCCACCACACGCAACGAGGCGTTTGGATCGGGCATCCGGGCCGAGACGGGTTGGACCGGCGGAGCCCAGGGCGGGACTGACGTTGGGCTGGTCGGGTGGCTCGCCGGGATCGGCGGCGAATAGGACCGTCCCTGGCTGGCAGCCTGATCGGCCTGCTCCTGGTTGGTCAGCAGCGAGAGCTTGTCCTGGTTTGGCGTGCTGTTCATGCCGCCAGGGAGCGGGTTCACACCCGGCATGCGCGCCGTCAGCGACTGCGGCGGAGGGGTCGTGCCCGTGAACGACACGACGACGATGGCACCGAGCACGACCGCTCAAATCCCGCCGATGACGAGAAACCGTCGAGGCCCTGCGTAGGCGGATCGGTTGAAGAAGCTGCTCATCTGCAGCTTGCTGGCGAACCCGGACATCAGCGTTCCTCCTTCAGCAGCGCCGAGACGGTGCGCTGGTCCGCCGACAGCAGCACCACGGGTGTGCTTGGAATGGCGTAGATCGTCACGCCGCCCTCCCCGTTCTCCGAAGCGTCCCAGGCCGGCGACATCAGCGTGTAGCGGGTGCGGATGTACGTCTCGCCCCCAAGCCGCCACGCCCGCACCTCGTCCGGTGACACTCCCTCGACGGAGAGCGGAACCGCGTCGGCCGGCGCGATACCCTCCAGCATGGAATTGAGATAGGGCGCACCCGTCACCGGAGCGCCCGGGCGGGTGTCGACCAGGACCTTGGCATTCGGTCCACGGTCGGCGACATGGACGCTCATATCGGCGTCATAGCGGCCCTGGCCAGCGATCAGCAGAAAGGACAGCGGCTTGGGCGCGCTCTGAAGGTTTACCACCAGACCGCCGCGCGGCACCAGCGACATCGGGGTGATCTCGATGGTGTTGGAGCCCTTCACCGGGACGCAGACGTAGAACCCGACCGCATTGACGGCGGGGCTGCCCTCGCCGCCGGCCTGCTGCGGTGTCGAGTTGCAGTTGCTGCCGCCGTTGAGGTTTGCGGCGTTGCTGTTGGTGTTCCATCCCACCGGCCAGGGCTGCCCGGTGGCATCGAAGAAGCTGATCGCCGTGGGATACCCGCGGACGGTCTGGATGATGTTGGTCACCTGCCCCGGCGCGAAGCTGGTGGCCACGCCGCGGTTCACCGGGGCCGCGATCTGCTGCATGCCCTGCTCCTGCGCACGCTGCACCTCGCCGTAGCGCTGCTGCAGCTGCTGGATCATCTCGGGCGTGAGCGGGATCGCGTTGCGCACCGCACGCTGGGCAGCCGCATCAGCGGCCGGGTCGCTGGGCGGTGCGGAGGGCGGGTAGCCCGTGGGATTGTCTGCGGACTGCGCAAACGCGATGCACGGTGCGGCGACGAGCAGGAGGGCAATGGCCGCTGTACGGATGGTCACCTGCCACCTCCTCAGTAGGGCTTCGCGATGAGCTGCTCGACCGCCAGGCCGTCCGGGTGATCCAGGTCGTTCACCCGCGAGACGGTCGCCGTCATCATCAGGTTCTGCGTGGCCTGCTGATTGACGTTCTCGCAGGTCTGGATGAGCGGGAACTGGATCTCATAGGAAAGATGACCGGCGATGAGGGAGGTCTTCCGGATCACGGCGCTTCGCTGTGCCTGCGCGAAGCAGAGCAGTCGGCCCTTCTTCAGCTCCTCGAAGTTTCCACTCGAAATGTAGCTTCCGGCGAAGCTGTTCCAGCCGTTCTGTGTGTAGTGCCGACCGGCGGTGTTCAGCTGCTGGGGATAGTCGTGGTAGTTCACGTTGTAGGGCGCGAGCACCCAGCGCACCGTCCATTCCAGAAGCTGCGTCTCGTCCAGGATCGGGCTGTCGACCGGGACGATCGGCCGTGGCGTGCTGTTGCCGTCGATGACGAAGTACTTTGCCTGCGGCGGATGCGTCCAGACCCAGGCGTCATGCGTCGCGAAGACCGCCAGGAGTGCCGCCAGGACCAGGACGGAGGCGAGGCAGGCCCGCACGATCGACCCTTGGAAGTCCGGGTCGGAAAGCCTGCGAGAAACGGCAGCGTGCTGGTTGCGCATGGTTCGGGATCCTCCACCGCTGCATGGTGGCGGGACGTGGCGCGAATGGGATGCTTGTTCTCGATCCGTCAGGCGATGGCGTAGACGCCGGCCTTCTGGTCGCGACGGCTGCGGGTCCGCTGCATGCGATGCTGCCAGAAGATGTAGTTCGGGTTCGACACGCACTTGGCTTCCCGGTAGCCCAGCTCGGCGATGTTCGTCTGCGCGAGGCCAGGATCGTAGTCGTCCGTATCCAGCTCGCGGGGCAGCTTCGGCACCTGAAGCCACCACAGCATCGACGTCACCGCGCGCAACGATATCCCCAGCGCCTCTGCGATCTTCCCGGGCCTCTGCCCGGAGAAGCGGCGCATGCTCACGTGGCGCTGAAGAAGGTGAGGCTCACCGGGCGTCACCCATATGATCTCCGAACCGCCGCGCTTCCGGTTCAGGAAGATCTCTTCCGCCGTTCCCGGGACGCGTTGGCGGGGTGGCGGGCAAGACGGGCTCTGCGGCTGCGTGTCCTGCTGGCCCGCCGGTGTGTCCAGCGGCACGGGCTTCGGAAGAGCGGCAGGCCAGACCAGGCCACGACGGTCGCGACGTGGAAAACCAAGGCGTCGGGCCTTGGCCCAGACGCTTCCCTTCGATCGGCCGATGGTCTGTGCGATGCCAGCCGCCTGCCAGTTCTGAAGCCACCCGGCTACCAGGACGGCGTAATCGCCTTGGCGCCACGCCCGTGTCCCGCTACCGGCCCGCATCGGGCGGTCGTGAGGGCTCGGCAATCCATGATCTACGACGAGATCGAGCAGCACCTCGCGGGCCATCGTCAGGACGAAGCAGATGGCTTCGATCCCCAGCCCTTGGGAGATCATTCCAGCAACTAGAGGGGCATATCCGGGAGCCCGCGCGGCAACAGGGACCTCGCCTTGACGGCTGTAACCTGCCGCGAGAACGGCCGAAGACTTGTGTCGGCTCGAGGGGGCGGCAGAGGCTCCAGGGAAAACGGAAGGCACGCTCGACACTCCTGCGCTACACGCCGAAGTGAGCTAAGACCCCCGGAACCATCTCTGTCTAGCCAGAAAATGCCGTATGACACCTCATAAGGTGCTTTTAGGGGAGCGAGCGACGCGTATCGAGACTTTTGAGGGTGTGCATGAGGCCCTCGATCCGCTCGAGTTCCGCCTTGGCGCGGCTACAGCCATCCTCGATGGAAGTAAGAACGTGTTTGGTGTCAGGTCGCTCGGACGCCGTCTGAGGGCTTGGAAAGAACTGGGCCGGCTCGACCTCAAGTATCAGAGCCAGGGAGACTAGGCTTTTGATGGTCATATTCTGCTTTCCTGACTCAATCAGGAAGATCTGATTAGAGCTGGTCTCTGCCCGGCCAGCGACCTGAGCTTGGCTCAAGTTAAGTCGAAGACGTGCAGCTTTCACCTGCTCACCGATGAAAGCCGTCAACTCCTGCATTTTGCTGGTTAGAAGGTCTGGATCTAGCGTCACCTTATCGCCCACTCCAGCCGGACCTTTAGCCATTAGTCATCCGCTCCATCGCGTTCGGTATGGTCCAAAGGTCACCTCGCCCGCCAAAGTATGTGGATCCGGCGCGACCATGCGAGCACAACCGCCACCGTCTCCTTGCGTCGGCGTTCTAACCATCCTCCCCATGGGGGCAAGCCTTCGTTCGCGCCGTGCCGGCATAAGACCAAGGGGACAGGAGGTCGCCATGGTCGTTCTTGCCGCTATGCTGCTCTGCACCACGACGTTCAGGGGCGACGTCAGGGAGGTCGACTTCAAGCTCGACCCACCGGCGCTGACCTCTCCAGCGACAGCGCGTCCGGCTATCGATCCTTTGCCGGAGGCAGGTCCTGCGGATGACGCATCAGTCCCTCCCATGCGTCCGCATTTTGGGCTGGTGAACGGCTTCGGCCATAACGTGCCCCTCAGCTTTGCTGTCCGCCAGGTGGTCCCGGCACACGTCAAGGTTGTTTATGACGATGGTGTCGATCGTGCAGCGCTCGTGAGCTGGCAAGGTGGGCGACCTTGGAATGACGTGATCCGTACGACCGCCAAGACGATTGGCCTTCACGTCACACTGTCGGCAGGCATCGTACGAATCTCCAACTGACGACCGGTCCCGTTCGCGCCGTCTACTGCCACGCTCCCTTCACAGCGTGAAGGAGCCGTCGATGCCTGACCTGGAGAC
>CALMVK010000121.1 GCA_937873145.1 uncultured Granulicella sp. | reverse complement strand
AGGGCCGTCCTCAGGCAAGGCAAGCAGGCCAGTCTCTTCCATGCCACCAAGTTGACAAAAGCCGATTCTGCCTAGAAACCATTTACGCAGCGAGACAAAGGGCACACCGGAAGCCAGCAGCAGTGCTTCGATTGCAGCATGATCTTGCGCAAAAGCAACGGAAGAAGAGGATCCTGGCTGCCTGATGACTTGTATATAGAGTCGCTTTGCGCCAGCGTCCTTGATAGCTTTGAATCGCCTGGACCTGCTGCCGGACCCCTCTTCTCCGAGAGTGTTGCCGGAGATGATCAGCACCTGCTCCGCGCCGTCGAATGCCGCAGCGAGGCTGGAAGGCTTGGTAAGGTCCCCCTTCACAACTCTGACTCCGCATTGCTCAAACTCTCTGGCCTTTTCCGGATCTCGAACACGGGTCTGTGTCAGAAAGCAGAACTAAGGATATTCCCACTGGAGGTAGAAACATCTCATCAACAATACTTTCAAGGGTCCTCCTTTACAGATACGCACGTGCACACTCGTCCTAGTCAAGGAAGATTATTTGGGTTGACAATTCTTAACAGCGAGTATGAATATCTTCTCGTCATCGATGCCGTACCCTCGACAGGTCAACTTCACCAGGGGATCGGGACGCATTTCTCCACTGGTCTTTCTCCCGCCAGACGAACATGCCCGCGCTGCACCGCATGGTGCGAGCCTACGGACTTAACGGAGGCTGTCTCTGAGTCTCAACCGGTACACTTGGAGAAGTAATGATGTACAAAAAAGACTATTATTCGTGTTTCCACTTTTCATCAACAGGGTTTACGTCTAAACGTGCTTTCCTCAGCGGCATGCGCCTTACCTTTCTGACACTTATACCCATGTTTATGCTTGCAGGGACGTTTCTGTGCATACTGGCGGAGCTTCAAGCACAGTCCTATCCTGAGAGCCAGTCGATCGAAGGAGGAACACTCTCCTGGGTTGCTACCTTCTCTTCGGCAGGCTCATGCCCCGGAGGGTCTATATCTTCATGGTCGACAAACCAATGGTCTTACACGAATGGTGGACCGGCTGTTGCGCTTCATGGAACGACTTTCTATCTCGACTCCCCGGGGGGGCTCGGAATGCCCACCAAGTGGAAATCAGTCCGGTAATGGGGAGCTTGGCGTGGCGGACGGTATAACGTTCTATGCTCAGGCTGTAAATGGCTCGAATCCAATCATTACAACAACACAGACATCTATTCTCGACCCTGTATACAAGGTTACCTCGATCCTTTACGACAGCCCGGGCAATAAGAGCAGTAACGGGTTCACCAATTCCACAACAAATGGAACCACTAATACACTAGGCAACAGCTTCACAAACGCAAGTAGTATCACTTTCACAGAAGGTAAGCAGCCAACTGAATAACATGTAGCTGAGCTTGAGCAGGAGGTTGCCATCGTAATCAGTAAAGTGAGAACCAAGGATTGGTATAGTTTCAGACCGTGTCGTAAGACTTACACAGTTGATTATGAATCAATATCTGTTACGAGGAACGGCAGAGGCTATCACAGGAATGAGTCTCGTTCAGATTACCAGCGAATCTCCGGCCAAATGCTATTGTGTTGCTTTCTGGTCTGCTACCTACTTATATTGATGCTTTCAGTCACGACGATTTCCGCAGCTCAATCTACGCTCGACGCGAAGTCGGACGAGGGTAACCCCAGCATTCTGCTCGCCTCTGGCCCGCCCTTTGCTGCGTCCAGATCCGACCAAGGCGTGGTTTCTGATTCTTTCGTTGCAGATCGAATGCTTCTTCTCCTGCGGCGCTCACCGGAAAAAGAAAACCAGCTCAGTCAGTTTCTGAAGGATGTACACTCCCCGATAAGTCCCCTCTACCATCATTGGCTAAACGCAAAGCAATTCGGTGAACTGTATGGGCCGAGCGATTTGGATATCAGCTTGGTGACTAGCTGGCTTCAGCGTGCAGGCTTTCAGGTTAACAGCGTTACTCAGGGCAGAGTTGCTATTGAGTTCAGCGGAACGGCAGCACAGGTGCGAAACACCTTCCATTCAGAAATCCACGTGTACCAAAATCAAAAGGTGCAATACCACAGTACCAACAGTGAGCCGCAAATCCCAGCCGCTTTGTCCTCGATTGTGGCTGGCTTAACTCCTATAAACGACCTGCCAATCAAGTCATTTCAGACCCTACCAAAGAGAGCAGTGTTCAGATCTGCAGAAAGCGCAGCCGGGCCGATGTGGACCAAGAGTGGGACCAGCTACTTGTTGACACCAGCCGATTTCAGTGTTCAATATGATATTCAACCCGCTTACAGCGGCGACAATGGAACTGGGGTGACCGTCGGTGTAATCGGAGTCGCTGACGTGAATTCTTCATACATAGCGGCTTATCAGACATTGTTTAACTTGCCAGCCAACCCCATCCGAGTTGTCTTGAACGGCAGCAATCCAGGTACCCTCAACGACGATGAAGAAGCTCTTCTTGATGTCGAAGTGCTAAATGGTGTTGCTCCCGGTGCTGCAATCAACTTATATGTTGCGCAGGGAACGGCTGCGCAACAGGCTTTAAACCTGGCCGCTCTTAAAGCTGTCGAAGACAATGTTGCTCCCGTTCTGACAGTCAGCTACGGCTTTTGTGAGCAGATATTAGGCCGTGGAGGGAACATCTTTTGGAATTCAGTCTGGCAACAGGCTGCCGCTCAGGGTCAGACAGTTCTCGTATCTACTGGTGATTTCGGTTCCGCGGGATGCGACAACTTTGAGGTTCAACCATTACCTCAGGCTATGTCGGGTCTAGCCGTAAATGGAATCGCCTCCACACCCTGGAATATTGCGGTGGGTGGTACAGACTTTTCTTACGGTGATTACGCGGGTACTCCAAGCGCTAAATCAGTTGAATTGGCAACTTATTGGAATCAGACAAGTACGTCTTTGCCGATGCCTTCCTTAATGAGGCCCGTTCCAGAACAGGCTTGGAACACAGCATTTGGCTTAAACTTGAACAACTCAGGGATTTACGATCCCAGCGTGAATCTCGTTTACGCCGGTGCTGGCGGTGTGAGTGGCTGTATCGCAGGTGGGGTAAACGCAGCTGCGCTAGACACCTGTGCGGCAGCGTATTCCAAACCGAGTTGGCAGCAGGGTGTCGGAGTTCCCCTTGATAGTGTGCGTGACCTACCGGACATCTCTCTTTTTGCTGCGCCAGAACTTTCTAACAGCAGTGCATATCCCATCTGCGCTCGACCGACGGACTGTATCGTTGCAAATGGCTCGGTCATGATTACAGAAGCTGGTGGCACGTCTGCATCGACACCTGCAATGGCGGGAATAATGGCGCTTGTAGTGCAGCGATATGGGCGCCAAGGTCAGGCAGACTATGTCTTCTACCCACTTGCTGCACAGCACCCTTCGGTGTTTCACGACATAAGGACTGGTGGAAATGATGTTCCCTGCCTTCAAGGAACACCTAATTGCACATTAAGCACTACAAACGATAACACCGCTGGTGTTTTCACCCTTGGGCGATACCTAGCAACGCCAGGATACGATCTGGCGACTGGTCTCGGAAGCGTTGACGTCAACTTATTGCTTCAATACTGGAATTCACTTTCGGTAAAACCGAGTGCGAACCTGGTAGGCTCACTGAGCCCCACTTTTCTTAATGTTACGCAATCAACCGTTGTGACCGCTACAGTGAGTGCAACTGCCGGATTGCCATTGCCTACGGGCAGTGTTTCCATCGGTGTACTAAGGTCTGGAACCCCGGATTATTCCTGTAATGTCCAACCCTTGGTAAGCGGAATAGCCTCATGCACCCTCCAGGGAACCTTCTTAGGAGAGGGACAGGATGTGATCGTACTTAATTACTCGGGTGATATGAACTATAATGCTTCGTCAATCGTGCTTCCCGTGGACGTAACGGCACCGATTTCCATCAGCGGTAGCCCAATCTTCTTTCCGGCGGGCGCAACCACCGGAAATGCTTCAACAATCACCTTGACCGGACTGCAGGCTTTTGTCGGTTCCGTTACACTACAGTGCTTTCTTACGGCGTCGCCCATGGGTGCTCAAAATCTTCCGGGATGCAGTCTCCCTCAAAGTTTAACTGTGGCGGGGGCGAACTTCATTTCTACCAGTATGACCATTTCGTCGCAAGGAGCTTTGTTGGCAAAAAGCCCCGTAATACCAGCGCATCAAGGATCTCGGAAAACATGGTCCGGGGGCCTAAGCTTTGCTTGTATTTGCCTCCTTATCGGCCCCGCTTTCCGCCGTTGCCGTCATGGCGCAATTACAGTGTTTCTTGTCGGCGCAGGCCTGAGTTGTCTTGCGGGATGTGGCAAAGATCAACTTGTCGATTCTCGTGCGGGAACAACACCGGGAGTCTATGCATTTGCCGTGAGTGCTACTCTTCAGGGTATAGTCGTCAACACGACAGTGAGCGTAACCATTCAGTAAATCAATATCTAGTCTCTCTGCATCTTTACCTTTGGGCTGGTCGTATATCTCACATAGGATCTTGGGGGATTTATGAAGTGGATTTGTGTTCTGATGCTCGGGTTTGTTACGGCTTCGTTGGATGGACAAGGTGTAGGTACACTTGCCTCAGCCAAGACGGCATGTGGCATAGGAGACCCCAAGTACTCCGTTACAACCACACCCACGAAGGTCGTAAGTGGGGACAATCAGGGCAACGCGCAACTTTACCTTTTAGAAGTGCAAGACCATGTTGCGTTGTGCCCGCTGGGGTGTGGACAGATAGTAAAGCTTGGGCTGGATGGTGATTGGGTTGGGGCAACGAAAGGAGATTCCTATCTGGTCCTGCCGATAAGCTCTGGTGAGCATCATCTTTGTGCTGAGTGGGACTGGCATGCGTGGCGACTCCACAAGCATCTGGAACTTGCCAAAGTTTTAGTGGAGTCAGGGAAATCGTATTACTTTCGCGTGCACATCACACCAGGCACAACGGAAACGATCGAGTCGTACCGTTTTGAGCCTGTCAATGAAGATGAGGGAAAGCTGCTCTTGGGTTCGCTCCCGCAAGCTAGTTGGACTAAGCAGTA
>CALMVK010000120.1 GCA_937873145.1 uncultured Granulicella sp. | reverse complement strand
AGCGAGGTCGCGATCACTGCGCTCGTCACCTCGCTCATCGCGATACTGGTCGCATGATGCGCATCCGGATCACCGTCCGAGATGTGCCGCTGTACATTTTCAATAACGACGATGGCATCATCGACCACCAGACCCGTGGCCAAAGTAATGCCGAACAGCGTCAAGGAATTGATGGAAAAACCAAACGCCTTGATGAAGATAAAGGTGCCAATCAACGAGACCGGAATCGTCACGGCTGGAATGATGGTTGCGCGCCAGTCCTGCAGGAAGAGGAAAATCACCACAATGACGATGACGATCGCCTCAATCAAGGTGATGACTACTTCATGGATCGAGTCTGAAACCACCTGCGTCGTATCGACCGCGATCCGGAAATCCATCCCTGGAGGAAACGACTTTTGCAGATTGGCCAGCACCGCGCGGCATCGATTCGCTACATCGAGAGCGTTTGCATTGGCCAGTTGCTCGATGCCGACGCCGACTGCCTCGCCTCCAGAAAAGGTGAGCGAGGTGTTGTAGTTTTCAGCGCCGATCTGCGCGTAGCCTACATCCTTCAACTGCACCAGGCCTGCGCCCACACCGTTCGTCGCACCCGCCTGGTTTTTGAGGATGATGTTCTCAAACTGCCGCGGATCGGATAATCGTCCGACCACGCGTACCGCCATCTGGAAGCTTTGTTTCCCGTTGTTCGGGGGCAGGCCCGTCTGGCCGGCAGCAATCTCGACGTTCTGCTCTTGCAGAGCCGTCGTTACATCGAGTGCAGTCAGCCCACGCGCAGCCAGTTTCGCCGGGTCGAGCCAGACGCGCATGGCATACTTGCGCTCGCCAAAGACGACGACGTCCCCAACACCCGGAACGCGCTTCAGCGCATCGCGGATGTAAACATCGATATAGTTCGAGATGAACTGTGTCGAGAGCGACTTATCCGGCGAGAGAAAGCCTGCAACCAGAACAAAGTTTGAGTTCGCCTTGGTAATCGTAATGCCGGTGTTGTTGACCGCGGCAGGAAGGCGTCCGGCTGCTGAGGAGACGCGATTTTGTACGTCGACCGCAGCAATGTCGAGATCGTATCCTGTGTCGAAGGTCACCGTAATGGCCGACGTACCGTCGTTGGCCGAGACCGACGAGATGTACCGCATCCCCTCGACGCCATTGATCGACTGCTCGAGCGGAATCGTTACGGCAGCCTCGACGATTGAGGCGTTCGCGCCAACGTAGTTCGAACTGACCACGACCTGCGGCGGCGCAAGTTGAGGATAAAGCGAGATGGGCAGCGTCGGAATAGAGACCGCGCCGGCCAGAATAATCAGCAGTGCGCAGACGGTAGCGAAGATCGGACGCCGAATGAAAAAATCTACCAACCTCGTACCCTCATGTTGTGCCGTGAAACAGGCTTGTTCGGCCCATCGTTTACTGATCAAGTCTGTTGTTGAGCAATGCTGCTGGTGATGCGTCGCTTGCTTACCAAAATGCTAATCCGAAGCTTCTAACTTGGCGGGCTTACCGCGGCCCGGGCAGAAGGCGGCGGTCCACTCAATGGCTTTACTGGAGCGCCTTCTCCTAGAAATTGCAGTCCAGAGACGATCACCCGATCGCCTTGCGCCAAGCCGCCCAGCACCGGATAGTTGTTCCCCACCGACTCGCCCAAAGTGACCGGCACCAGGTGCGCCATAAATCCCTGGCCCGCTGCTTTCGCAAGATAGACAAACGATTGGCCGCCAATCTGGGTTACCGCCAGGACCGGCACCGTAGGCTTCGGCGTGGAGTTCCATGTGATCCTGGCATTGACGACCTGCTGGTTGCGTATCTTGCTTCCAGACGGCACCTCGGCCTTGGCCAGGATGCCCTGGATATTGTTGTCGACCTGCGGCGAAAGAAAGCTCACCGTGGACTTCGCCAGCACAGCACCGCTGGTATCGAGAATCTCCACCGGCAATCCAAGATGCACCAAGCCGGCGCGCTCGGTCGGAACATAAATATAAGCTTCAAGACCCGCCGGATCGTCGATCGTTGTCAGCACCGTGGCCGGAACACTCGCTTCGGTGACGTAATCGCCCACATGCACCGGAATATCGCCGACTACTCCTGCAAACGGCGCACGAATCTGGTAGTAGGCGAGCGTCTGCTTCTGCACGGTGGTGCCGGCTGCGCTCGCATCGTAGGCTGCTTTGGAGCTGCCAAAATTCTGAACGGCCGTGTCATACGCCTGGCGAGAGATGATGCCGGCCTCAAACAACTTGCGCTGCCGCTCGACCTCACCCTGGTTGAAGGCGTACGCGGCTTGCGACTGCGCCTGCGAACTCAACTGCTGATCCACCGCCGCTACCTGCTTCAACGGATTGATCTGCATCAACATCTGCCCCGCCTTCACCGATTGCCCGCTCGTTACCAGGATCTTGGTAATGTTGCCGTCGACCTGCGGAGAGAGCGAGGCGGAACGCCGACTCTTTACAGTCGCCACATAGGTATCGGCATTCGGCACCGCGGTCAGCGCCACCGGGGTCACCATCACCGGTAAGGCCTGCGGAGCGGCCGCAGGAGGCGCCGCAGGTTTGCACCCCAGCACACCCGCAAGCACGGCCAAGCCGCTGGCCATCATACGCAACGATCCCCAAACCGCCCTTGTGCTGGACTGCGCACCGGAACCTGCCACCGAACTTTGAAGAGCTAGGCTCTCGCATACCAACACCAGACGGCCTCCTACGATTAAGCCAGTTCAACCTGAGTAATCTTTGTTGGCCTTTAGATTCGTCTCCTCCCGCGAAGATGCGGGAAGCCAAGAAATTTTGACACACCCGGCCCTAACTGCGTACCCTGGAAAGGTGGCAGTGTGCGCCGCACATGCGTCCCCGTCGTCCAGAGGCCTAGGACACCGCCCTTTCACGGCGATGACACGGGTTCGAATCCCGTCGGGGACGCCAACTTTTCCCAACTACCCTAATTGTTCAGTCGTTCAATCGTCGTCATTAGCCTACAGGGTCCGGCGCCGCAGGCCACACTTGCAATGCCATCAGTTACCTTCTGATGAGCAGACGGAGCGCGAACCCTGGGAGTGTATGGTTCTCATCCGTGTCGTCTTGGGGAAGAGGCGGAGATGATCGAAGATGCATTTCAGGAAAACGTTCATCTTCAGATCGTTCGCCTGACTAACTTCTCCGCCCTGCTCGAACGCATGTTTGAGCGAACCATCGGCAGGCAAGACGGTTCGACCCACCTGACCTTGCTCTTTGCCTCGATCCTCAAGATCCGGCAGTCCGCCCGCGCCGTCCATCTCCTCTCTGAAGCCGGCTGCGTGGAGGAGATCCTCTCGATCTCCCGCACCTTGCTTGAGGTCACGGTGAACGCCGGCTATCTGCAGGCGGCCAACTCCCGCGAGGTCGAGCGCTATCTACAGTTTCATCCCGAAACCCAGAATAAGTTTGCCGTGGTCCGGCAGCCGGCGCCCCGCCTTCCCGGCCTGCAGATCTTCCGCCGGCTAAGCCAGCTCTCCCTGCTGGGCGGCAGCCCCGCTCGTCGGCACGAGCCGTTCGGAACCTGGACCAGCCTGACCTTGATGGAGCGCGCCGCCCTCTCCGACGAAAGTAGCGAGATCCCGGTCATGGTTCTGCTGGTGCAGCGCTGCTTTACCCGGGGGCTCGCCGCGGTGCAAGGCACCATCGGCTCGCTCGATGTCTTCGTCTCGGCGATCGCCAACATGGAAACCCCGCGCCTGGAAGGCCGCCTCGCCGAGCTTACCGAGGCGCTGTTCGGCATCAACCTTTGCCTGCTTACCCTCTGCATGTACCTCAACAGCTACTTCCATCTGCAAATGGATCTTGAGATCGACAGCGCCGCCCACGACGATGCGGAGCAACGCAACTGCGCCTAGCAAACGATCAACCCCTCTCCTCCATCCAACCGGCTAACCTAACCTGCTCCCTCCCGCTCGACCGCACCACACGGTCGCTGCATCAGTGAAAACCGCTGAGTCGATTCCGGGCCAGGCTCCAGCCCAAACTTCCCCCCGGCGCTTGCTGCATAACTTCTCATCGCGAAGCAGAGTCCCTGCTCTAGAATCTTCATGGGAGCACCTTAGGAGCAAGCCATGCATGACACCCTTACGATCGGCATCCCGGTCTTCGCGATCCTCGCCGGAATCCTCTTCAATCGTTCCGATCTTAAGGAGGTTCGATCTGAACTCAAAGATCTCCGTTCCGAACTGAAAGGAGACATTCAAGGGCTACACGGAGAGATCAAAGATCTGCGCGACCAAGTGAACCGCCGCTTCGACGCCGTCAATCAACGCTTCGACGCTATCGACGCCGAACTCCGCTACTTCCACGGCACCACCGGCAGGCTTGAAGGCCGCATCCAGTCCCTGGAGGGCAAATGAATCCAGCCATCGAGTGCATCACCAACGCCGAAGTGGACCCCGCCGCCGCCTCGAACACCGGCCTCAAACCCATTCGGCGCGCCCTGCTTTCCGTCACCGACAAATCCGGCCTCCTCGAGCTCGCCCAGGCCCTCACCTCGCACGGCGTCGATCTCATCTCAACGGGCGGCACCGCCAGAATGCTCCGCGAAGCCGGTCTCCCGGTGCGCGACATCGCCGACCTCACCGGCTTCCCGGAGATGCTCGACGGCCGCGTCAAGACGCTGCATCCCAAGGTCCACGGCGGCATCCTCCACATTCGCGCCAACCCCGAGCACGCCGCCGCCGTCCAGACCCATGCCATCGAGCCCATCGACATGGTCGTCGTCAATCTGTACGCCTTCGAGAAGACCGCCGCCAAGCCCGGCGTCTCCCCCGCCGAACTGATCGAGAACATCGACATCGGCGGCCCGTCGATGCTCCGCTCCGCCGCCAAGAACTTTGAAGACGTTGCCGTCGTCAGCTCCCCAGCCGACTACCCTGAGCTCATCGCCGAGCTGGCCACTAACGCCGGCGCGCTCACCCGTGCCACCCGCTGGCGCCTTGCCAGGCAAGCCTTCGCCCTCACCGCTTCCTACGACTCCGCGATCGCCTCCACCCTCGAAGCCCTCCCTTCCAA
>CALMVK010000119.1 GCA_937873145.1 uncultured Granulicella sp. | reverse complement strand
CTTTCAGGGTGCCAGGGGCCACCGGGGAGAAACCCCTTCGGTTTCTCCCCGGACCCCACATTCCGCCTTACTTAGAGTGCTTCAACAAGGAACTGCAACCGCCCAACGTGAGCATCCGCGTACATACCCAAAAGCCGCCCCCTCATAAGGCAATAGGAGGAAATCGCTTCTTGCAGATGGAACGGCGAGCGCATCATTCCCCTTTTGAGGATGTAGGAACACTGAACTATGAATAGCGACCTCTTGATTCGCGCAGCGTCCCGGCGCATCATCTCCGAAATCACACGTCCGTTTGAACTGTCCCAACGCTCCGCGTACCGGGCCAGGTCCAACATCACATCCGCGTTCTCCCAAAGCCGCCCGATGCCAGCAATTCCGCCGACCGCCTTCCACATCACCCGAGGCTCGATTCGCAGTTGCTTCGATCCAGGATGTAGGTAGTTATCGCTGATTTCAAGCAGGCACGAGGCGTCGATTTTTCGCAGACTCGCCACCAGACCCTCCCAGCTCTGAGCCTCCAAACGCCTTCGCTGGGAGATCACCCACGCCTGATACCCGAAAGCCAGGACAAACAAAACCAACAGCAAGGTCAAACAAACCATCGGCGAACTCCTCAGTGACCGTGTGCGGTGCCCTTCTACTCGCGTGGTGATTCGTATTTTAGCTTGGAACGGAAATCGCGGAGCATGGCTTCTGTTGGTGCATCTACAACCCCCGCATGTTTCTCGGGGAGCCAAAAAACCACAACCCAATAGATAAGTGTTGCGATGTAGACGGTAACCCGGAGGCGTTCGAGATCACCGAAATGTTCAGCCATTCGCCAATAAGCATGTAAGGTGTCTGTCACAAACGACACCAGATTCAACGCAAGAAAGCCCAGACCTTCTCGAATAACGATACTTTTCCAGCTCACGCCTACCTGCTGCGAAATCGCCATAACCGCCGTAAACAAGCCGGTGACCAGAAGCGTTACAAACAGACTCGCCCGTGAAAAAAGCGCATCCCGAGCAGAGTCCGCAGCCGGCGTAATGTTCAGCGCCATCAGAGCGGCTATTAGAACAACAACCACGGCACTGCACAAGAGCTTTTTCTTCGCAGAACCAACCCAACCCATCTCTCGCTTGAAAACAAACCCTGAGATCTCCCCTACGACCGCAAGTTGGAGCCCTACGTCGATAAAAGCAGAAGACCAATACAGCACCGAATACACATGCCGACCACCGTATAAATGCCCAAAATACATGGCTATCGTGCTCACAGTGGCGAAAGAGATCCAGCCGGTGAACCACGGGACGACCTTCCATTTTCCTTTCCAGAACAACACGATTACAAGGAGCGCGTTCAGCCCAAAGCCCGCAGCCCAAAACAGTTTCTCGAATAGGCCTAAAGTTTGCACGCGCCCCCTTATGGTTTCGTGCATCCATTTTCGCGCACTTTTCTACATCAGGTGCAGAGCCGTGAGCACCGTTTGCATCCAGGAGGGCAGCACACAGGTCGAGGCGGCGTCAGGGCGCGGGTTGCTCCCATTGATAATCTGGGGCGTCATTGAGGGCGAAGAGGCATGTGCGTTAAAAGAAGCAAGCGAAAGAGTCATTGCTACGATAGTTGACAAAAGTGATTTCTTCATGATGGTAAACTCCACGCGCTAGTAG
>CALMVK010000118.1 GCA_937873145.1 uncultured Granulicella sp. | reverse complement strand
CCTTCAACACTCGCTGTCCGCAGGAAATCACTTTCCTACGCAGAGGTTCCCTAGAGCGTGGACATACCTCGGATCGCAAGTATCGGAACAGAATGAGTCCGGGATTGTGTGGCAGCGGAAATCAGATTCACTCGGCCGCTTAACGAGTGTGATAGAGCCAAGTGGCAGTAACACAAACTACTCTTATGATGCAATAGGAAAGTTAATTTCTGCTTCACAGACCGGAAGTGGAGCTGAAGCAAGCAGAACCCGCTTGGCCAAATACAATTCGCTGTCCCGCCTGACTAGTTCTGTAGATCCTGAGACAGGCACCATCTGCTACGGTCATGGCGACGGAACTGCTACCGGATGCCAAGCCGATGGCTATGACGCAAACGGCAACCTTCTCTATAAAACCGACGCCAAGGGTGTTCTGACTAGCTACACTTACGATGCCCTGAACCGGCTGACAAGCCAGACGTACTCAGACGGAACCCGTCATGCGGTGTTCGGGTACGACGGCAAAGGCGAGAATGGCAACCCTATCGGCACGCTGCCGAGTACTAATGGCATTAGCCGGCTCACACATGTCTCAGACTCTATCAATGTCGCGTCCGACCTGGCCTACGACCCCATGGGCCGCCTAATTGCCAAGAACGACTGCACCCCGAGCGACTGCACCTACGGTATTCGCACATCGGCCGGTTATAATCTGGCCGGCAATATGACCGACCTCACCTATCCGGACAACCGGCATGTGCATCAGGATTTTGGTCCGGACGGCCGTGTGCACCAGGTGGGCGATGGCGT
Organism: uncultured Granulicella sp.; assembly: GCA_937873145.1. GTDB lineage: Bacteria > Acidobacteriota > Terriglobia > Terriglobales > Acidobacteriaceae > Edaphobacter. The sequence goes on along the minus strand of CALMVK010000118.1, from coordinate 4,695 downwards.
GACCGCCGGCAGCTATGCGCAGTCGCTGCTATACCACCCGGACGGCTCAGTTGACACCATAACCCTAGGTAACGGCATCCAGCAGAGCGTGGTGCAAAAGAACCGTCTCCAAGTGCAGAGCATGACAGTGCAGGACCCGCTGTTGCCGAGCGGCGGTATGTACCTGTCGCATAGCTACTGCTATGTGAACTGCACGACAGGAGGCACGGCCAACAACGGCAATCTCTGGGGCATCACAGACACACTCAATGGTTCCCGCACGCAGGGTTTCACCTATGACGCCTTGAACCGCATCAGCAGCTTCACGCTTGGCGGCAGCGTAGCCCAGCAGTACAGTATCGACTCGTTCGGTAACATGAGCGGTCTTGTCAACGGCCAGCCTGCCTCCACATTCGATAGCAACAACCGCATCAGCAATCTCCCGTGCGCCAATTCTACGGCACCCTACGACGCAAACGGCAACCAGCTCTGCTTGACCGACAGCAACGGCATGGTCAGCCATTACGTGTACGACGGCGCGAACCGGATCGGTTCCATCCACACGCTCAACAGCCAGAACACACCGTACGCCACCTACACCTACGGGTCGGACGGCAGCCGCGTCCGCAAGGAGGACGGCAACGGCAACTACACCGAGTATGTGAGCTTTAATGGCCAAACCATCGCAGAGAAGAACCAGGCGGGCGACTGGGCCGATTACATCTTTGCTGCGGGCAAGCATATAGTGACGGCTCAGTCGGTCCGCACGGCCATTCACATGATCGGCACGCGCGACAGCACGACCGACCCCAGTTGCGGCACCATCTGGGCCGTCTCCGGGCAGGCCTCGGCGCTGACCGGCTACACCATCCAGCCGGGCGACACGGTGCAGTACGACCATATCGAGGCGGCGCTGCCCATCGATGTGGCCCTGGTGTTTACCGATGGGAGCTTTGTGCAGACCGAACGGACGCCGGACAGCGCCTGGCACCATGACGCGCTGGACCTGTCGGGCGCCGTGGGCAAAACCATTGCACAGGTCGCCATGGGCGAAGGCGACGCCAACATGCCCCAGGGCATCTGGGACGGCTGGGTCCGTAACGCCGTGCTTCAGCGGCTGGACGGCACGATGATGCCAATCTTTACCGGCGGTGCCGCGTCCGGTTCCTTGTGGAGCGGCTGCGGAGCGCACAGAACGCGCTTTGAAGTTATCCCGGCCATCACGGGCGATAGCTTCGGCACCGACTTCTATGTGGCCGACCACCTTGGCTCGGCCCAGATGGAGTTCTCCCCCGGAGGCTGGCCGCTGTCCCAAAGCCAATTCGCCCCGTTTGGTGGGGAGATCAACCCAGAGCCCACAAGCAACCACTACAAGTTCACCGGCAAAGAAAGAGATGCGGAATCAGGCTTAGATTACTTCGGGGCTCGCTATATGAGCAGCAACATGGGACGCTTCATGTCGCCCGATTGGAGCGAGTCTCCCGATCCCGTTCCGTATGCTGCACTCGCTGATCCTCAGTCTTTGAACCTGTACTCCTACGTTCGGAACAATCCGTTATCTATGGCGGATGAAGACGGTCATGATGGTGCCAGTCCCACCGCGTCTTGCGGCGGAGGCATTGGGGGATTGCTCTGCAACGTGGCCGGTGCAATAAGGAGCGGTCTAAGTACAGTTGGAAACGCTATCTCAAGTGCGGCAAGTTCCATAGGAAGCGGCATCTCAAGCGCGTTTACTCCTATGTCGCAGACACAAAGCGCAAATGCGCTTCGCACTTATTACAGCGGGACAACGTACGGCAACATCAACGTCGGAACTCTCTCTAATCAGGATCTGATCCAGTTCAATAAGGACCACAGAAACGAGTTCGCAGCATCGAACTGGCGAGTCGGCGCAGCGGCGATGGCTGGCGGAGCGATGGGTTCGATGGGTGGCGGGAACCAGTCCTTGACCAACTCGCAAGTCCGCGATCTTGCTAATTATCAAGGCCTTGACCCTGTCAAAGACCCACCGTTCGACTCCCATGGTCAGCTAGTCTTCAAAAAGGGAGGTCGCTTCTTCACTCCAGATGCAGACAGTCATATTGGCGGCGTCTGGAAAGAGTTCAACCGAATGGGGCAGCGTGTCGGAACACTTAATGAAAACCTCGAAAGGATCGGAAAATAACGTGGGGTTTTCTATAGGCTTCGTAAACAAATCGGATGAACGACCGTTCGATGACCTTGCGGTCAAAGCGGCAAGAGGTGTTCTTCTTCTTGGCGACACTACTGAGGGCTTCCTTGCAAACTTAGGTGAATGGGACAGGGCAACCTACCAGGCACACTGGAGACGATCTCTTCGCTTGTTGCTAGACGGCTTCAGCAAGATCGCTCTCATCACCACCTATAGCAGTCCTTCCATAGCCTCTCATCTTGAATGGTGGGCGCTGTATCGAACCGGCGATCTGGTTCATATACAAAATCAGCTTGTCCTCTATGACAATCTTGACCGAGCGTTTTCGGTCGAGTCTGCGAATAGCTTCCTAAAAGATCGGGAGACCGAAGACGAGGATGGAGCGGAAATATCAGAATGGGCAATACCGTTCAGAGACGTCGAGTCTTTTGCAAAGCAGCTCCTCTCACGATGACCTCAACTCAGCAGGCCGTCCCTTCGGGGGCGGCCTTGCTGCGTCTGGGCCTCCATCGGGTCTGTGGCGAACGAGAGAAAAGGCACGGTGCTCTGCACCGGAAGTAGGGTGACACGTCACCCCAAAATGGGAGCTGTGGAGCAACCTTGGGTTGCTATATGGCAACCACTGAAAACAAAGCGGTTAGCGGGAAGCGGGTCTGGAAGGTTCCTGTACAGCAACCTTGAAGTTACCGAAGGGGAACCACAACAAAACAAAGCCCTTGAGCATCCGTGGCCGAATACCCTCCGCTACAGCGTCCGTCAAGGCTCTGCGCTGCGCTCCGACCGCTGACGCGGCGCGCAGAGGACGCGCGGCCCTGACCGACGCCTCCGCTGCGGGTGTTGCTGGTCATGAGGAGCATGTCTGCTCCTCCGTTCTCAAGAGAACCGGAGTGCGACTGCTCTACCCTTAGCGGCTATCCGGTGGCGCTTCTGAGGAAGTGGTCGATGGTCGTCAGGATGGCATCCTGCTTGCGGCGGGGCAAGCTCTGAATCTGCTCCAGCCGCTCCAGGACCTTGCGGCTGGGCTTGCGCTGCTGGACGATCTCCGGCGGCGTGTCGGTCTGTAGAAGCTCCTGGACCGGCACATCGAGGGCGGCGGCGAATCGCAGGGCCATCTCTGCGGTGATGCGTAGCTTGCCTATCTCGTAGTTCGAGACGACAACCTGGACGACGTTGACGCGCTCGGCGAGTTCGCGCTGACTCAGGTTCCGCAAGGTGCGGAGCTGGGCGAGGCGCTTGCCGAGGGCCAGGTTGACGGCCTTATGGGAATCGTCGGCGATGCTCTTGCGGGTAGCCATGACGAGAGTGAGTGTAAGGGTCATGTCGGAGTCCTCTTGCTTATTAGAGTAAATTACACTAAGTTCGTGTACATCTGTTCAGCGCAAAAAAGCACTTGACAGGGTTTTGAGCGGAGGACTGGAAAGATGGCGAGAATCCCGGAGAACGAGGTCGAGCGGCTAAAGAAGGAAATATCTGTCCAGCGGTTGGCCGAGGCGCGTGGGATCAAGCTGACGCGGCAGGGTGCGAACCTGCTCGGAAGGTGCCCGTTCCACGACGACAAAACTCCGTCGCTGGTCATCACTCCGGCGAAGAATCTGTGGCACTGCATGGGTGCTTGTAGCATGGGCGGGACGGCCATCGACTGGGTGATGAAGGCCGAAGGGATCAGCTTCCGCCATGCGGTCGAGCTGCTAAGAAAGGACCATCTTCCCTTAGCCGCTTCTGCCATCCCGCCGGTGAAGAAATGCACGGTTCCGAAGCTGCCCGCGCCTCTGACAGTGGAGGCCGGAGACCGGGAGTTGCTGCTTGAGGTGGTGGGCTTTTACCAGTCGGCACTGACGCAATCGCCGGAGGCGATGCGGTACCTGGAGACGCGCGGCTTGAGGTCGTCGGAGATGGTCGAGCGGTTCCGGTTGGGCTTCGCGAACCGGACTCTGGGGTACGGGTTGGAAGCAAAGAACCGGGCCGGAGGAGCTGCGGTGCGAGGGCGGTTGCAGCGGCTCGGCATCTACCGCGAGAGCGGCCACGAACACTTCAACGGGTCGCTGGTCGTCCCGGTCATCAACCCTGCCGGCGATGTGCTGGAGATGTACGGACGGAAGATCACGCCGAACCTCCGCGAGGGTACGCCAAACCACTTGTATCTTCCGGGTGGGCATCGCGGCGTGTGGAACGAAGAGGCCCTAATCGCGTCGAAGGAGATCATCCTGTGCGAAGCCCTCATCGACGCGCTCACGTTCTGGGCGGCGGGGTTCCGCAACGTGACGGCCAGCTATGGAACCAACGGCTTCACAGCCGATCATCGCGCGGCCCTCGAGCGGCATGGAACCAAGCGCGTTTACATCGCCTACGACCGGGACGAGGCGGGCGACAAAGCCGCCGCGACGCTGGCCGAAGAGCTGATCGAGATGGGCATCGACTGCTATCGGGTGGAGTTCCCGAAGGGCATGGACGCGAATGCTTACGCCCTCAAAGTGACTCCGGCCTCGAAGAGTCTAGGGCGTATCTACATATAGTCTTTGCCTGTGTGCTGATATTTGTTGAACTTG
>CALMVK010000117.1 GCA_937873145.1 uncultured Granulicella sp. | reverse complement strand
CCCGGCTACCAGCAGTCCGGCCAGCCCCAGCCCAAACTCCGGAGCCAACGCGAAAATCAGAAATCCACCCGCCGCCGCACCCACCCCCACCAGCACACTTCGCTCCAGCCGACTGCTCACCGTACTGCCGCCGAGCGTCGCCCCGCAAAACTGCACCAGCGGCAGCAGCCCGGCCTGCGCATCGGCCAGGTGCCAACGCCGGCTCAGCAACGGCAAAATCGGCCCCAGCAGCAGCGTGCCCAGCCCCGCCAGCAGAAACGCCGCATGTAGCATCGGCAGCGTAGGCGCATCAGTCTCCGGCCCGCTCGCCTCCAGCCCAGCCCGGCCCTCTGCCTCCCCGATCGCCATGCAGCCATTATCATCAAGCCATGAGAGTTGTGCCGTGTCTCCTCGGAGCCTTGCTTGCTGCCGCCCTGGCCGGATGCCACCCCGGAACCCCCAATCCCTCCGGCACGGACGCCGCCCAATCGCAGCAGAAGGGTTACCATCTCCGCGGCAAGATCGTCTCCACCAACCCGGCCGCCGCGCAGGTCACCGTCGACCACCAGGCCATTCCCGGCCTCATGGACGCCATGACCATGCCCTACAAGGTCCTCGACCCCAGCACCCTCGCCGAGCTCCACCCCGGCGACCTCATCACCGCGCGCGTCCTGGTCGACCAGACCGCCGACGGCCCCGCCAACGCTAGGCTCGACACCATCGTCGTCGTCGCCCAGGCCCGGCCAGACTACCGGCCGCCCGTCACCTACCACGTCCCCGCCCCCGGCGAGCTGGTCCCCGACTTCCACCTGCTCAATCAAAGCGGCAAACCGATCCACCTCGCTCAGTTCCGCGGCCGCGCCGTCCTGCTCACCTTTATCTACACCCGCTGCCCGCTCGCCGACTTCTGCCCCCGCATGAGCTCCAACTTCGCCGAGATCGACCGCGCCCTCGCCCCCGACAAAGCCCTTTACCGCAAAACCCATCTGCTCAGCGTCAGCTTCGACCCCAAATACGACACCCCCACCGTCCTGCGCAGCTACGGCGGCGCGCATACCGGCCGCTTCACCGACGAGGACTTCGCCCACTGGGACTTCGCCGCGCCCTCCCTCGCCGACCTGTCCAAGCTCGAGCAATACTTCGACGTCGGCGTCACCGGAGACTCCGCCAACCCGTCCTCCATCCAGCACTCCCTCTCGACCGTGTTGATCGGCAAGGACGGCAAGGTCATCGCCTGGTATCCCACCAACGACTGGAAGGTTCCCGCCGTACTCGAACAACTCAAGCAGGCGGCAGCAGCCTAGCGACGCGTATTCTGAAAATCAAACCTTGGAGGGAAAATGGGCAACTTACCTGTAGTTTTTGGAGCACTTCTTATGCTAGTGGGAGCAGGTGCCTTCGCCGTGCTCGGACACCATCCGCACACCCTCATTCCCGCCGCCTTCGGACTGATCCTGGTCATCCTCGGCACGCTGGCAAACACACCCGACACCAAACGCCGCATGTTGATGATGCACATCGCCGTGACCGTCGGGCTGCTTGGCTTTTTGGCTACGATCCCCGGGATCGTCGGGGTTCTCCGCATGGCCGCCGGACACACGACCGCCCATCCGGACGCCGCACGCGTCCAAGCCATCATGGGAACCATCTGCCTGGTCTTCGTCCTCTTATGTGTACGCTCGTTCCTCCAGGCACGCCGCCTGCGTACGCTCGGAGCGTAGAACAACCAAGCCCCATCGGTTGTAGTGTAAGCATTCAATGTTGTAGTACAAGCATCGAGCTTGTTGTAGTAGGTACCATGAACAGTGGTAGAGCGGCCACGAACCTTGTTCTCCTTCCCAAACGGAATGAGTCGCCACTAATTTGTTGTCCTTCCCGAAGGGAATCTGCGTCTGCTCTTCCTTGTTTGCCCTCAAAATTTAAACTAAAGAAATTCCGCAAGCAGCCGATAAACTAAGAAGGAAACGTTCATGGCAGGTTCGCTCAGTTTCGGTGGTGGAGTGCCCGCGGGAGATCGGCCTTCGCGCGGCACAGGCAAGTCGACCACCGCGGCCCTTACCGCATCGCGTCCCAAACCCAAGCTGGCCAAGGTCCTGCCTGAGATCTGGAAGCTCGTTCAGCCACGCAAATGGCTCATCGGCGGCAGCTTCCTCATCATGATCGTCAACCGGGCCACCTCGCTCGTCTTGCCGGGATCGACCAAATATCTGATCGACAACGTCATGAACAAGGGCCAGCTGCATCTGCTGCCTATCATCGTCAGCGTCGTGGTCGCGGCCACCATTCTTCAGGGAGTCACCTCCTACGCGCTCACCCAGCTACTCTCAAAGGCTGGCCAGCGGCTCATCACCGACCTCCGCAAGCAAGTCCAATCGCACATCGGCCGCCTCTCCGTTGCCTTCTTCGATGAGAACCGCACCGGAACCCTCGTCGCCCGCATCATGACCGACGTCGAAGGCGTCCGCAACCTCATCGGCACCGGCATCCTCGACTTCTTCGGCGGCGTGCTCACAGCCGTCTTCGCCTTCTGCGTCCTCATCCGGCTCAGCTGGCAGATGACCTTGCTCACCTTCGGCGTCATGATTATCTTCGCGCTTATTCTGCAGCGCGCCTTCAAGGTCATTCGGCCCATCTTCCGCGAGCGATCCAAAATTAACGCAGAAGTTACCGGGCGCTTGACCGAGTCGCTCGGCGGCGTACGCGTCGTCAAAGGCTACAACGCTGAAGAAAGCGAAGCCGCAGTCTTCGCCACAGGCGCACACCGCCTGCTGGCCAACGTCATCTCTTCGCTTACAGCGCAGTCCATGATGTCGCTCGCCTCGACCAGCGTGCTCGGCATCGTCGGCGCGCTGATCATGTATCTCGGCGCTCACCAGGTCGTCGCGCATAAACTCACCACCGGCGGCTACGTGCAATTCGTAGCGTTCCTCGCCTTCATGGTCGCGCCCATCGCCGGCCTCGTCTCCATCGGCACCCAGCTCACTGAGGCACTCGCCGGCCTCGACCGCACCACCGAGATCCTCGCCGAATCGCAGGAGGACGCTCATCCGAAGCGGCAGATCGAGCTCGGCAACCTCCGCGGAGAAGTATGCTTCCGCAACGTCGTCTTCGAGTATGAGCCCGGCAAGCCGGTGCTTCACGGCGTCAGCTTTGACTCCCAGCCCGGCACCGTCACTGCGCTTGTAGGCTCGAGCGGATCCGGCAAATCGACCATCATCTCGCTCATCTGCGGCTTCCACAGCGCCACCGCAGGAGAGATCGAGGTAGACGGCGTCGACCTCTCGACCGCCAAGCTCAGCAGCTACCGGCAGCAGTTGGGCGTCGTATTGCAGGAGACCTTTCTCTTCGACGGAACCATCGGGGAAAACATCCGTTTCTCCCGGCCCGGTGCCACTGAAGCTCAGCTCCTCGAGGCCTGCCGCATCGCCCGTGTCGACGAGTTCGCCGAGCGTTTCCCGGAACGCTACGACACCATCGTCGGCGAGCGCGGCGTCAAGCTCTCCGGCGGCCAGCGGCAGCGCATCTCGATCGCGCGAGCCATCCTTGCCGACCCCCGCATCCTGATCCTCGACGAAGCCACCAGCTCGCTCGACTCCGAGTCCGAGGCCATGATTCAGGGCGGCCTGAACTTCCTCATGCGTGGCCGGACCACCTTCGTCATCGCGCATCGCCTCTCCACCATCCGCAAAGCCGACCAGATCCTGGTCGTCGAGCAAGGAAATATCGTCGAGCGCGGCACCCACGAGTCGCTCTACGCCTCCGGAGGCCGTTACTTCGACCTCTACACACGCCAGCACGGCCTGGAGATGAACCTCTTCCTGGCACCCGGAGAAGGAGACAGAGTAGCCGCAGCCACCGCCGGGTAGCCACCGCCGGGTAGCCACCGCTTCTACATTCACCTTCCGCTCGCTTCTAATTCCACCTTCACCCCGCTCCAACGCGTCATTCTGGCGAAGCCAGAATCCCCGTATTTGTCTTACTATCCCGGACAGAAATCTCTTCGGCTGCTGTCAGCCAAACGCAAATGGCATACAGCCCAATAAGATAACCATCATGCTCTGGCCAAAGTGGTTCCTCTTTCTCACAGCATCGAGTCTGATTTCGTTCTCCTCTATCTTTGGGCAGACCGCACCTGTCCGTCTGGTCTATGACGTAGCGTTCGTGAAGCCATCCGAACCCGACGCGTCCGATGGAGAGGTCGATCCGCTCCCAGGCGGGACGGGCTATAACGCATTAAGAATCTCTGTCAAAGACATGCTTAGCGTGATGTACCGTGTTCCAGGTCGTCAAATCACTGGAGGACCCGAGTGGCTGTACAGCGAGAAGTTCGACGTTTTAGCCAGAACCGACCGTCCCTACAGCATCGACGACCTTCACCTCATGTTCCAAAACCTGCTCGCGGATCGCTTCAATCTCAAACTCCATCGACAGATCAAGCCGGGTCCTGTGTATGTCCTTACAATTGCTTCATCCGGACTAAAGATGAAGCTTGTCGATCCTGGAAAAGATCGGCACAGCCCCGTTACGACTGGTTCGAACGATGAGACGACCGGTAGCAGGGTCCCCATGAACTATTTCTGTTTCTGGCTCGGCCAAAATCTACAAAATGATCAGCGGCCGGTCCTCGACAAGACCGGTCTTACAGGAACCTATGACTTCACACTCAAGTTCCGGCCACAGCTTCCACCCGATGCATCCACGGAGGGAATGTCTCCCGAAACCCAAAGTTTGCCCTCTATCTTCACCGCCCTAAAGGATCAGCTCGGCTTGGAACTCATTCCACAAAAAGGACCTGTCGAGACATTAGTGATCGATCACGCGGAAAAGCCTTCCGCAAACTAGGCAAATTCATACGCTACGCAACTCATGCCGTCTCAGCGTCATTCTGGCGCAGCCAGAATCCCCGTATTTTCTGCTCTCTCCATTTGCAAAGCATTCCTCGACCCGTGGAAACGAGCCGCTAAGAAAAGCTTCGTTTAGGCAAGAGAAAGCCGCCTGAGCTAGCCAATCTCAAAGCAAAGAAAACGTCCAGCCCGCCGCACAGCTGTCAAGTGGTCTAGCCGTCCAAAAAACTACGATACCGTTCATTCTAAAGAACTTACCAGACTAAAAGAGTTGGCACATCCACCCTCATCCATACCTTAGAATAAAAAGAGTAGACCCAAAGGGAACAGGAACTGCTCCTGTCTGTAGCCGACTTCCTCACAGACCTAAAGAGATCAAGTCCAGACTTAAGTGGTTTCTTATGAAGACTTTGCACACTTAAGTACAGGGGTGGGGGATACCCGCGGGTCAAGCTCGTTCCACAACTCCAAAGCCGTCCTCAGTAGCGTTCTTTACAATGGAAGAGATGCCCGACCCAGTAAAGACGAGCGAGGACGCCCAACGCTACAATCCGGCTGAGATCGAACCCCGATGGCAAGCCCGCTGGGACGCCGATCCGGCCCTCTACGCCGCCGAAGACCCTACCTCCGGCAAGCCGAAGTACTACTGCCTGGAGATGTTGCCTTATCCCAGCGGTCAGCTCCACATCGGCCACGTCCGCAACTACGCCATCGGCGACGCGCTCGCCCGCTTCATGTGGATGCGCGGCGCGAACGTCCTGCACCCCATGGGCTGGGACGCCTTCGGCCTCCCCGCCGAGAACGCCGCGCTTAAAAACAACGTCCCCCCGCGCGAGTGGACGCTGTCGAACATCGCCGCCATGAAGAAGCAGTTCCGCCGTCTTGGCATGAGCTTCGACTGGTCGCGCGAGATCACCACCTGTCTGCCCGACTACTACCGCTGGAACCAGTGGTTCTTCCTCAAGATGTTCAGGGCCGGCCTCGCCTACCGCAAGAAGAGCAAGGTCAACTGGTGCCCAGTCTGCTGCACCGTGCTCGCCAATGAGCAGGTCGTGAACGGCCGCTGCTGGCGGCACGAAGACACCCTGGTCGAGCAGCGCGACCTGACGCAGTGGTTCTTCCGCATCACCCGCTACGCCGACGAACTCCTCGCCGGCCTCGACACCCTCGACGGCTGGCCCGAGAAGGTGCGCACCATGCAGCGCAACTGGATCGGCCGCAGCGAAGGCGCGGAGGTCACCTTCCCCGTCCACAACTGCCCCGACTCGATGAGCGTCACCGTCTTCACCACCCGCGTCGACACCATCTTCGGCGCCACCTCCCTCCAACTCGCCCCCGAACATCCGCTGATCCAGCACTGGACCAGCTTTGACATGGAACTCGCCCCCGCAGTCGAGCAGATGATCGCCCAGCAGACCGCCGCCCGCGAGTCCGGCGACCTCGGTGCCATCGAGAAGCACGGCATCCCGACAGGCCGTAGCGCCACCAACCCCTTCACCGGCGAGCAGATCCCCATCTGGGTCGCCAACTACATCCTCGCCGACTACGGCACCGGCGCCATCATGAGCGTGCCCGCCCACGACGAGCGCGACTTCGACTTCGCAACCAAGTACAACCTCCCCATCCGCCGCGTCGTCGCCCCCAATCTTGACACCGACGACCTCGCTCTCCCTTACCTCGCAGAAGAGGAAGGCGTCCTGATCGACTCCGGCGAGTGGACCGGCGAACCCTGCCTCGAGGCCCAGGGCAAGATGGCCGCCTTCGCCGAGGCACAGGGCTTCGGCAAAGCCACCGTAACCTATCGGCTCAAGGACTGGGGTGTCAGCCGCCAGCGCTACTGGGGAACCCCCATCCCGATGGTCTACTGCGACTGCTCTCCAGATGAGCCCATCCCTGTGGAAGAGTCCTCGCTTCCAATCCTCCTGCCCGAGCAGATCCACATCACTCAGGAGGGTGGCAGCCCGCTCGGCCGCGTCCCGGAGTTCGTCAACACCACATGTCCACGTTGCGACGGACCCGCCAAACGCGAGACCGACACCATGGATACCTTTGTCGACTCCAGCTGGTACTTCTACCGCTATACCGACGCGCACAACGATCAGGCTCCCTTCAACTCCGACCGCGCCAACTACTGGTTTCCGATCGACCAGTACATTGGCGGTGTCGAGCACGCCATCCTCCACCTCATCTACTCCCGCTTCTGGACGCGCGTCATGCGTGACCTCACCGGCCCGGATGGACAGCCCCTGATCCGGAACTCAGAGCCCGCAGCACGCCTCTTCACCCAAGGCATGGTCATTAAAGACGGCGCCAAGATGTCCAAGTCCCGAGGCAACGTTGTCTCACCCGATCTTATGATCGACCGTTACGGTGCCGACGCCACCCGCATGTACGCCCTCTTCGCCGCGCCTCCCGACCGCGACCTCGATTGGCAGGAAGATGGTGTCGCTGGTATCAGCCGCTTCCTCGCCCGCATCTACCGTCTCGCAACCAAATACGCCGCACTCTCTCAGGCAGAAGACCGGCAAGCCATCCCGGAAGACAGATCCACTCAAAGTTCTGAATCGGTTCGCCTCCTTCGCGCCCTTCATCAGACTATCGGCAAAATCACACAGGACTTTAGCGGTCGCTGGCACTTTAATACTTCTATTTCGTCCATCATGATCCTTGTCAACGAGATTGTGGCCAGCGAACCAGCGATGGACGCCGGCCGCATCTCCCCGCCGGTCATCGTCGAAACCCTCCAGTCCCTCACACAAATGATCGCCCCCTTCGCCCCTTTCCTCGCCGCCGAGCTCTGGCAGGAACTCAACGGCAACGGCGTCGTCTTCCGCCATCCCTGGCCCAGTGCCAGCGAGTTCTGGGCCCACGAGGACGAGGTTGAAATCCCCATCCAGGTCAACGGAAAGCTCGTCACGGTTCTCCGCATCGCCGACGGCGCGGACGAGCCAGCCCTGAAAGCCGCCGCCCTCGCTGATGAAAAAGTAGCAGCCCGCATCGCCGGCAAATCGCTCGTTAAGACCATCGTCGTCCCCGGCAAGCTAGTCAACCTCGTTGTGAAGTAGGTGCCTACCCTGCAACCCGTCCCACCCTCGTCCAGCCGTCCCGTCCGTGGCACGCAATCGTTCGTTCATACGCTCTCCGCCACTTGGCGCCGGCCGGGACTCACCGCGATCGAGGTCGCCTGGCGCTGGCTTTTCGGCATTCCCGCCCTGCTGCTCGCCGGCTCCCAGATACGCAAGGTGCTGCTGACCGCCACCTCCGGCACCCTTGACCCCATCTCGCTCGGCCTCGATCATGCTCTCCTCAGCGATCCCATCGGCGCCCTTACCGCCGATCCTGTCGGTGCCGCCCAGAAGTTTGCCTCCGCCCTCACCCAGGTTCTTCCCGGCCTGGAGCACCTTGCGCTGTGGCTTCTTCCCGGGCTTGCGCTTGCCTGGATCCTGGTCTCCTCGCTAGGCCGTACGTTACTCCTCTGCCGGCCGAACCTGCTCTCCGGTCACCCGCGCCTCCACGCCCGCCCCTTCACCCTTGCTCTGCTTCAGACCGTCCGTCTTGGCGTCCTCGCCCTTGTTCTCTGGCTCTGGTTTCACCTTGTTACCGGGAGCGCCCACCTGGCGATCAACGCCCCCATCGCCGTCGGCCAGGAGCCCAATCTGGTTCTCTATTGCGCTCTGGTCATCCTCTCCACCCTGGGACTTTTCACCGCCTGGGCCGTCGTCAGCTGGCCGCTTGCTATCGCTCCCTTGCTGGCCATGCTCAACGACACCGCCCCGGTCGCCAGTCTCTATGCCGCCTTCACCCTCGGGCCGCTGCGCGCCAAGCTGGTTGAGATCAATCTTGTCCTCGGTATCGTCAAGATCGCTCTCCTCGTCCTCGCGATGGTCTTCTCCGCCACCCCTCTGCCTTTCCAAAGTGTGACCACGCCCGGCTTTCTTGCTTCGTGGTCTGCCGGAGTAGCTGTCTTCTATTTGCTTGCATCGGATTTCTTCCACGTAGCCCGCCTGCTCGGCTATCTTGAACTTTGGCGCGCGTACCAAAACGGGACGCCCCAGCGATAGCCGAGCATTTTTCACGCGCCTGACCCAGCCGCTCCCTATACAGTGGGGAAGCAGAAAGAGGAAGATCAAGAATGTCTATTGCTTTGTATGGCCTGGGTTATCTCATCATTGTGGGCGGCGTCGCGTACCTGGCAAGCCTGATGCACATTCCGCAGACCTGGATCGTCGCGATCGTCGTCATCCTCCTTGGCATGGGTATCGTCACGGTTGCGCAGAACAACCGTGGGAAGTCCTGAAGCCTACCCTTTAGACTTAGATCGTGGACACCTCAACCATCGTCATCCTGGATTTCGGTTCGCAGTATACGCAACTGATCGCGCGGCGCATTCGCGAGTTCAACGTCTTCTCCGTCGTCCTCCCCTGTACGGTCGCGCTCGCTCGCATCCAGGCTTTAAATCCCCTTGGCCTCATCCTCTCCGGAGGCCCTTCCTCGGTCTACGACCCCGACGCTCCTGCCGCCGACCCAGCCATCCTCACCCTGGGCCTTCCCATCCTCGGCATCTGCTACGGCCTCCAGTTCATGACCCACCATCTCGGCGGTAAGGTTGAATCCGCCGCCAGCCGCGAGTACGGCCATGCCGAAGTAGAAATCATCCGCGACTCCCCGCTCTTCCGCGGCCTGTCTTCCACCCTCTCTGTCTGGATGTCTCACGGCGACCACGCCGCCGAGCTTCCCTCCGGCTTCAAGCTCACCGCCCAGACCGCCAACGCCACCGCCGCCATTGCCGACGAAGCTCGCCGCATGTGGGCCGTGCAGTTTCATCCCGAGGTCGCCCACACCCCGCAGGGCACCGAGATCCTTCGCAATTTTGTCCTTGACCTCTGCGGCGCCAAGCCCGAATGGACCCCCGAGCACTTTATTCAGTCCACCATCGCCCGTGTCCGTGAGCAGGTCGGCACCGGTCATGCCATCTGCGGCCTCTCCGGAGGAGTCGACTCTTCCGTTGCTGCCGTGCTGGTCTCGAAGGCGATCGGCGACCGCCTCACCTGCATCTTCGTTGATAATGGCGTCCTCCGCAAAGAGGAGTTCACAAGCGTCCAGCGCACCATGCGCGAGCAGCTTGGCCTCAACGTCGTCGCCGTCGACAGCGCCGCCCGCTTTCTAGCCAAACTGGCAGGCGTCACCGATCCCGAAGCCAAACGCAAGATCATCGGCAGCGAGTTCATCGCCGTCTTCGACGATGAAGCCAAGAAGATCTTCGAAGCGGAACGCAGCGCGGGGGAAGAAGTCGCCTGGCTCGTCCAGGGCACCCTTTACCCTGACGTCATCGAGTCTTCGAGCGTCCACGGTCCGTCGCATACCATCAAGAGCCATCACAACGTCGGCGGCCTTCCCGCAGACATGAAGCTCAAGCTCATTGAGCCGCTCCGCGATCTCTTCAAGGACGAAGTTCGCCGCATCGGCCGCGACCTTGGGATGCCCGCGGAGATTATCGATCGCCAGCCCTTTCCCGGCCCCGGCCTCGCCGTCCGCATCCTCGGCGAAGTCACGTCGGAGCGCGTCGCAATCCTTCAGGAGGCCGATGCCATCGTCACCGCCGAGATTTACGCCGCTGGCCTCGAACGGAAGCTTTGGCAAAGCTTCGCCGTTCTGCTCCCCGTCAAGAGCGTTGGCGTGATGGGCGACCAGCGCACGTACGCCAGCACCTGCGTCCTGCGCGCTGTCGAGAGTGAAGACGGCATGACGGCCGATTGGGCGCCGCTCCCCTACGACCTGCTTCGCCGCATCTCCAGTCGCATCGTAAGCGAAGTCCGTGGCATCAATCGCGTCGTGTACGACATCACCAGCAAACCCCCAGGCACCATCGAGTGGGAGTAGCGGCGGACTATACTTCCCGAAGATCGCGCAAAGACTCTACCTCTTCGCAAAAGCATTACCGGGAAGCTTGTACGGGTTTTGCTGCATCGAGTGCCAGGTTGAGTGCAAGTACATTCACACGCGGCTCGCCCAGAAAACCGAACTCACGCGGTGTTACATGTTTATCAACCAGTGTCCGCACCTGGCTTTTGTCCATGCTGCGCTCCCTGGCGATACGATCCACTTGGAAGTATGCTGCTGCCGGCGTGATGTCAGGGTCGAGCCCCGAACCAGATGCGGTTACAAGGTCAACCGGTACATCGCCTCGCTTGCCCTCGGCTGCTACACTTTGGGCGACGCGGTCGAGCAACACCTGGCTTGTAGGTCCCAGGTTCGAGCCACTGGAAGCTTGCGCATCATAGCCGGTGCCTGCTGCCGAAGGACGGCTATGAAAGTAACTTACTCCGGTAAATGGCTGACCAATTAGTTTCGAGCCTTCAAGCTGCCCCGCCTTGCTATAAAGAAGCTGTCCGTCTGCCTTGTTCCGAAAGAATACGTGCGCCACCCCGGTAATAAACAGTGGATAAACAATTCCAAGCAATAAGCCGGTAACTAAGGTATAGAGCAGGGAAGTGACAATATGTTTTTTCATGGAAACCTCTTAGTTAGGCAAGATGCGCTGCAGTAATCGCCAGGTCAATCAGCTTGATTCCGATAAATGGAACGATGATGCCGCCCAACCCATATACCAGCAAGTTCTTCTGTAAGAGTGCCGCCGCAGACATCGGCTTGTAGGAAACGCCGCGTAGCGCCAGCGGAATGAGCGCAACGATAATCAGCGCATTGAAGATCACCGCGGATAGAATCGCCGATTCAGGCGAGTGCAGCCGCATCACGTTCAATGTATTCAGCACCGGAAATACGCCAGCGAACATGGCCGGAATAATGGCGAAGTACTTAGCCACATCGTTTGAGATGGAGAAGGTGGTGAGCGCTCCACGTGTCATCAGCAGTTGTTTGCCGATAGCAACGATTTCGATCAGCTTGGTCGGATTCGAATCGAGATCGACCATATTGCCGGCCTCTTTCGCCGCCTGGGTGCCGGAGTTCATGGCCACGCCTACGTCGGCCTGTGCGAGCGCCGGGGCGTCGTTGGTTCCGTCGCCGGTCATCGCTACGAGCTTGCCTTCGGCCTGCTCTCGCCGGATCAGGTCCATCTTGTCCTTTGGCTTGGCCTCGGCCAGAAAGTCATCCACCCCTGCTTCACGCGCGATCGCCGCAGCCGTGAGCGGATTGTCGCCAGTGATCATCACGGTACGGATGCCCATGGAACGCAGCTGCTCAAAGCGCTCCTTCATGCCACCCTTGACCACGTCCTTCAGGTGAATGACGCCAAGCGCCTGACCGTTCTCGGCGACGACCAGAGGCGTCCCGCCGCTGCGCGCAATCGCTTCGACCGACGCTCGAACTTCAGCCGGCAGGTCTGAGCCCTGCTCCTGCAGATAGCGTGCAATGGCATCCACCGCGCCCTTGCGGATGCTGCGCCCATCCATATCCAGACCCGACATACGGGTGGTCGCGCTGAACGGGACAAACTGTGCATTGAGCTGACCAAGTTCGCGTCCGCGAAGATGATAACGCTCTTTGGCAAGGACGACGATCGATCGTCCTTCGGGGGTCTCGTCCGGCAGCGAAGACAACTGAGCAGCATCGGCAAGCTGGTCGTTCGAGACACCCGGTGCGGGCACAAATTCGCTCGCCTGACGGTTGCCGATCGTAATCGTGCCGGTCTTATCGAGCAGCAAGGTATTGACGTCGCCCGCCGCCTCCACCGCACGGCCAGAGGTCGCCAGCACATTGTGTTGCACCAGGCGATCCATTCCAGCAATGCCGATGGCCGAGAGCAATCCACCGATGGTTGTCGGGATCAGGCATACCAACAGCGAGATCAGCACAAACACCGTCTGTGGGGCGCCTGAGTAAACGGCAAAAGGCTGCAGCGTTACCACGGCAAGCAGGAAGATAATAGTCAGTCCCGCCAGCAGGATATTCAGTGCAATCTCGTTCGGGGTCTTCTGCCGCTCGGCGCCTTCGACCAGCGAGATCATGCGATCGAGAAACGTCTCGCCAGGATTGGACGTGATACGGATGGTGATCTCATCCGACAGCACGCGTGTGCCTCCTGTAACGGCCGAGCGGTCGCCACCTGCCTCGCGAATCACCGGGGCCGACTCGCCTGTGATGGCCGACTCATCCACACTGGCTACACCACCTATGATCTCGCCGTCCCCTGGAATCATCTGGCCTGCGACGACTTTGACGACATCGTCGGCGCGAAGCTGCGAACTCGGCCGCTCTTCCACTCCGTTCTTAGTCACAACGTAGGCCGTCGTCTCGGACTTTGCTTTGCGCAGCGCGTCGGCCTGGGCTTTGCCGCGTCCCTCGGCCATGGCCTCGGCAAAGTTCGCAAACAACACGGTAAACCAAAGCCACAAGGTGATCTGCAGGTCGAAGCCGAAGTGTCCACGATGGCGAAGCTGGTCGGTGACGAGCAGGACGGAGGTGAGCACACAGCCGACCTCCACCACAAACATGACGGGATTCTTCATCATGGTCTTCGGGTTCAGCTTCGCCAGCGCATCCACACTCGCGCGCCGCATGATCTTTGCGTCGAACAACGACTTACTTTTTTTATTCTCGTATGCCATTGAGCTCTCCTTACTTAAAGCTTTGGCCTGCTGCCATCAGCAGGTGTTCGAGCACAGGACCCAGTGCCAGCACGGGAAAGAACGTTAGCGCGCCGACGATCACGATGACTCCGGTCAGCAGCGTCGTAAACAGCGGCGTGGTAACTGGGAAGGTTCCGGAGGTAGCCGGCACCGTCTTCTTGGCGGCTAGATTGCCAGCCAGCGCCAGCATCGGAATGAGCATCAGGAAACGGCCAATGAACATCGCGAGACCAAGGGTCGTGTTGTACCAGTGGGTGTTGGCATTGAGCCCGGCAAAGGCGGAACCGTTGTTTCCCGTGGTCGAGGCATAGGCGTAAAGGATCTCCGACAAGCCATGCGGTCCATGATTGGTCAGGCTTGAAAGTCCGAAGCTGGGCGCAAGCACGGTGACCGCAGCAAAGCCCAAGATGACCAATGGAAAGATGAGCAGATACAGCATCGCCATTTGGACGTCGTAGGCTTCGATCTTCTTGCCCAGATACTCCGGCGTGCGGCCGACCATCAGGCCGGCGATAAAGACTGCGAGCACAACAAAGATCAGCATGCCGTACATGCCCGCCCCCACACCGCCGAAGATGATCTCACCCAGCAGGATGTTGACCAAGGGTACAAGCCCACCGAGCGGCGTGAACGAATCGTGCATACTGTTGACCGCGCCGCAGCTCGCATCGGTGGTCACAGTGGCGAACAAAGCGGAGTCGGCAATGCCGAAACGAACCTCTTTGCCTTCCATGTTGCCGCCGGCCTGGGTTGCGGATACTTGCTGGTCTACGCCGCGCAGCAAGGGATTGCCGTGTGCCTCAGCCGCGTAGCAGGTGATCAGGCCGACGGCAAACAGCACCGACATGGCTGCAAAGACGGCCCAACCATGCTTCGGGCTGCCCACCATTTGGCCGAGCGTGACGGTCAATCCAGCCGGAATCAGGAAGATGGAAAGCATCTGCAGAAAGTTGGTGAAGGGCGTGGGATTCTCAAAGGGATGCGCACTATTCGCGTTGAGGAAGCCGCCGCCGTTCGTTCCCAGCATCTTGATCGCTTCCTGCGAGGCGATTGGACCCTGCGCGATGGTCTGCGTGGTGACATCGCTCGTAGTCGTTTTTCCATCGGCTCCGGTTGTCGAGACCTTCTGTGCTTCGACCAGCTTGACGCTATCGTAAGGTCGCAGATTCTGGACGACGCCTTGCGAGACCAGCACAATGGCAAAGATGGCTGAGATCGGCAGCAGCACCCACAGAATGCCGCGGGTCATATCCACCCAAAAGTTTCCGAGCGTCTGCATCTCGCGGCGAGCAATTCCACGGATGAAGGCGATCGCCAAAGCTAAACCAACCGCGGCAGACCAGAAGTTATGCGTAGCCAACCCAAGCATCTGAGTCAAATAACTCATGGTGGATTCCGGCACGTATGACTGCCAGTTGGTATTCGTCGTGAATGAGATGGCCGTATTCCAGGCCAGGTCCGGAGCCACACCGGCAAGCTTTTGCGGGTTCCATGGCAGGAAGGCCTGCATGCGTTCGAGCACGTAGGTCAACAGAGCCGTAGCGGCGCTAAAGACCAACATGGACAACAGGTACTCGCTCCAGCGCATCTCTTCTGCGGGGTTGACCCCGGTGACCCGGTAGAGCACTCGTTCAATCGGGTTGAGGAGGCGATCGAGAAAGGTTACACGCCGCTCAAACACTCTCGTGAGATAGGTGCCCATCGGCCGTGCCAGTGCCAGCACTGCGAGAAAGAAGAGAAAGATCTGAATCCAACCGTAGCTTGTCATCAGAACTTCTCCGGACGCAACAATGCATAAACGAGATACACCATCAAGGCAGACGAAATAAGAAGAAGAATTGCATCTTCAATCACGGTGAGAACCTACTTTCAATCGAGCGCAGCCTAGAACATAGAAGTTAGCTATTCCAAAACATACGAACGTTAATGCAACGAAGATCAGATCCGACATAACACTCCGCTAAGAACTTATGATCACAAGTGAATCGGCCAATGAATCAAAGGCGTGCGGCCTCCTCATCGGAGGCCACACGGCATCTTCAGAAGTGAAAGATAAGATCGGCCGCTACGGTAACTGCTTGATTTTTACCCAATCCAAGCGGGTTCGGTGTAGCACCCTGGGAGACAGCCTCAAGATTGGAGATTGCTGCACCTGGTTGTATATTGAGTGCCGTCACTCCATATTTTGCATAAGCATGCGTGTAGCTCACCTCGGGCCGGAAAGTTACAGTTGAACCAGCCCAAAAGTCGAATCCGACCATGTGCTCTTCGTACTTTGCGGGCGTACCGGTGCGCTGTCCCTTGATATCGTTGACCCATTCGTTCCGAATATTCAGAGAAGCGGTATTGTGCCAGAAGTTATGCTCCACGTAGTTGGTGATGGCAAGATCAGGGGCGTAGCACCGGGATTGCTGACGCGAGGCGGGCAAGCGGGGATCCTGACAAACTGCCCCAGAGTTGAGATTGAGTGGTGGAGCCGCATTGGCATTATTTTGAATGCGGTTATAGGTCGTCTCCGGCCACGGAGTCTGGGGGGTCGGATTGTACTGGCCAGAAAAAGTATTTTGGTTCACTGCATCGAACCAATACATGTTTGGAGTCTGCTTTTCGTATTGATACCAAAACTCGGTATCGGTGTGCCACGATGCATTGAACTTGTGATACCAGGTCTCGTAGTACGCAGCTAGGTTGTTATATGCGTACTTACCATCGTTCACGCTGTTGGCACAGGTATAGAGATCGTTCGTTCCGTTCGACCACTGGTATTGAAGGCAGAAGGTGCCGGTAACCTTGGCGTCTGTCGTCCAGGGTGCGGTATCGCATCCCGGCGAGATACCAGCCTGGCCTGTCCAATGATCGTTGAACTTGACGGTGGCAACAGCACCGGTCTGCGTGTAGCAATCGAAGGTGTAGAGAATAGAGTGAGAGTAGCTGTAGTTATTGGGAGCAAGCTGCGCTTCAATATCCGGGAGGGAGATGTAGCGGCCAACCCGAAGCGTCATACCCTGCGCGACCTTGGGGAAGTAAAAGTCGAGGTAAAACATGACGGGATCGAAACCGTACATATTGTTTTTGAGCAAAAGTTGTTGGCTCAAAATTCCGTGAGCCGTAGTAAATCGGTAGTCGACTCCGTAAAGCAACGTAAGTTGATAGCCCCAGTCGAAATGTTCTTTCTGGGCTGTATCGATGTACTTATCAAAGTAGAGCGCAGCTTGATCCAGTTGTACGGTATTGGCATATTCGTCGTAAGCGGACGGAAAATTGGAGGGAATGCCTTTGCTTGTGTTTGTTTTGTTATTGGTAGAGCCGTTTGCGCCAACCTCAATCCAGCCAAAGATCTTGTTTCTCCCTTTGTTGGCATCGAGAGCCTGCATGAGCGGATAGGATTGTCCATCGATCGAGCCGATGACGTTCGTTCCTCCAATAGGCCAATCGGAAGACGGGAATGGAGGCGAGGGTAAAGGCGCGGGAGTACCCCGGCGAGTTTCAGTGGTGACTTGGCTGGGAGCAGTTCCGGACCAGTCCGCGACGTAAGCTCTCCCGAGCCGGTGGAAGAAACTATTGTCCAAGGGGGGCGCGGCAGGTTCTGGACTCTTGGTGGCTCCGCGGTCCTGCACCAAAAGATCCGCTTCCACACTGGTGCCAGGGGTGACGATCACAGACACTGGAGCGTCCGCGGAGTGAGCCGGAACAATCTCATAGCTTCCCGGAAGAAGCGCGGCAATCTCGAATTTTGCGTGAGCATCGGCAGTAACTAAGAGCGGGTTTGTACCATCCGAACGACGGACGATCAGTTGTTGACCGATTCCTGAGAGTCCGTCTGCGCGTTGCACGACGCCATGGATGTTGCCCAGAGTTGACGCGGAAGTATCTTCATCAATTTTCGTATTTTGTTGAGCAGGCAGCGAGCTTGTCATACAGATGAGCCCGAGAACGATCAGTCGACCAAACATAGGAACAAACCTCATCCTTAGTTGTAGCGAATACCGCCGTAGGAAGTCCGTAGAGAAGGCGTTAAGAAGATGTAAGTGAGCTGTCCCCGGCGCGGAAGCGATAGCCGACCCAAGGTTCGCTTTCAATGTAACTGTCCTGGTCTGGAGTGTCGATCTTCTTGCGAAGTTGCGCGATCAGTACCCGAAGGTACTCCGGCTGGTGAACTCCTGAGGGCCCCCAAATTGCCGTCAATAAAGCACGGTGGGTGAGCACGCGTCCGGTGTTCCGGGCCAGCAGCAGCAGCAGGTCGAACTCCTTGGGCGTCAGATGTACCTCCGCCTCTCGAACGAGCACACGATGCGCTTCACTATCGATGAGGAAATGACCTTCCACCACCTTGCTGGGCAGGGAAGCTTCCTGCGGCTCGCGTTTGCGCCGCAACTGCACGCGCACGCGGGCGAGCAGTTCAGGGGTGCTGAAGGGCTTCGTCATGTAATCGTCAGCGCCGAAGTCGAGCGCCTGCACCTTGGAGGCATCCTGCTCCCGGACCGAGAGCACAATAATGGGAGTGGCTCCGAGCTTGCGAATCGCCCTGGTCAACTCCACTCCATCCATGTTGGGCATAGCGAGATCCGTGATGACCAGGTCCGGAGCGAACTGCGAGTATGTGCGCAGCGCCTCTTCGCCGTCGTGAGCCACGGCTACCTCATAACCCTGGCTTTCGAGCGAGCTGCGCAGAACACGCGTAATCTGCCTTTCATCGTCGACGAGCAGGATGCGTTGCGGATCGCGAGTGACCGGGCGCGGCGCTGCCAGCATTAGGGGGTCTCCTTCGTGACGATGTGCAGATCCACATGAGGCGCCGCGGAGACGAAGCGGGCGATCTCCCAAAAGTACAAGTACCTCTTGAGGCCGAGCAGGGCCGAGCTGCCGAAGATTGCCTGCGTAATGCGTTGTTCTTTGGCAAACTGCGCCGTTGCCGTGGCCACATTGCTGCCTTTGAGCCGGACGATATGCGCGCCCAGGTTCTCAGCGAAGAGCAGGTTATCCTCAAGACCACGCCGCTCGTCTTCGTCAAGCACCCTATCGCTGTCCAGATGCAGCACGAAAAGCTCGGCGTCCATGCCTTGGGCCAGACGTGCTCCGCGTGCGATCAGGTCGCGTCCGGAGGGATTGGTGCTGATGCAGACGGCGATTTTTTCAGCCACCGTCCAATGGGCGCCCAACTGCTTCAACTTGACGTACTGGTCCAGGGTACGGTCGACCGCGCGCGTGACGCGCTGCAAGGCCATCTCACGCAGCGCGATCAGGTTGCCACGCCGAAAGAAGTTGGCGAGCGCGCGTTCTACCCGCTCGGCAGGGTAGATATCGCCTCGGCGCATGCGTTCAGCCAAGGCCTCCGGGGTGAGATCGCTCATCACGATCTCGTCGGCACGATCGAGCACCCAGTCCGGCACCGTCTCGCGCACGGTGATGCCGGTCAGCGATTGAACTCGCGGCGTCAGACTCTCGATGTGTTGCACGTTCAAGGTCGAAACCACATCGATCTTTGCGTCCAGCAGAGCGAAGACGTCTTCGTACCGCTTGACATGCCTGCTTCCTTCGATATTGGTATGTGCCAGTTCGTCGACGATCGCAACCTTGGGCCGGCGCGCCAGGATGGCATCCAGGTCCATCTCTGCGAAGAGCGTGCCTTTGTAATCAATCTCCTGCACGGGAACACGCTCCAGCTTGTCTGCGACTTCGGCTGTCCCGGACCGGCCGTGCGTCTCGACGATGCCGATGACGACGTCTTCCCCGCGATTTTTGCGCCGAATGCCTTCGCTCAGCATGCTGAAGGTTTTGCCGACGCCGGGAGCGTAGCCGAGGAAGATTTTGAAGCGGCCGCGTGCCCGGTCGGCGGCCTCGGCCTTCTCCAGCCAGTCTTCCGGTCGCTTCTTTGGGGTCGCGGTTTCCTTCATCGTCGTAGAATCTCGCTTGTGCACTCGAAACGTATGATCGCTCTGGCGCGTGGGCTGGGCGCCGCTGCCACCCTTGCCGGGATTGTAACCTTCTATCGCACGATGTTCCATGCGAACCAGACGACGGTCGCTCTGACGCTGCAGCTATTCGTCTTGTTTCTTGCCGCGCGTTGGGGGCTTCGCCATGCGGTGATTGCGTCGTTCGCCGCGGGTGGATGCTACAACTATTTTTTTCTGCCTCCTGTCGGCCACTTCACGATTGCCGATCCGGAGAACGTGGTCGCGCTGTTTACGTTTCTTGCATCGTCCATCTTCGCGAGCCGGATGTCGGATCGTATCCGGCAGGAGTCGGAAGACTCACGAGCGCGCCAGGCGGAGCTCGAGATCCTTTATCGTCTGAGCCGCGCGCTGCTCCAGACCGACGAGCTGATCCAGCTGACCAACTCGATTCCGTCGTCGGTTGCGCTCGCTACCGGAGCCAAGGCCGTTCTGTTTTATCTGCTCGAAGGAGATCGCGTCTATCGCTCTGGTGCAGATTGGACCGCGCAGCTCTCAAATGACGAGCTCAAGGAGCTCTCGCATTCTGCAGGAATCATCTCCTCAAACGCTGCAAAGGAGGCTGTGATTCCGTTGCGGGTCGGAGTGAAACCGCGCGGATTACTGATTTTAAGGGGCGTTCATCTATCCCATCAGAGCCTCGACGCGCTGGGCGGGCTGGTCTCGATCTCGCTCGATCGATCCAGTGCCATCGACGAGGTTACGCGCGCCGAGGCGGCCAAGGAGTCGGAGCGGTTGCGCGGGTTGATGCTCGACTCCATCACCCATGAGCTTCGGACACCGCTGACCTCGATTAAAGCCTCGGTGAGCACGCTGCTTACCTCAGCGTTGCGGCCGGAGATCAAGCACGATCTGCTGACCGTGATCGACGAAGAGAGCGACCGGCTGAATCGGCTCGTCGCGCAGGCGGTGGAGATGGCTCAGCTGGATACGCAGGAGGTGCGGATGACCTTCTCGCCGCAGCGTTTGTCCACCATTGTGAATGCGTCGCTTGAGGCCAACAAGACTGCGCTGAGCGTGCATCCGGTGCAGGTGAATTTGCCGGAGAACTTTCCGCAGATTGAAGCCGATCCGCTGTGGCTCGAAAAAATGCTGGGGCACGTGCTTGAGAATGCCGCCAAGTATTCTGCGCCGGGAGCGCCGATCTTCATCTCGGCCGAGCTGCGCGGTGCGGAGGTCTCGTGTTCGGTGGCGGATCGCGGAGCAGGCATCGACCCGATGGAACAGTCGCTCATCTTCGACAAGTTCTATCGTGCGCGCAACCGCCGCCAAAGCACCTCCGGCACCGGCATGGGCCTGGCCATCTGCCGGGCCATTGCCGAAGCGCATGGCGGAACCATTAACGTGACCAGCCAGCCGGGCAAAGGCTCCGTCTTTACCTTTACGCTGCCGCGTTTTCATGGCGCGCATGGGTGACCGTCGCTCAGCCGGAGAGCAGGGAACTTCTCTTTGCGCTTCCGCGTAGAGTCTGGTGCAGCCGATGCGATCGTCTACTGCATGGAGGATCTCCTATGTCATGCCTGCACTGCGGCCACCTCTCTGCCTCTGAGGTCAACTACTGCTCCTTGTGCGGAGCCGCGCTTCAAACCTCCGCGAAGTCGGAACCAGGCCTGAGCCACCTGCTCCGGCCGCGCTCTCCGCGCATGATCGCCGGTGTCTGCTCCGGCATTGCGCTCTTTTACGGTTGGGACGTTACTTTAGTGAGAATTCTGCTTGCGCTCTTTACTTGCCTGACTACCGGAGTCGGTATGCTGTTGTATGTGGCGGCCTGGCTGCTGCTTCCTGAGGCGCAGTACGCGTTGCCTCCCGGCAGTCAGACGGGTTCGTCTGTACCCCCGCCGGCCAGCTTTAACTGAGGAGTCTGATCATCGCCGCAGCCGCTTCAAATCCGCGCCCTTTTCTCTACCGAAACCGTTTGCTTTGCTGCGACGAGCTCCCGCTGCCCGACCTGGCAGAGGCCCACGGGACACCCTTGTATGTGTACTCGCAACAGCACATCCTGAGCCGATTTGCGCTGTTTCAGCAGGCCCTGGCGGAAATACCGCACACGCTTTGCTACGCCGTGAAGGCGAACTCCTCGCTTGCCTTGCTGAAGCTACTGGCCGAGCGGGGTGCGGGCTTCGATATCGTCTCCGGCGGGGAGCTTGCGCGTGTGGTTCTCTCTGCTAAGCGCGCGGTTGCGAAGACGGTCTTTGCCGGCGTCGGCAAGCAGGTCGCGGAAATCGATGCCGCTCTTGAAGCCGGGATCCTGTTGTTCAATGTAGAATCAGAGGGCGAACTTGCCTTGCTGGCTGAGCATGCGGAGAAGCTTAATCTGCCCGCGCGCTTCTCGTTGCGCGTCAATCCGGACGTCTTTGCCGAGACGCACCCCTACATCTCGACCGGGCTGAGCGCGCACAAGTTTGGCGTAGACATTCACGCCGCGCGCGATCTCTATCGCAAAGCCGCACACTCAAAGTGGCTGATCCCGGCCGGGGTGAGCGTACACATCGGGTCGCAGATCCGCGCAGTCGACCCGTTCGGCGCGGCGCTCGAGCGGGTCGCAAGCCTGGTGCGTGAGCTTGAGCAGGATGGGCTTGGCCTGACGTACATCGATGCCGGAGGAGGCTTGGGGGTCGAGTATACGGACGGTCCGTTCGATCCCGCGGCCGCTGTCGCTGCCTATGCGCAACAAATTGTGTCCGCGACGGCTGGCCTGGGCCTGCATCTGCTGATTGAGCCGGGACGTTTTCTGGTGGCACAGGCGGGCGCGCTGCTCACCACGGTGATCAACGTCAAGAAGAACGGCGATAAAACATTTGTCATCACCGATGCCGGCATGAACGATCTGATTCGCCCGGCGCTCTACCAGGCGCATCACCAGATACTGCCGGTTTGTGAAGCCAGCGCAGCGCAAAAGTATCCGGTCGACGTCGTGGGGCCGGTCTGCGAGTCGGGAGACTTTTTTGCGCGCGACCGGGAGTTGCCGCCGGTCCAGCCTGGCGACCTGCTCGCGATTCTGGATGCAGGCGCGTACGGAATGAGTCTCAGCTCGAACTACAACACACGTCCACGCCCGGCGGAGGTGCTGGTCGACGGTAACGCCGTCCGCCTGATTCGCCGCCGCGAGACGGAGCAGGACCTGTTTGCGCCGGAGCTCGTGTGATCGCGAGGGCACTTCGTCAGCTAGGCATGCGACAACAGGCGTTCCTGCTAAAATCCGGAAGGCGCGTGAGCCTCGCCCCACGCCATCTTTCCTTGAGGTAGAACATGTCCGGCCACAGTAAATGGGCAACCATCAAACACAAGAAGGGCGCCGCCGATGCCAAGCGCGGCAAGATCTTCACTCGCCTGATTAAGGAAATCACCATCGCCGCCAAATCCGGAGGAGGCGACCCGGACGGAAACCCGCGCTTGCGCACTGCCATCCTGGCCGCCAAGGCTGAAAACATGCCTGCCGACAACATCAAGCGTGCCGTGCAGCGCGGCACCGGCGAGCTCGAAGGTCTCTCCTACGACGAGATTACGTATGAGGGATACGGTCCGGGCGGTGTGGCGATCATCGTGGATGTGCTGACGGACAACAAAAACCGCGCAGTCTCGGAGATCCGTCACGCATTCTCAAAGAACGGCGGCAACCTGGGCGCGGAAGGGGCAGTCTCCTGGATGTTCTCGAAGAAGGGCGTTTTTTCAATCGAAAAGGACGCAGCTAATGAGGACAAGCTAATGGAACTTGTGCTCGAGTCTGGCGCTGAGGACCTGAACGACGAGGGCGAATACTGGGAGATCTTGAGCGATCCAAAAGACTTTGAAGCTGTTAGCGAGGCGCTGAAGACGGCCAAGATCAAGACCGAGACGGCAGAGGTAACCAAGATCGCCAGCACCTACACCCGGCTCGAAGGCACGCAGGCCAATGCCATGATGCGTCTGCTCGAGACGATTGAAGATCTCGACGACACGCAGAACGTTTACTCGAACTTCGACTTCGACGAAGCGCAGATGGTCGGCTGACCCAGTGAAGATCTCTCTTATCGCTTTATGCTTTGTCTTGGCTGCGATCGCTGCGCCAGCGCAACAGGCTGTTCTTACTAACCCGCTCGATGCGGCTTCTTCTCGGCAGCCCTGGGAGGTTGGAGCGATCTTCCAGGGCGGCGTCGGCGTGACGGACGACCGCAGTGGCTTTCGTTTTCTCCAAGCAGGCGTCCATGCAGGCCGAGTGCTGACCGACAATCTCGGCAGCGGACCTCTGCGTGGGAACTTCGAGTATGCGGTAGAGCTGTTTCCATATTGGGAATCGTTTACGCCTGTCTTCCCGCGCGTGAGCTGTACACAGGTACCAGGAACCGCAATTGTCTCCTGCTCAAAGCCCTATAACGTGGGCGGCACCTTTCATGGGGTCACGGTCACGCCCATTATTTTGCGCTGGAACTTCGCTCGGCACGGTCGCTTTACGCCTTGGGCCCAGGCCGCGGGCGGGCTGCTGTGGACCAATCACAAGTACCCTTCTTACGGCAACACCGACGTGACAAACTACACAGAGAACGGCCCCAACGGCGAGACCAGCGTGTGGAATTTTACCCCGCAGGGTGGCGTCGGCTTTCACTACTTTCTCAGGCCGGACCGCTCGATTGACTTCAGCGCGAATGGTGAACACATCTCCTCCGCCTCGCTCGGCGACCGCAATCCAGGCGTCAATGCCAGCTTGCAGTTTACGGTTGGCTATAGCTGGTGGAAGTAGACGCACGTCATGGCGTCCGAGCCCATTCTTGAGTGTGTTCCGAACTTTTCGGAGGGCATGGACGCTAAGGTCGTTCGTCAGATCGTGGCGTCCATGCGGGTGGAAGGTGTACGTCTGCTGGATTACTCGCTCGACGCCGACCACAATCGTTCCGTGGTGACCATCGCGGGCAATCCTGCCGCGGTAGTGGAAGCGGCTACGCTCGCGGCCGGAAAAGCGGCACAGCTGATCGACTTGACGGCACAGACCGGGGTACATCCGCGGATTGGAGCGGCGGATGTGGTGCCCTTTGTGCCGGTGTCAGGAATTTCATTAGCGGATGCGGCGACGCTGGCGCGACAGGCAGGGTTACAGATTTGGCGGCGGTTTGGCGTTCCCGTGTACTTTTACGGTGCGGCGGCAGGGAGGCCGGATCGGGTGCTGCTGGAGGATGTGCGGCGTGGGCAGTTCGAGGGTCTGCGCGAAGCGGTGCTCAAAGATGCCTCGCGGCGGCCGGATGTGGGTGGGCCCGAGCTGCACCCTTCTGCGGGAGCAAGCGCGGTGGGTGCGCGCGAGTTCCTGATCGCGTACAACCTCTACCTGGCACCGTCGGCCGACATCTCGCATGCCCGGGCGATTGCGCGTGATCTGCGCGGTTCTTCGGGCGGCCTGCACGGAGTCAAGGCGCTGGGTGTGCTGGCAAACGGGAGGCCGCAGGTGACGATGAACGTCACCAACTTCCTCCGGACCCCGATGCCCGAGGTGCATCAAGCAGTTGCACGGCTGGCACACGACCGTGGCACCGCGATCGCGGATGGAGAGTTGATCGGCCTGCTTCCGGAGACGGCCTACGAGGCCACCGCGGCCTGGCTGCAGGAGATCCCGAGCTTCGATCCTGCCGAAAAGATCCTGGAGCGGAGGCTGGAGCAGCCTATGGATTGGCCGTCTGCGTATGCCTGAGCCGTTCGTTGAGCTCGAACACGTCTCCGTCGTGCGCGGCGAGCGAGTAGTGCTCGAAGACATCGATCTGGTCATCTCGGCCGGGGAGCAGGTAGCGTTGCTGGGACCGAACGGTTGCGGCAAATCGACGCTGCTGAAGACGATGACTTGCGAGCTGTATCCGCTGGCGAAGCCGGAGACGCGGATACGCCTGTTTGGGCGCGAACGCTGGGACTTGACGGAGTTGAAGAAGCGGCTCGGCGTCGTGCAGAACGACATTCCGGGCAAGCCGATGCTTACGAGTACGGGACGCGAGGCAATCCTGACCGGCTTCTTCTCAAGCTCGACACTTTGGCCTCATCTGGAGATCAGCTCCGAGATGCGGGATCGCGCGGAGGCGATGCTGACGGTAGTTGGCGGTGAGGCGCTCGGTGACAAGCTCTTAGGCGAGATGTCCGCGGGGCAGCAGCGGAGGATTTTGATTGGACGGGCACTGGTGGCATCCTCAGGTTGTCTGCTGCTCGATGAGCCGTCGAACGCGCTCGACTTGCAGGCGCAGCGGACCTTGCGGGAGTTGCTGATGCAGTTGGCAGAGGCGGGTACGACCATGCTGCTGATCACGCATCAGGTGGCGGACATCATCCCGGCGATGGATCGCGTGCTGCTGATGCAGCAGGGAAGGCTTGTTGGCGATGGGAGTCGCGCGGAGCTGCTGACGACAGAGAGGCTTGGCGCGCTGTTTCAGACGCGGGTGTCGCTTGCAGAACGGGACGGCTTCTATCACGCATGGTAAAGGCTTATCGCTGGGCTGGAGGCGGGATGACGGAGGTCTGCAGCTTGACCAGCTCCGGCTCAGGAAATCGGGTGGGGCCGAGCACTGCGATGCGGGGCAGAGGGCCGCGCACCATGGCGACCTCGTCGCAGGCGTAGAGCCGTGGGCAGGTCTGGCAGTCCTTGTAGATCTTGTCGGGCAGCGCGGTACGGTCGGAGACGCGGAAGCCGAAGTGGAAGAAAAAGTCGGGGATGCGGGTGAACAGGCAGACGCTCGCCACGCCCTGGTAGTCGGCCTCTGTCAGCAGCGCGCGGAGCAGCTTGCCTCCGGCGCCCTGGCCCTTGGCTTCCGGCTTGACGACGATGGAGCGGACCTCAGCCAGATGCGGGCCGTAGAGGTGAAGCGCGCCGCAACCGAGGAAGGTGCCGCCGGTACCGTCTGGAGCGACGGGCGATTCGGCGATCAGGAAGTCGCGGACGTTCTCGCAGATCTCGGCGTAGTTGCGGCGCAGCAGAGTGCCGTCGCCGGAGAGCGAGTTGACAAGCTCGAAGAGGTGGACGGCGTCCTGGAGTTTGGCCTGGCGGACGTGCGCGCCGCCGACGCGGGGCCTGGATGAGGAGGTTGACGTGGAGTCGCTGATCTCCGGAACTACGCTGTACGCACTGGCCAAAGACGGTCTCCCTCTATCTATTAAACGCCACTCTGGCGCGTGCCGCCAACAAAGCTTCTGCCACTCTTGTGCGAGCCGTACCGCCGACGACATCGTGGCAGTCGAGCGTGGCTTCAAGCGTGATCGCGGCGTAGAAGTCTTCTGCAAACTCGGGGCTGAGCTGCTGGAGTTCGGGGAGGGTGAGGACGTTGAGCTCGCGGTTCGATTCGAGGCCGAGGCGAACGGCATGGCCGATGATCTCGTGGGCTTTGCGGAAGGGGACGCCCTTGTTTGAGAGATAGGTGGCGGCGGCCATGGCATTGAGGTAGCCGGTTTCGGCGGCGGACTTCTGGACGGCTGTGCGGAAGCGGAGGGCGCGAGTGAAGTCGGGCAGGAGCGCGAGCATGCCGGTGACGGTGTCGGCGGCGGCGAAGACGGGTTCCTGGCCTTCCTGGAGGTCCTTGTTGTAGGCGAGCGGTAGGCCCTTGATGAGGACAGCAAGCGTGGTGGCTACGCCGACGAGGCGGGCCGATTTGCCGCGCAGCAGCTCGGTCAAGTCGGGGTTTTTCTTCTGTGGCATCGCGCTGGAGCCGGTTGAGAAGGCCTCGGGGAGGTCGAGGAAGTTCCACTCGGCGGTGGCGTGAAGGGTGAGCTCTTCGGCGAAGCGCGAGATGTGCAGGCCGAGAGTGGAGCAGCTCTGGGTAAAGTCGAGCATGAAGTCGCGGTCGCTGGTCGCGTCGATCGAGTTCGGCGTGGGGGCGGTGAAGCCCAAAGCCTGGGAAGCGAGGTTGCGATCGAGTGCCAGGGTGGCCCCTGCAACGGCTCCAGAGCCGAGCGGGCAGAAGTTCATGCGGGCGCGGGCGTCGATAAAGCGGGAGAGGTCACGCTCGAGCATGGCCACGTAGGCCAGAAGCCAATGGGCGATCAAGACGGGCTCGGCACGCTGGAGATGGGTGTAGCTGGGCAGGACGGACTCGCCCGATTGCTCGGCGAGGTCCAGCAGCGCGTTCAACCAGGAGCGGAGGCCGGCGAGGATCTGGTCGATGGCGTCGCGCACGAAGAGGCGCATGTCGGTGGCGATCTGCTCGTTGCGGCTGCGGCCGGTGTGGAGCTTGAGCGCGAGCGGGCCGAGCAGCTTGGTGAGCTGGAGCTCGACGAAGTGGTGGATGTCTTCGGCATGGGGGTTGAGGGCGACCATGGCGTCGGAGGCGCTGATTTTAAATCCGGTGCCCGGCATGTGCTTCTGGTAGGCCTCGGCGAGGAGGTCGGCGTTGGTGAGCTGGGCGCCCTCGCGGAGGGAGAGGGGGACGATGCCGTCGAGGCCTTCGACCATGCGGGCGAGTTCGTCCGACGAGAGGATGCCGGCGGCGGCGATCGCCTGGGCGTGGGCCTTCGAGGCGGCAATCTCATGGGTTAGGAGACGGACGTCGAAGGGGAAAGAGCGCTGCCAGGCTTCGAAGGCTGGGTTGAGCGGCTCGCGGAAGCGGCCGGACCACATTTTGGTGGGTTGGG
>CALMVK010000116.1 GCA_937873145.1 uncultured Granulicella sp. | reverse complement strand
AGAAATAGCTGCGCTACACTGACTCTTCACTTGGCACAAAAGATCGGGCACGCCACAATCGCGGGCGATGTACTGCGCGTGCGCCGCTGCGGGCGGTGCGGTGCTGGACGACTTCATCACCACATGAACGATGGCCAAGCGAGCGAGCCTTTGCGGTTGCAGTTGTTCTTGCCGTTGCGGTTGCTTTTGCCTCTGCTCACCGCAGGTGCGCGTAGTTTGTGAAACAAACTAAGTATCGCGCATTAGTGGTTCACGAGCGTTTATGCCAGCAGGCTCTTGATTGTATGCTGGGACGCATGGCCCGGTCGAACCCAAAGAGCATCCAGGAACTCGAAGCACAGAAGAAAGCCATTAAAGTAGCGGCGGCGGCAGAAATCGAAGCGATCCGCAAAGCTACGGCTGCCAAGGTCTCAGCCCTCAAGTCATCCGAGCGAAGATTGAGGGCGCTCGACATACGGGAACAGAAACGACGTGACAACCACGCCAAGATCCTCGTCGGCGTGGCTATGATTCACCAATGCCAGACTTCGGAAGCCTCGGCCACCAAGTTCAAGGGTTTGCTCGAAGAATGCTATTCCGACTCACCCGACCGGCTGAAGAGCGCGATGTATGGCTTGGGGCTTGCAGTTAAGAAACCGAGCAGCGACCAGGAACAGGACTGAGCCACTGATGGCCTATTTGCTGCCAGTAGTCGCTCTGCTTGGATTGCCTCTTCTTCTGCTGATCCTTGGCAGACACAATACAAAGAAGCGTTTTGCCGAGAGCGGGCTGCCTCAGCAAAAGCTTGTGATAACCCGATGGGTTGGATGGATAAGCTGCACATTGCCCATTATCCGAGTCGCGCTCATACGAGTAGAAGATCATTACGGCGGTCCTGGAAGTGTAGTGAACACCGCTCTGCTGATAGCAACTCTCAGCATTGCAACCATAGGGATGGGTATGTTCATACTGAACGCACCAGAGCGCGAACGGAGCTTTGGGGCACTGGCTTGCATCATTTCTGTGGTTAGCAGCGTGGCCATCTTCCTGGCCGGACTGATCTTCAACGTCGTGGGACGGAACGATTGAGCCATGGAAAAGACGGCGATGAAGCCGCCTTGGAAAACGCCTAAAAGCGTTTCCCACTTTGCCCACAGCTCCGACGGCGATGGGATTAGGTTCGTGAGTGCGAGTGCTTCTGGGCCTCGACATACGCTCTGAGCACGGCATTCATGCGCGTCAGGTGGCCCTTCCCAGCGCCTCTGAACCAGTCCACCACGTCTGTGTCCAGACGCAGGTGTACGGAGGTCTTCCCGGCTGGCATGACGACGCGAGCGCTGTTCCAGAAGTCGGCTCCAAGGGATTTGGCTTCGGGGGCATCCGGACTGGTCTGGTCCTCGCCCCGTTCACGCATGGCTTTGATCTGGCTAAGGGAGTATCTGACGGTGGTAGATGTCTCGTTCATCTCTGCTCGCTTTCTGGGCGCTGATGATGCGAATGAGCCTGTCACCGCGCCAGGTGTACACCACGCGGAAGACTTCCGTATCCGCTCTGCCGAGAGCAATCCAACGAACCTCGCCATAGTCCTCCCGGTCGTCGATCCGCTCCATAATCTCGTTGGCGAAAGATCTCCGCAGCGGTCAAAAACGAAACGCGATGTTTGGTGAGGTTGGTTCTGGCCTTCTCTTCGTCCCACTCAAATTCCAGTTCCACGCCGCACGCTCTCAATGACTATAATACACAAATGTGTACACGAGCTTAAGCGAGATTGGAGAGTGAACCGATGGCCCAGAAATGGAAAGACGTTCGCAAACCGCTTTCACCGGAAGCCGAGGAACGGATTCAGCAGGGCGTGCAGGAAGCGGCCCGCAGTGATGACGCTTCACCAGCTCCGCGAAACCCGGAGCCTGACTCAGGTCAATATAGCCAAGGTGCCGAGGGTTTAGATCGTCAACCGCCTCCGTCAAAATAGCTCCCAGCTCATTGGGAAGATTTGGCTTTTGCTGTTGCTTCTGTGTGTTGAAATTCCACCGCTTCGGCATCACCAACTACAGGATATTAAGAACTACAGGAATAACTACAGGTAACTACGTGGAAGCGTAAGTTCTAATTATAAACAACTTAAGTGCTTGAAGCGATAGCGTTTCACCGTAAAAGCGATAGCGTTTCACCGTAAGGGCGATAGTGTTTCACCGTGGAAAAGCCAAAACTGGGCTAAATAAGCGATAGCGTTTCACCGTAGCGAAAATCGGAAAACGCGGAAATCAGTTTGCAGCGCTGATGGCAGAACGTGAGGGGAGAACGGTCATGCCGTCGGATGTAAGCTCCAATTTGAGCTCTGGGTAGACGAGTTGGATCTTCTTCAGAGCCAGTCTGACATTGGTTCGGAACATCCTTATTTCGGCGTACTCAGCTCCCATCTGGGAGTGCAGAGCTTCCCAGGGAACCGTGCGTGGTCTCCGGGCCTTCGTCGCCACAAAGGCCGTGTAGGTGAGCCAGGCATACAGGTCCAGCGCTAAGGGCGACCGCTTTAGCGCCCGAAGCGCCCGTAGGTCCACCGGCACGGAAGACAACGTGACAGCCTCATAGAACTTCTCTCCAAGCTCGATCCAGCTCTCCCAAAGGTTTTCCTGGTCCGACTTGTTTGAGTCCCACCAGAACTCGGCGCTGGAAGATACGTCCATGTGCAGGTAGCGGCCATGGGTTTCGGTTTCGCTCTCGAAGCTGATACGGGCGTCGATTAGCCGGCGCATTTGCTGCTGGAGGCGCTTGGCATCCCCACGCTTCCCTCCCCCGGTCCTCGGGTTCAGGCCGATCTCCCGCATGAAGTTGTCGAGGCTGTTGCCCAACCGAATGTGCCGGCTCTTCTTCCGCTTAGCCTCCGTCACAAGCCAGAAGAGGAAGAGCCTGGGAATTGAGCCATAGGGGTACATGGCCTTGCGCGTCTGCCGGTCGATGTGAGGCTGGATTACGAGTGTCAGATTCCCGTTCGTGCGGGTCCAGATCGGCGTGTCGCCTGGATCGCTGTGCGGCAACGTGCATTGCACGAGCTGCCGCGCCATGAACGCCGTCTCGGTCGCGTCCGGGTTTTGTTTGATATCCACGGCGGCATCCAGCAGGAGCTGGTCTGCAGTGCTGGGGAGCTTGGGCTTAGGTCTCGGCAATCTGGCAGCCCTAAGCCTTCTTGCTCTTCATGTATGCATGAAAACATGCAAGCATGAAATCGCTAACGGTTGGAAAGTCCATTTGAATGGCTGCTAGCTTTACGGCTTTCACATCCTCAGTGGGCCAGCGCACCTGTAGGGGCTCACGCTCGACCTTGGCTACTGTCTTGCCTCGTCTAGACTCCTCAGTTGGTGAGGACTTCACCTGGGCCGCCTGTGGGACGGATGGCACGACAGCCAGCGTATCCGGGTTCAACTCAAGTGCCTTAGCCATGTGCGACTACCTCGCTGCCTTTTTGCATGTTTTCATGCAAACATGATTTTATGTTTTTCCATAGTGCAGCGATTTCCTTGGCTGCCGGGCCTTTTGGCTCAGCCTCGGTTATCGTCTGCCCCTGAGCGTACGGAGCTTTGTAGGCTGTCCGGTCATTCACGAACGTCTCCGCAACCTCGCCGTGCTTGGAGAGCACTGCTGCTGCCTGGGCGGTGATGAGTGTGTTCGCTTTTACCCGGGTGAGAACGAAAACGAACGGAACGCCAATCTCTTTGAGAGACTGAACGGTGACCGGGGCAGCCGTTAAATCATCCTCGCTCGCCTGGACAGGAAAGATTACAAAGTCGGCAAGCTTGAATAGGTTCTTGGCAATGTCGATCCGGCCCGAAGCGGTGTCGATGATGCAATACGCCGCCCCATGGCCGCGTAAGAGGTCCAATCCCTTCTGTAGACCTTCAAACGGGATTTCGACGCGCTGGGGAATCTCGGACTGCCGTTTGGTGTGCCAGGCGGTCAGGCTACCTTGGGGGTCGGTATCGATCAGGAACACGGGGCCATCACCGGCGCGTTCTGCTTCTACAGCAAGATGCTTTGCGAGCATCGTCTTACCGCTGCCACCCTTTTGAGAGTTGATTACGACAATCTGCATGAATTCATGCTCCTATGTTTGCATGAATTCATGCTGCCTAATTTCATGTTTACATGCAAGCATGAATTAAAAGGTGTTCTCTCTTAGTAAAGTTCAAAGTGGCTATGCAGCGACAATCGCAGATGCGTTTAGGCGTTTTTACAGTGCTAGCAGCCGCGTTGATCTTGGCGGCTATGGCGTTTCTGGGAATTCCACCTGGCTTTCAAACTCGCGCCTATTGGCTGTTCACATCGGCGCAGCGTAAGCGGGAGGTTCTCTCCTCCTCCAAGATTCAAAATCAATTCCGACATATCGAATGGAACGGAGACGGCTGGGGTGGCGCTCCGGTTGGCGATTGGATGGGGTACGTTGTTTATGACCCCGACGACTCTTTGCCGCAAATCACGACCGGCGAGCCGCATAAAAAGATCGATGGGATTCCGTGTGATGTCGTATCAGTACGTCGATTGGAGAAGGGCTGGTACTCCGTCGTGACCGACATGAATCAGTTCTGGGATGTTGCCCATCCTAGTTGCTGAAGCAGCGCACGATCCGCATAGCTGCTCTCTGGTCGCCTGTTACATTCTTTCTACGGATGTTGAAGAACGTAATACGACTGCACGCGGGGGTGCAGTGGGAGCTGCGGCAAAAAGCTAGGCTGTGGCCGCTACGCGTAGTTGAATCCTTGTTTGGTAATTGAGCTAAAGCCCAAAGAGCGTCGCCATGTCTCTGCTGCCGCGCACTACATGCAAGATCAACACGTCTTCGCCGTCGATCCGGTAGAAAATAAGGTACTTCCCGAAAACAAAGCTTCGCATGCCTGGGCGCAAATCTTCATCGCGACGACGGCCCATGTAAGGCTGTGTCGCAAGCAAAAAGAAGTGCCTAGTCAGCCCGTCGATGAAGCGGTCGGCGACGTCCATGCTGCCGCTTTCGGTTGCGATGTAATGCCAAATGCCGTCCAGCTCGGCTTCCGCCTCGGGAGAGAGACGATGTGCCATTAGCTGCGGGCAACTTGTTCGTCGCTAAACCGCGCCCGTCCGCGCTGTTTCACTTCATTGGCAAGCTCGATCATGGATTGTTCGGTGATCATCCGGCCTGCGCCTTGAGCAAGTGAGGTTTCGGCGCTATCGACCATCGCCAGGATCTCCGATCGGGTACGCTCGCGACTCTCCCAAAGTGCAAGGGCTTCCCGCACGGCTTCATCCTCATGGTGAAGCCTGCCGGTCTTGATGGCCTGCTGAGCAAATGCCTGCTGATCCGGTGTGAGCTGAACTTCCATGTTTTGAGGGTAGGAATACGGGATAGTGCTGTCAACCGCTTTCCAAGGCATGTCATTGAAAAAGCAGTTGCTGTTGCTGCGGTCCTTTGTGGGTTCCTGTCCACCGACACCCATGCTTACAGGACCAATGAAAGCCCTTACCTGAAACTGGACCTTCGCCGAGAACGGGGGAGCGGAGTACAAAGATTGAGAATTGCCGTAGGCAGTTTGAGCGGTATCACCTACAACTCAATTCCTCTTTCAACAGCCTCACCTGGTCTATCGAGAGTTCACCCTGCCTGTGTGCCAGCAAGACCATATCAACAAGTATGTTGAAGGGTAATTCAGGTGCTCCACGCGAAATCTTGCCGCTTCCATCTGGATAAGCCCACTTCACGGAACGACTTTTATAGCCCTGGTCCCAAGAAGCCCAGCCGATTCTAAGCTCGCCTTTTTCCGGGTGTGTCTCTACGTAAGTTGGTACCATGTGTCCTCCGTACTATGAATGTAGTATACCCATAGTACGGAATCAATGGCTTTGTCGCAGTGGTTCGAAGGCGTTCTACCGGCTTGGCAACTGCCAGCTACTCGGCGGTCGCTGTTACTGCATGGCGCGAATTCGTAAAACGGCCCGCTTTGACGGCCTGCTAGCAGTTATGCGATTACCAACTCGTAACAAAATGAACTTTCGGAAAGCTCTTATAGAGGTGCCAAATGGCAATGGTTTTCCAGGTCTTAACCCCGTTCGCTGTCGCTCATCCTGCTTATGCCCTTACAGGCTTTGCAATCTGGGTCATTTTTACTCGAAACACTAACCTCCGCTCGAAACGGTAGCTCGGTCTCTTGCCCTGGCCTATCTCGATAGGCCAGGCAAGGAACCATAAGCAGAGTCCCAGTACTACAACATAAAGGACGCTATGAGCTTCATCCGAGGTAAAGCTCACTCGTGATATATTCGCCTTATCTTCGCTAGGAGCAATCATGGTCCAGTACACAGATCGCATTCCTGTTCAACAGTCCTATGCTCAAGCTTTAGGTGAAACCGTTTACAACTTCGCGACAACCGCATGGATGGTCGTTTATCTCGGAAGCTTGGTCGATCAAAATTTTCCCTCAAGGGCAAGCGGGATGGATTTTGACGTAATCGCCCAGGAGTTCGCACTTCTGAGCGAAACCGGAAAGCATCCAGAGTTTGCGGGAATCTCAGAACGCTTTATACAGGCGGCGACTCGTCGCAAAAATTTGGAAAAGTCTATCCCTATTACTGCCTACGGCGGCATTCAAGAGCTCGACGGTTCGGAAAACAGCAAAGATTATCAATGGAGTGAGGAGAATGTCGTAGGTTTTGCCAAGGAGCTCAAATCACTCGATATCGATGCAAATGCTCTTTATTACAAACTTCAGGCAGCATAGCGGACTTCAGATCCCGATCCGCTCGACCTCATCGAGGGAAACCTCGTCGCTCCTGCGGTCGTATAGCCCGGTGGTCCTTGCAGACTCATGCGCGGCCATCTGTTGCGCGATCTCCAGCCGACCACCATTTTTGAGGTAGGCCGTGATGCCGGTCGCCCGGAAAGTATGGCATCCGATCTCGGTCTTGATGCCGGCCGCGAGTGCTCGCCGGCGGATCATGCGCCACACATCGGACTGGAGCAGGGAATTGCCGGTCAGCTCGCCGGACCGACCCCTGGTTGTTCGAAAGAGCGGTCCTTTGCGGTCTTCGGCGATGCCGGCGGCGGTGATGTACTCCTCGAGGTAGCGGTCGAGATTGTGGTGCGTCGGTATCTCGTGCTCCTTGCCGCCCTTCTCGTGGAGCCGTACCCAGCCACGCCGTCCCTGCACATAGAAGTCCTCTACCCGCATCGAGACCGCCGCGCCGACACGGGCAAAGGTGTAAACCATAAGGCCAATCAGGGCTCGGTCGCGCAGACCGGGCAGGCAAGACGTGTTGATCGCGTCGATTAGGGTCCGAGCCTCGTCGGCCTGCAGCACCGGCGTCTTGCCGCGCCTTTGGGTGTGCTTGGGTCCGCGCACCGCGTGAGCGGGATTGAGGGGAAGGACCTGGCCGACCACCATCCAATCGAAGAGCATCCGCAATGCAGCCAGCCGGACCTTCACGGTGGGTTTAGATTGAGTCTTCAACTGCAGCTCGACGAACGCCGCGACGTGGACCGGCTCGACCTGGGCGAGATCCAGGATGCCGTGCTCGGCACAGAAGGCAGAGAACTGCCGGACCGCCTCCATGTAGGCCCGACGGGTATTCGGGTTTCGGATGTGGGAGCTGAAGAAATCGCGCATGCGCGAGCGAGCTTCCGGCCGCGCGGTGAAGATCGAGGGCAGGGAACTGCTACCCGCATGCAAGATGATCGTGTTGGACTGCATCATGCCCTCCTGATCCTTTCGCAGATTACGTATATATCTACGCGATTCGCGTAAGTTCAGCTACTACTACATGAGCCCCGGCAAATCACGCCCACCAAAGACCACGCGCTCGATCCGGACTACCTCGCCGGCGATGCGGAAGAGGATCACATACCGGCCGACCACGGCCAGCCGCGCATCGGCCCCGATCTCGGGCCGAAGTTGGTACAGCAACGGTCCCTCGCCTATCCTGCGCAGCTCCTCCCGGATCTCCTGAATAAAGCTGACGGCCCGGCGCGGGTTGTCCTGGGCGATCCAGTAGGCGATCTCTTCGAGATCACGCTCTATATAAGGAGAGAGTTCAAGCCGCATCTATCTTGCACCTGTGGCATCGGCAATGGCCTGGTACTTGCGTTCCAGACGATCAAGCACATCCTCGGCCGGAACCCCGGGCGCGTCGTTGTTGCGCGCCTCCAGCCAGAGCTGCCGGAGTTCCGCGATGCCTTGCTGCTGCAGATGACGTTTATACGTCCAGTCGCGCAGGGCGTCGCGCACGACTTCGCTCGAGGACGCGTACTCGCCGGTCTCGACCGCCTGGCGAACCTGGGCGACCATCTCGGGCGGAAGGGCGATGCTGATCTTTTCAATGGACACGGCCATGTCGTCTCCTTGTGGTAGGAATATTTCCTACCACGTTCGAGCGTACTGCGGGAGAGCGCGTCAGTCCAGCCCGCCCCAGCCCGCATGATAAAGGACATTATCATGCGTGAAAAGAGTTGAGCTCCGCACGGGAGTCGAAGCTCCCGTTTTTGAGGCGGCAGATTGCTAGAGGTGGTTTAGGCTTTCGGCTTGCGGTTCAATCTCGCCGCAGCCAAGCCATAGCCATCGGGCCAAGGATGTACTGAGCTACGATCTTGAACGCTTCCAATGCAAAATGTTCCATTGATCACCGTGAAGAGGGCAAAGAAAAAGCCCTGGCTGAGAGCCAAGGCTTTGGTGTGGGATTCTTTCCCCTACATACTAGTGTCGGCGAACGGTCATTCCGGGACATCTTCGTCTGACTTTTCTTTTGCAACGGCTCTTAAACGGCTCATCCCTGTTCGATCAAACTTCCGCCATGCCGCTTGAAGGGCCTTCCTGCTCTGTTCGTCCGGTTGCTCGGACAGCGCACGGTCGCGACTCACACCGCTAGCCCTGTACTCAAATACCGTGCATTCCCATTCGCTCAAACCGGCTAAGCGGCCCCACTCACGAAGGTCCACCGCTACGGCGGCACGTTCTTCAATGTGGTATTCCGTTGTCGAGTTGTTGAACTGCTCAATCGCAGCCTTGTATTCGTCGGATGGTTCTACGAGCTGCTTGGCGGATTGCGGAATCTTCGAAAGAAGCCGGTCCGTTACGGTCTCGTACTCGTCTTCATCCACCTCATAGCGGGGTAATCCGCCCCGTCGCCAGACTCCATCGGAACTTTGGATCGCTTCTGCTGTGTCGGAGAGGTGGCCAAAGTGCTCAAGCGCATCTTCCATCGATAGAGATCCTGGAGTGCCCGGCTTGAAATGTGCCAGTGAATAAGAGAGAACTGGACAAGGAGAGCTTATGGGACGGGGCAAGAAGTACCAGCCTGAGCAGGTGGTAAATCTGTTGCGGCAGATCGAGGTAGCCGTAGCGAACGGGAAGACAACGGCTCTTGCGTGTAAGGAAGCCGGGATCGTGGAGCAGACGTACTTCCGCTGGCGTAAGGAGTATGGCGGGTTGCAGGTGGACCAGGCGAAGCGGCTGAAGGAGTTGGAGCAGGAGAACTCCAAGCTGAAGCGCCTGGTTGCGAACCTGAGCCTGGATAACCTTGTGTTGAAGGACTTCGCCTCGGGAAACTTCTAAGAGCCTGTTCACGATCTAGTTACTAGCGTGTGGGTTGGTTTGGCTTGAGACTTTCTGGATGGGCCGTAAGGTGTATGGAAGTGATGTAAGTCGGGAGCAGTTTGAGCGTGTCCGTCCTTTGCTGGAGGGCGTTCGCCGCCGAACCAAGCCGCGGACGGTGGATTTGTATGAGGTGTTCTGCGCGACGCTGTATTTGCTCAAGACGGGTTGCCAGTGGCGCATGCTGCCAGACGGGTTTCCGAAGTGGCG
>CALMVK010000115.1:894-4911 GCA_937873145.1 uncultured Granulicella sp. | reverse complement strand
ACTCGAAGCGTTCGGCTTGGCCAAGAGTCAAACTCACCCGCTATGCTCCAACCGGACCGCTCAGCTTGCATCACGTCATCTCGAAGATGCAGAGAACCGTAAGGCTATCCGAGAGATCGTTGCAAATCGTGTGGCTTGGTTCCGGCAGCTCGAAGAAAGTCGGCTTGGTGAAGAAAGTGGAGACATTCCTCACGAATCCTCCAGGATCTGCCGCTTGATGAGGCTGTCAGGATTCTCGCAAACTTCTGTTCAAGTGTACGAGCTAACGGTGGTTACCTCGACGATCCCTAGTCCGAGCTCGATTGGGCTCAGGTACGTCCGCTTGAGTAACCAAGACAAGCCGCCTCGAATTAGCGGAAAGAGGGGTTCCCCCTCATTCGAGGCCGATACATTGGCGGTTCATCGAAATGGTTCCGGCCATGACCTTTCGGAAGCGTCTTATGAAGCTGCCGACATCAGCAGTTCTGGAGAATCGTTAGCCCTTTGGTCTTGTCTAGGGACGGTGATTCCTAAGCGGACGTTAGGATGACTAATCCTGAGACTTGCGAGGAGATGATCCTTAGCGACATGCACGTATCTTTGCGTGGTAGTCAGAGATGCATGCCCGAGCACCTCCTGAACGATCCGGAGGTCCGCACCGTACCGGAGCAGTAGAGTTGCGAGCGTATGGCGAAGCATGTGCGGGGTTACCCGAGGTGCGATACCGGCTTCTCGTGCAATACGTGTGAGAACGAGCGAAACACCTTGTTCCGATAGACACCGCCCGGTGTGGTTTACGAAGAGCGACTCGGTCTCACAGGAGAGCGTTGCACGCTCATCCAGGTACATTTTGAGCGCGGAAAGCGATCGTTGATCTGGTAATAGTGCCAGACGCTCTCAGGAGCCTTTACC
Organism: uncultured Granulicella sp.; assembly: GCA_937873145.1. Lineage (GTDB taxonomy): Bacteria > Acidobacteriota > Terriglobia > Terriglobales > Acidobacteriaceae > Edaphobacter. Next base: position 4,020 of record CALMVK010000115.1, on the reverse strand, counting down.
GCGGATCAGAAGCGTGCACTCGGATGGATGCCAGTCAGCCAATCGCAACTTCACGAGTTCTCCCACCCGGATCCCCGTTGTGAACAGGACCTCGATGAGAGCCAAATTCCGAATGCTCCTGAAGCAGCGAGGGCGTCCGTCCTGCGAGTGCTGGCTCCAGGCGCGCTCAATCAGCAGTCGAGCGTCAGCAGGACACAGGCTACGAGGAAGAACGGATTCCTTTCGAAGAGTAAGGCGAAACTTCCAGAGCGGAGAAGTCTCGATCACTTCTTTACGGCTGAGGAACTGAAAGAAAACGCGCACTGTGGCAAACTTCCTTCGAATAGACGCGCTGGAGTAGCGCTCGCGAAGCAAGTGGTCCGCCCAGCTTTCCAGATGCGACACCCCGATCACAGAAACGAGGGTTTTTGATCCGAGGAAGGTTTGGAACTGACGAAGATCGATGGTGTAGGCTCTGCGGGTCAGCGCGCTTCTGGCGTCTGTCCTCAAATGCCCGTGGAGGAACATAGGGATGGCTGCGTCGATGGTCATTCTTCCAAGGAAACAGAAATCCGGCGGCTGAGGCAGATCAGGAACCGAAAGGGCGCAAGCATCAGATATAGCGCCGCTGAGACCTCGTTTAGATTACAGTGGATAACTGAGAATTATCCATGGTTGGCACACGAACGTCGTACCGGTTAAAGCGTTTCGAAAGCGCTACGGATCCTGACTTCGCTGCGGCGATTCTTGTGTACGTTCGGAACACAGCAGGGTCCATTAGAACCGAGAGCAACCAGATCACTTCTTGGCTTGAAGCACCACCAAGCGGCTTCAAAGGTGTGTTCTACGTGTTTGGCTTCTACCTGAATGAGCAGCTTGTCGCCTTCGCCGAGGCAAGCTACTTCTCTCATGCAGAGCTTCTGATGTTTGACTACCTGGTGATTGAGGAGTCTGTCCGTCGTAACAATATCTTCTTCGAGTTCACTGATCATCTCCGACAATATTTTGAGATCGCCCATCCGGAATATCGTTACGTGGTGGCTGAGGTAGGCTATGGACCTGGCGAGCAATTCCCGTCAAGAACGAGCCAACTCATCGCAAGACTGCTGAAATTGCAGGGCTTTCGCGTGGTGAAGGCGCCTTATTTTCAGCCGAGACTGGTGTGGAGCGACGCCGAAACCGAGATGCGGGCCGACCTCCTGATATTCACGGACGAGCCCGTCGATCGCATTCAGCGAGAGACGTATCTGCGAATCGTGAAAGCCATATATTTTGACTACTACTTGCCTTGGATGGACACCCACACGCTTCACGGTCCTGTTTACAAGAAGTATCTTGAGCAACTTTTTGAGCGGATTGACAGAAATACCGGGCGAAACCGCATCATTGAGCTCAATGGCCACAACGTTGTGCTTCAGCCTGCGGGAGCAAAGACATCCCCTCGCACGGCGAGGATGATCAGATTCCCCATTCAAGCGTTGGCCGTTGTAGTCGTGTTATCCACAGCGATGCTAATTCTTCGTCACTCTTTCAGCCTGTCGGATACTTCTTTAGCTTTCGTCTTCTGTCTGGCGATGCTTTCGTATATGGCGACGGCAGGCGTGGTGTCCAAGGAAGCTCGGGATATGTTCGAGCGTTTGGCCTCCCATCTCAAGGAAGTTTTTTACAGAACAGGAGGCGGTTTGAAGCCCAGCGTGAAAGCAAAGGCAGTTCCCGGAAAAAGACATCGAGCTTTGCCGCAAAAACTGCCGGTCCAAGACGACGAGTAAGAAGAAGCACCCACGGAGATGCGATATGGATCGGGATGCATTTCTCGATCGCAAGGCCAGCTGAAGTTAGCAGGTTAGAAATGTACTCGGGCGAATAGACCCAAACGGTTTCGGGATCGCCTGCGTAAAACGACTCAGCAACACTCGCAGCTTGACCAAAAGCTCGCTGACCAATCAACTCGGCGCTACGACTGCTTTCAAACTCAAGTAAGAGCTTGCCTCCCGGTCGCAGCACTCGCGCAAGTTCCGAGACCGCGCGCGCCGCATCGCAATAGTCTATGACGCTGCTAACACAGATCACCGTATCAATCGAATCATCAGCTACCGGCAAATCTTCAACGCTCGCAACCAGTGGGTTCGGAAGCATGGCGACACGAGATTCTAGGATGTCGACATTAATTGTGGAAGGAGGGCACAAGTCAAGGTCGTTGTTTCCGGCGCCTACGTTGAGCACGGCGCTAGGCGGTTCGGTATCGAAAGTCGTCCAAGCCTGAGTGATCTGTGTCTTTATCTGTAATGCAGTGAAACGATGCCAGTCATCACTCTTCTGCCACCTTTCCGAGTTTCGGTAGCGCTCTTTGACCGCTGAAGGTGCTAGGCGTGGATCGTTTTGCATGGATAATTCTCAGTTATCCGTACAGTGCAATGGGAAGTCGATCACGGAATAGGCCGCGCGACCAAAACCCCCTGCACGCCGTGGCTCAGCAGAGCGAGGTCCGGCAGCATATCCTTCTGCGGCTGAACACGCCTTCCGCAATCGCTTCACTTCGCAAAGCTCTCGGTGACGACGCCATATGCAGCCGGTCCAGCCGCGTGGGTTTTCGATGTTTTAGAGGCCGGAAGCGAAACACTGCCAGCTACCGAGGATTTTGCAGAAGGAATCCCTGTAAACCTATTGTGGGAGTTAGTTGATTTTGTCAGGGAGGGAACGGCCCCGGCACTCGCTCCGTGCGGCGCTTCGACCAAAGCGGGATGAGGGCGGGAGAGCAACGAAAGCGGTTTTTCCCGCGCCGCGGATCAGCGGCATGCTTGTGCCTCGGCGCTTTAGCCCATCGACCAAAGAAGAGCTTTCGCCGTGGTTCCGCGAATGTAGGCTGCTTGTCTGGAGGGGCTGAGATCGCGAGAAAGATACTCGGATGCGAGGGCATTCGCGGGGCATATCAAGCAAGAGTTGAAAGCCCTGCGCCTCCTCGCAGGGTTGAACGTCGACGCGCTGGGCATTCTCGACTAGCTGCCACTCAAGCGCCTGGGCGTCGGTGATCTCGACGATGCGGGCGGGAAGGGAAAACAGTTCCGCAAGCTGCGCGGCACGGAAGCGCCTTGCCCCTGCCACAATCTCGAGTCCTTCCGAGTTGGGGCGAACGGTGATGGGCTGGAT
>CALMVK010000115.1:0-884 GCA_937873145.1 uncultured Granulicella sp. | reverse complement strand
ACGGATGCTCTCGGCCAACTCGCCCAGCTTGCACTCATCAAAGGTGCGGCGGGGGTTGGTGGCGGACTCGTGGATAGTGTCGATGGCGATGTACTGGAATTCACTGCTGTTTTGCATGTGTGGCTCTCCTTGAGCGTGGTTGGGCTGAGGTTGTGGAGCGAACGCGCTATCCCGTCCGCTCCCGTCGCGAAAGGGGTTTAGGCGTGCTGTGTCTGCCGCTCGAAGGCTTCGGCGAAGCCCTGCGAACGCAGGTTGCGGTCCCACACTTTGGCAAAAGAGATGTGCTGTTGGAAAAGCTCACGATGAAAGGCGTAGTCGGTGCCTGTGATGAACCGGGACCACTGCTCCACGCCCATGTAATCGTTCCGCCAGTAAAAGGGACTTAGGTGTGCCCCTCCTGCCAATCCAAGCTCGAAACACATCTCCGGGTCGCGCATGAGGTCGCCGTTCTGTTCGCCGTAGTGGGCTACTGAGATTGCGGGGAGACCGCGTGGGCCTGATTCGTCCATCCCCTCGATGACAAGGGACATATAGGGCTGGTTTCGATCTTGAGCGAGAGGCCGGGGTGCCAGCCTCCGGCTCTCTTGAGGATGTCGAGTACGGTCTGAATTAGGCCACCTCCGCGAGGGCTGCATCGGTGGCGTTGATATTGGGCTGCTCGGTTGCGGCTTCGGTCTGCTCGGCTGGAACCTGCTCCGTCTCGATGGCGGAGAGGATGAGGGCGGAGGTCTTCTGAATGACTTCCAAGCTCTCTGCAAGCAGTGCGGCGTTGCCGTGGTAAAGGTGGATGTAGTCGGCTGATGCTCGGCTAGAATCGAGACCGATAGCCTGCGAGACCACAAAGGCAATCGCTTCGGCTTCCGTCTCGCGTACGGTTTTGGTGG
>CALMVK010000114.1:15056-44034 GCA_937873145.1 uncultured Granulicella sp. | reverse complement strand
CAGATATAACGCCGCGCAGAACACCTCATACAAATCCACCGTCCGCGGCTTCGTCTGGCGGCGAACGCCCTCCAGCAAAGCACGAACCCGCTCAAACTGCTCCCGACTCACATCCCTGCCATAAACCTTCCGACTCATCCAGAAAGTCTCAAGCCAAATCCACACGCTCGCTAGTAACTAGATCGTGAACAGGCTCTTAGCCCTGAACGACGGCGCAGTGCGGTTGACCATGCACAGCAAGAGCATGGCCTTACGGAGCGACGGGCGTGCCATCTGGTGAATCAGCCACTTGGTACGCAGCGCTACCGGCCGGCACGGCGCGACGACGAAGATGCTCGTATCGGCCGCCAGCTCCCAGGCGTGGCTGGCCTCCCAACAAGCCGGGTATGGAGATGTGGAAACCGCTACGCATTTCCCACATCCCCATACCCCGACGGCGGCTATCAAGCAACATCGTTAACCGCTACACGGACTCTTCACTTGGTGCAAAAGACCGGGCAGGCCATCATGGCTCACCGTACGCTTAGGGGTCGGACTTGCACGGAAACGCGTCCTCCCTTATAACAGTACATGAACAAAAAACGTACACGTATATGTGTACGACCCTCGATGAACGGTGGCTCGAGGAGAACCAATTTACCGACAGAATACCGTAACGCGTCAAAAGCAAGAGCGGTATCCTATTCACCTTCAACCAGCACGTTCCAACGTCAAGACGGAAAGCAACGGTGACATGCAAGTGAATGAATATGCCCTCGGATTTACTAGTCTCAATGAAGAAGTGGATGCCCAGTCGCTGCCGATTACAGGAGAGCTTCCGGCCTGGCTTAGTGGCAGTCTTCTGCGGACAGCACCCACGCGCTACGAGGTCGGTGAGCGCACCTACACGCACTGGTTTGATGGCCTGGCCATGCTGCATGCCTTCAGCTTCGAGGCGGGTGCCGTGTCCTACTCGAATCGCTTTCTGCATTCGCGTAATTTCTGCGAGGCGGAAGCCAAGGGCCGTATCTCCCGCTCTGAGTTCATGACGGATCCCTGCCGTACGTTGTTCGGCCGGGTGATGTCGGTTTTCTTTCCGAAGCCGACGGAGAATGGCAACGTGAATGTCACCGTGCTTGGCGACCAGATCGTCGCTCTGACCGAAACTCCCATGCCGATTCGCTTCGATACGCGTACCCTTAGCAGCCTTGGCCGGCTCAAGTACGACCGCGCCGTAAAGGGCCAGATTTCGACCGCGCACCCGCATCACGATGGCATAAGCGGCTACTCCTACGTGATCCATATGAAGCGGCGCAGTGTGTACCGTTTCTTTGTCGATGAGGGTGGGCACCAGCGGGTGCTTGCCGAGCTGCCTGTCAAAGAACCCAGCTACCTGCACTCTTTCGGCATGTCGGAGAACTACCTGATTCTTGCTGAGTTCCCCCTGCGCGTCCATCCGCTTCGGCTCGCCTTATCGGGCAAACCTTTCATCACCAATTATCGATGGCATCCTGAGCTGGGCACCGTGTTTACAGTCGTGAATAAGAAGACGGGCAAGGTAGAAGCACGGGCAAAAGCGCCAGCCTGCTTTTGCTTTCACCACGTCAATGCCTTCGAGGTCGACGGAGCCGTCCATGTCGACCTGCTTGCCTACCCCGATCCCGGCATTATCGATCGCTTGAAGCTGGATCCGCTTCGTGCTGGAAACTCCGGCGATGCGGTCGCGGCATTGCACCGCTTTTCCATCCCGCTAGGGCGAGGCGAGCAAGTAAGTGAAATTACAGGCCAACAACTCTGCCCGACATCTCTTGAGCTTCCCCGCTTCGATTACGGGCGGCGTGCCGGCAAGCCGTATCGCGTTCTTTGGGGTGTCGGCCAGGGTGAAGGCTCTGGTTGGTGGGACACCATACTCAGGCTCGATCTCACAACGTTTCCGGCCCCTGTACAACAATGGCAGGAGGCCGGCTGCTATCCCGGAGAGCCCGTCTTTGTTCCGCGGCCGGGCGGCACGGCGGAAGATGACGGTATTTTGTTGTCGGTAGTGTTGAACAGCAACACCGGAACTTCTTTTCTACTTGTGCTCGATGCCGTTTCCCTCAGCGAAGTAGCGCGTGCCGCTGTACCCCACCACATTCCCTTCGGTTTTCACGGCAATCATTTTTCCAACCCTACCAACCCCAGCCAGCTGCAGTAGATTCCAGGCCCTGTGTTCCCGCTTATGCGCTGACCACGCAGGAACGTGCACGATCACACCTTTTCCGATAGGGAAGAGCCCTACCCTCCGGAAAGGTGTGCGCAGCCGCCTGCCTTCTTTGTGTACGTGTACATATTCTAACCATCTTCCCGAGGTATACCCATGTCTCAGACCACTCAATTCATCTATGGAACGACTTTGGCAGTGATCTGCTGCTGCGCCAATCCGCTATCTGCCCAGATTACCCCCACGTTTTCCAGCGCCGAGATCAAGCCATTCCTCGCATCTGCAGTCTTGCCCACCTCCGCGCCATTCTCAACGTCCAATACAGAGCCGCTTCCAGACGCTCCAGAGCCAACCTCTTCCACGGGAGACGCCTCGCCAATCGAAGGTAAACCCGATTCGGGTTCCGGTGCCAGTTCCATTTACACCTTTCCTGACGCCCACCAACGCTTCAAGAGCTACCTTGCGAGTGCCTTTGGCCCCGGTTCCTTTGTAGCGGCCGGCATCGCTTCGGGGGTGGACCAAGCGCACCCCCTCAAGGTGGGCTACCCCGCGGACGGCTTCAATGCACCAGGCAAACATCCCGCTCACGGGGCGGTGCCGGAGTGGAGTGAAGGTTTTGATGGCTATGCCAAGCGTTACGCTTCGCGTTACGGCGAGCATCTGGTTTCCGCGACCGCCTTCTATGGCCTAGGTGTGCTTCTGCACGAGGATGTTACCTATCACCAATGCGAGTGCTCCGGGATCGTGCGCAGGAGTTCTCACGCGCTTACTCAAACCTTTATAGCTCATACAACGAGCGGCAAAGCCATTCCCTCCCTTCCCGCGCTGGTTGCTCCCTTTGTCGGGGCTGAGGTGGGGGTGGCTGGATGGTTTCCTGCACGGTACGGCGTCAGCGATGCCCTGAGGCAAAGTGAAGACCTTTACATCGGCCTTCCAATACAGAACTTTGTCAAAGAATTTCTTCGTCGCTAATAATGAGCACCGTTCCCATACTCATCGCTGCATTTTCTCTATCTTTACTCGACTTATGTCGAAGCCTCTCGAACCGAGAGCTTCCGATGACGTTTAGCAGGCGTTCGTCTTGATAGGCGGCCATCGGTGGGGAGGGTTACTGCTGAACTGCTGCTCGCTACGAGTCCGGAAAGCAGCCGGCCAATGGTGCTCTCTGCATAGGCCCTGGCGTTGCCAAAGGGAAATTGGGTCAAAGTAATCAAAAGGGACGCTGTCCCGTGCATGCATGTCCATAGAAAGAGTGCGACCTGAAAGGTATCGCGAAAGGCTTCATACTCGCCTCCGCACGCTGCCACGCCTTCCACGAGCTTCGCAAAGGCGATGCGGCTGCCACCCTCCGGAACATGCTCCGTTGTTTGTTTGTCGTTTGCCTGGTCACTACGTTTTCCCCCACGGGGCGTCATGAAGATGATGCGGTACTGCTCGGGTTGATCGATGGCAAACTGGACGTAGTTCAACATATAGCGGCGTAACACGTTCAAGGGAGATCCGGTCGAACGCCTTGGGAATGAGGCCAGAAAGCGCCCAAATGCCTCCTCAGCCAAGGCTTGCAGGATGGCGTCCTTGTCAGCAAAATGATTGTAGAGGGCCATCGGAGAGTACTCGATGCGGTCCGCCACCTTGCGGATTGTCAGCTTGTCATAGCCCTCCTCTTCAATGAGGTTTGAAGCCGCGGTGAGGATGCGCCTTCTCATCTCCTCGCGTTCGCGAACTCTGCGTTTTGCTGCTGCCATTTCGGCCTCGTTCTTTGGAACTACGTACACTCTTTATACACAGACTCCAATAAAACGTGCACTGCAGGTATTTTTGCCGAATGCGTAGTTATGAAGTTTCTCGCATACAGGAGAAGTCAGGAACATGGTAATGTATACATGTACGTAATATGTTTCTGAAAACTCCCGAAGCGCGAGGGGTGTGATTGTAATGAGCCACATCGCCGTCGAGGAATGGCAACTCCTGCCTTACCTTCGGGGCGAGCCAATCTTACAGCCCTTGCGCAGAAGGGCAGTCCACCATTTTTGGTGGTCATCCTGTTTCGTGTATTACGGCAAGTTACTGGTGACGGCAGCAAGTAAGTGCGGGAGGCGGCACTTCATGCGAAGAAGGCCTCTTGTAAAAAGAATATTGCCCTGCTACCGAAGATGACTTCAGGCTGGTCTAGGCGGTAGGTTATCCCGGAAACTTGTACTAACCAACCGTTCTTGCGCTTGCCCTTTACACTCATCCGAACGCAGAATACACGATCCATGTTAGGAGGCCACACATGAAGACGCGCTACTGGATTCCCCTCGGCAGCTTTCTCCTGCCCACAATGATCATCAGCTACGGGTTCGTCTTTCCTAGAAACCACGTTGCCAGTATCAATGAGCTCACTCTTGGTTTTGCACTAACGCTTCTGAGTGCAAGTGCTACTTATATAGTGGGTATTCGCAGGGCGCTTAAAGATCAAGAAAGGACAGAATAGTTGTCAACTGCTTGCAACCTAGAGCTGCAACCGAGGCTCTTCAAAAGCTGGCTACAAGAAGACCTTCGAAGACCGGCAAATGGGGCTGGGTCAAACGCGTCGGTCTTGCCCAAGCTTGTAGTCCTGTTGCGTGCTGGCCGTTCCTAGAGCTGTCGGCCAGCACATCGTTCCACCTGTGTCGGGTGCACATGCCTTCTAGTACGTCGCACTGAGTGCGAAAGGCTTGAAACCTTGCGACTTAACCAGGAACGGAACGATCGCCATAAGTGCTTCGGTTCCGCGAGCGGACTGGATGCCACCGAGATCGAGAATAGCCGCTTCGGGCCAACGGGTAGACACCAGCAATGCATGCACCTCTCGCTTAGCCTCTTTGTTGTCTCCCGACAGGAAGACTGTCGCGGCTCCTTTCAGAATGGTTGGGTCTTCCATCACTGGAGAGAGCAGAGTGTTAAGACTCTTGACCACGAACGTCTGCGGCAAAGCCTGCTGCAGGCGCTCAGCAAGACTATCTTGCGGATACATAAGCGGGCCTGGGCTCCCGTCCGGATTTCGCGTGGTGGCATTTGCGACATCCACCAGGATCTTGCCAGCGAGCACAGCTTGTAACGGAATAAGTAGTTCCAGAGAACCTGCGCCTGGCGTGGCATTGAAGACCACTTGCGCCATTTGGAGCGCCTGCTCGATGGTTGTGAACTGAACATCAGGTCCCTGCCATTTTGCCTTTGCCGCTTCAGGATCGCGGCTTCCAAACGTGACGTGATGGCCAGCTCGCGTGAGAGCTTTTGCCAATGCTGAACCGACGCGGCCTGAGCCGAGAATCGCGATCTGTTTCATTGCTATTACCTCAATCTATGGTTGTAAGTACATCGACAGCAGCCGCGTATAAACCCGGAGCGGATGCCAGAAAGTCTTTGCTGTCCAGACGCCAGGGTTGGCCCTTGAAGTCGCTGGTGACACCGCCTGCTTCAGACACCAGCAGACCTCCAGCCATCAGCCCGGAGCGGACCTGGCTTGCCTGCCAGAACACATCCCGTCGGCCCGCCGCGACCTCCACCAATTGCAAAGTCGCGGGAACGGAAACATGCAGAACGAGTCCTGCCTGCAGCATGGCCTGAATCGATTCCGTCATGCGGCGTTGTGTCTCTGCATCCTCGTGGGGCTTGGCTTGTCCGGTTCCGATGAGGGCGGCTTTTAGGTCCGTCTTGACGGAAGCGTGCATGTGTTTGCCATTCTCGAAGGCTCCCGCGCCCAGCCGAGCCGCATAGATAGCTTGCTTCAGCGGGTCATAGACTGCGGTAAGCAGAGCCTGACCGTCGACGACCAGAGTCGCAGTCGTACACCACTCCGGCATACCCTGAATTAGGTTGATATTGCCCTCGACCGCATCCGTGATCCACCAAAGCCCCTCTGGCAAATCGCCGCCGTCGAATTCATCTTCATCCCAATGCGTGTTCGGCAGCGCGGTTTCCAGATGCCTCTTCAGGATGGGTGCCGAAAGACCTTCCTGCTGCTTGATGCTCGCCAGAAGCTGTTGAAGATCTCCCTGCCGTGTACTTCGGCTGTAGGTCTCTAGGAGAACCTGTCCGGCTTCAGTTACGGCCGCGACAGTGCGCCGCAGCAGCTCATCTGCTGCGGCGCTGCTCAGCCCGGCTGTCTCGTAAGCTGCTACATGTTCAGTTTGTATTTCTTTCGAAGCACTCGGCATTGCTTCTCTCCATCTCCACCGTAGAAGCGGACGGGCATGACGTCAAATGCATAGTTGCTCATATCTGATATACCTCTAGGAGTATGGATCTGAATCAACTCGAAACACTCCACGTGCTTTTGGAGGAAGGAAGTGTTGGAGGCGCGGCTAAGCGCCTGCATCTTTCTCAGCCGGCAATGAGCCGCGCACTGGCACGCCTGCGGAGCTCAACCGGGGATGCCATTTTAGTTCGTTCAGGCCGCCGTATGGTTCCCACCCCATTTGCGGAGGTCTCTCGCGCGAAGGTGCAGGAAGTACTCCGCGAAGCTTGGACGCTTCTGAAGCCGGCACGAATCTTTTCACCTGAAGTGGAAGTGCGCACCTTCACCTTGCGTTGCCCCGAAGTTGTGTCTACCTATTTGGCTTCAAAGCTCGCTACGCCGCCGTTTTCAAATTATCCTCAGTTGCGTTTCCGGTTCTTCTCAGAATCTTCCAACGATGATCGTGAACCGCGGTATGACGAAGTCGACTTGGACGTTACGGCCGCACGGTCTCGCACGCCGGACGTACTTTTCAAGGAGGTCGGGTATGACCATCTGGTTGTGGTGTCGCGCCGTCCACAGCGCAACTTGACTTTGAAACGATATGCAGACAGCCCGCATGTTCTGGTTTCCCGCCGCGGAAGACTCACCGATCCTCTTGACTCAATTCTGTCCGCAGAGGGCTTGAAGCGTCATGTGGTGATGGCTGTGCCAAACAGTGCCTCGGCTCTGCTGCTGGTGAGCCAGACAAACTTTCTGGTCACTGTTCCGAAGCGCCTCTCTCAGTCGATGCTGCGCACCCTGAGGTTACATACTGCTCATTTCCCAAACCCATTGGAGCCGATTCCGATCATTCTCTCCTGGCATAAGAGAGTGGATATCGATCCAGGGCATCAGTGGTTGCGACGCATCGTTGAAGCTCTGCTGGTGAATCAAAGTAGACGGTATCTTGGGAACCAGTAGCGACGGGCCATGGTGTAAATGAGTATCCCATTACAAGAGACATGCGTCAGCTTTTACACTTCCACGTGTGACTACTCTCGATTGTGAGCTAATCTCACGTCCGATGTCGAAGGCTGAAGAACTCTACTCGAACACAAAGGCGTTCCGTGACCGCTCGGAAGGGAATGGTAGTCGAATATAAGTAGGTGAAGCCGACGATCTCAGGCTACGGATCAAGGCCGACGAGAGAAAGAGTCTGCTCGCGCGGGAGTTTGGCATCACGAAGACAACGGTCTACGAATACATGAGAAGGGAACTAGGCGGAGCGTGTCCTGTACCGCACATTTGACGGAAGTGGGCGAAGACGCAGTGATCGGCGGCGATTACTGCGATGAGGTCTCCGGCAAAATAGTTGTTTGCCGAAAAATGATCGCGGCAAGGTCGGTCCGGCAACAGAAAGGTGCAGTCTTTGCAGATAGCAGCACCTGAGGGCAAGGAACCAGATTGCAACTAAAACCGTTGGCAGACGTGAAGTGCAACCTCCACGTTTGCCGACTGTCTGCTTAGCCGTGTGCGGCCGCTGCTGACGCCGGATGGATGGAAGCAGAAATCCTCATAAGTCTGTTGTAATATCGAGGACGAGAGTCGCGCCTGCCTGAACGGTTGCTACATCATTATTCCGATGAAGCCTAAAATTGACTAAGCTTCTTTGTAAAAATGAATTACTCCGCCAGCCTGCCTCCTTCGTCAACGATGAAAACAAACCAAGACACCTTCGCCGCAGCGAAGGTGTCTTGGGTCAACTCGCCTCTGCTTACTTTGCAGCAGCTGCGGCTTTGGAAGCGTCGGACTGGGCGAACTTGCGGCGGAAGCGGTCGACTCGGCCAGCAGTATCAATCAGCTTCTGCTTGCCTGTGAAGAAGGGGTGACAGGCGGCGCAGATTTCGAGTACGATGTCGCCCTTGTGGGTGGAACGCGTCTGAAACGAATTGCCGCAGGCGCACTTGACGGTGATGTCGTTATAGTTCGGGTGTACTCCAGCTTTTGGCATTGCATATCCTTTATGGCTTTGGCCGGCTTGCGGATCGCTTGCGAACGGGTGTGGACACCGTCACATCGAAGAGCCTGTCGCGCTACCGGCTTGCCCTGAGAGTGCCGCTTTCGCACAAAGACGGAAACGAACACTCTTACTACCTTATCTTCGATTCGCACACGCGGCAATTGGATTCAGCGGTAAGTTGGATCAGCATGGTGCGGCTGCCTGCGCCGAACTGCGATACTGAAGGAATGGATGAGGCATGTGAAGTTTGCGGTGGGGCTGGCATGCAGTTGATCGAGCGAGCGGATGGTTCGCGGGCTGTGCGGGAGTGCGTGTGCCGGACCCGGAGCCGCCAGCAGCGTGCTTTGGCTGCGGCCAATATTCCGCGGCTTTACAGCGCCAGCACGCTCGACAACTATGAAACTGCCGACCGGGACAACCAGGGCTATACGCTGAACCATGCGAAGTACACGGCGGAGAAGTTTGTGCGGTTCTACCCTCTTGAAACGAACGGCATGGGATTGCTGCTCACGGGTTCGATCGGGACGGGCAAGACGCACCTCGCGGTGGGCGTGTTGAAGGCGCTGATCGAAGAGCGGGGAGCGACCGGGATCTTCTTTCACTTCCACGACCTAATCAAGAAGGTGCAGAACAGCTTCAACCGTGGCGTATCGGCGACTGAACAAGAGATTATGGAGCCGATCTTTCGGGCCGAGGTGCTGGTGCTTGACGAGCTTGGCGCGTCCAAACCGAGCGACTGGGTCTTCGATACCCTTGCCCACATTCTGAACACCCGCTACAACGAGCGACTAACAACGATTCTGACGACCAACTATGTGAATCGCGAGCCGATGCTCGGAAGAGGCCGGCCCATGAGCGCCATGGAAGAGGCACGAGAGGCACTTCGCAATGAGACTTTAGGTGATCGTATCGGTGAGCGCATGCGCAGCCGGCTGCAGGAGATGTGCATGTCCGTCGAGATGACCGGGCCGGACTACCGGCAGACGGCCAAACGGGCACACTTCGGCTGAGACCGCTCGAAGCGGCTTACAGAAGACTGCAGCAGAAGACCGCTGCCGCTGCGAGTACCAAGACAAGCCAGAGCCGATTTGCGGTTTGGGAGCTGGATGGCTCCGGTGAAGGCTGATGCTCTTTCTTAACCAGGAAGAGAGCGCTTCGACTGCGCAGCTCGACAGAAGCCTGGCGCGGGTGCGCATCGCTTCGGCGATATGCGGCACGGTGAGGGGAAGTCAAAGTGGTGAACCGGTGAGACCGAGGCCGGGGAGCCTGTGCGTAGCGGTGGGCCATGGTTTGCTCGTTGCCCGGGGAGGGCTGTTGTGAGGAGCCGGGGTTGAACTCAATCTGACAGTTGTTCAGCGAGCGTGAGTAAGACATTTGTGATTGGGAGACCATAGCATATCGCACATACAACTTTTCTGTTGGACCACGACGCACAAGTGGTTAGCCAGGATCTTGGCAGACGTATCACTGTTTTATGTATCGATACGGGATGGACCTCAGGTCCGGTCAGTCGAGAGATCTATGTCGATACGCAGTGGCACCGTTTGCCTGCATTTTTTACTGACCAGGAAAGATTGCTCATTTGGGCTTAGCTGTAAGTGGAGCAAAAGAATAGGTTTCCTAGTGACTTTTATTTGGCACGTGACTTGCACACGTAGAAGGTGTGGTTAACCGGCTTACTCGCTGTTCTGCGGCAAGGAAGAGAGCTGAAGGAGAAATTGATGAACAAGATTTTAAGCGGTAGCTTGCTGCTGGTTTGCACGCTTGGCTCGGCAGGAGCTCAGACGGTCCCTTCGTCGCAGGCACAGAGTGCGGCTCCTACAGCGGGGCAGACCGCTGGCCCGGATGGTACGCAGAGCTCTGCAACCGGAAAGCCGCTTGAAGAGCAGTCGAAAGAAGGGTTTTGGGGTCATATGAATCCCCTGGCCAGGAAGAAGTGGGTGCAGCGGCAGGTAGAGCCGATTCGCGATCGCGCCAACGAACTGGATGAGTTGCAGGCCAAGAACGCGAACGATATTCGCGACGTGGACGGGCGGGCAACGGCCGGCATCAGCAAGGCAATGGCTACGGCGAATGCTGCGGATGCGCATGCGGCGGATGCAGCTACGAGTGCCAATCGGGCAAACTCGCTGGCCGTCTCTGCCAACGGAAGGACGGATGCACTGAATGGCACGGTTTCAAATCTGGACCAGTACCAAAAGGTGAAGGCGGCGGAGCTACCGTTTTTGGCCGGGCGCACGGCACTAAGCGCCCGGAGTAAGGCCAGCCTAGATGAGGTAGCGATCAGTCTTGCGTCGGAGAAGGGTTATATCGTCGAAGTACAGGGTTATAGCCGTGCAGGTATGGCATCTTCGCAGGCAATGGCTGATTCTGTAGTTCGTTATCTGGTCGAAGCCCACCAGGTGCCGATTTATCGCATCTATAAGACTGCAATGGGAAAGCAGACGGTATCTTCGGGCAACTCTGAAGAAGCTCCATTACCAAACGGAGTCCGTGTAACTGTGTTGCACAACAGCTTAGCAAGCCTAAGCGGTGGACCATCGACAATAGGGATGTCGACTCCTCCCGGAAATTAATCGAGTTTTCAAGTTCGTGAGGTGCAGCCGACAGGCACGAGCGCATCCACATCAAGCTCTCCTAACCAGAGAGAACCAAGGCAGATTGGCCCCTCACCCGAGGGGCCTTTTTTTATGCTTGAGAAAGAAGGTTTCAAGCGACCACGGTGTGAACACGTTGCAGCTGTTCAAGAAGCTCCTTGAGACGGCTCAGTGGAAGGGCGTTGGCTCCATCCGATTTGGCCTCGCGGGGAGTGTCGTGAACTTCAAGAAAGATGCCATCGACTCCGGCGGCAACGGCAGCACGGGCAAGTACCGGGATGAACTCCGGCTGGCCGCCGCTGACGGCCTGTCCAGCAGGAGCACTAGCCGCGGAGGGAGTCTGGACGGAGTGAGTTGCGTCAAAGACGACCGGGGCGAAGGCACGCATAAGGGGGAGCGCACGCATATCGACAACCAGGTTGTTGTAGCCGAAGCTGGCACCGCGCTCACAGAGACTGACACGCTCGTTTCCTGAATCGCGCACCTTGGCCACGGCGTGGCGCATATCCGTCGGGGCGACGAACTGGCCTTTTTTGATGTTGATTGGGCGTCCGGTCTGGGCGGCAGCGATGAGCAGATCCGTCTGGCGGCAAAGGAAGGCGGGAATCTGGAGAACGGCCTCGACATCGCCGAGCGCATCCGAGAGCCGCGGACAGTCTTCCGGGGTGTGGACGTCGGTCAGGACCGGAACGCGTAAGTCGCGGGCAATGGCGCGGAGAATGCGCGCCCCTTCGACGAGACCTGGGCCGCGAAAGCTGCGAATACTGGTGCGGTTGGCTTTATCGTAGCTGGCCTTGAAGATCCAGGGTAGACGGAGGCCGGAGGTGACGCGAAGTATGGATTCGGCGAGGGTGCGGGCGTGGGTTTCAGACTCGAGAACGCAAGGGCCGGAGATAAGGAAGAGTTCACCACGGCCAATAGAGATGGAGGAAAGGTCGAAGGGATGTTGGGAGGTTTGAATCACTGAACCATTGAATCATGTACGGGAGCCAGCAGAGCGGGAAGAGGACCGGACCCTGCTGGATGCTTTGTTGTCATAACTTAGAGACTTGAATTCCTGACTGGGCCTGCTCTTTAGGATTTTCTACGCATGAAGAGGAACAACGCCGACCCGAGGCAAGCTGTCGCCGCGAGCAGAATGGGCGCAGAACTGGTGACGGGGGTGACCGTCTGGCGAATTGGATTTTTGTGATCCTGAGGTACGTTCTGGTTACGGCCCAAGCCGCTGAGCATAAGAGTGAGCAGGGAGAGACCGCGGCGGCTATCCTCGCTGGTGGCGCGGAGGGCGAGTTGAATGAGTGATGGGGCGCGCAGCTCATTTTTATGCTGGCCGGTGGCAGTGACGAGCGCCTTGCTGACCTGGTCGAGGGTTTCGGGGTCGATCGCCATCAGTACTTTGCCGGCGGCGAGTAGGTTGCGGATGGCGGCGATGCCTCCCGGCAGCTTGGCGTACTCGGCGAGCTTGCCGGCGATGATGTCGCGGCCTCCGAGTAGGCCGTTGACGAGATCAAGAGTCCCATTGGCATGGGCGGTTTTCAGGATGTCATAGACAACGAGCAGCTCTTCAGCGTGTGAAGACGGTGCGGCGGCTAACTGGCGGTCGCGCTCCTGCTTAGGGTCGACTTTGGGTTTGAAGGCAATGGGATTGGCCAAGGGGGCTCCTAAAAGTGCGAAAGAGAATACAGGGAGCCTTCGCTGCGCTCAGGATGATGGGGTGGTGTGACATGGCTAAACGGTAATGGACTTGATTTGAACAAGCTCGTCGGCAGCCTGGGTGCCGGGGAGATGATAGCTGGAGAGCGCCCACTTACGTTCGATCTCGACGCCAGATTGCGGAGTGCGATGGCCGTGACGGAAGTTTCCCGGTGGCAGGGGATTGGGTCCTTGCTCAGGCAGGATAACCATCTGCACCGAGGTCTCTTTGAAGGCAGGAGTGTGAGTGACGCGATCCGTGTGGTTGCTGGTGAGGCGGTTGACCGGCTCATCGATCGAGTTGAGCGACATATAGAGTTGCTTGCCAGAGACGCGGTCAGAGACAACGACCTGGACCCGAACGCGGCCGTAGGGGGAGCGAAGCTGTACGTGGCGGCCAGTTGTGATGCCACGCTCGGCGGCCAGCTCAGGAGAGACCTCGACGAAGGTGCTGGGGGTCATGGCCTCGATGCCGGGGGTACGCCGGGTCATGGAACCTTGCTCAAAGTGCTCGAGCAACCGGCCGTTATTGAGGTGAAGATCGAAGACATCGGTGCTTTCTTCAGACGGGGCGAGGTACTCGATGGGAAAGAAGCGGGCTTTGCCGTCAGGAAAAGGAAATTCTTTGGTAAACAGGAGCGGACTGTCTGTACCGTCAGCGTGGACGGGCCACTGCTGACTAGCATAGCCTTCCATGCGGTCGTAGCGGACACCCGCGAAAAGTGGAGAGAGGCGGGCGGCCTCTTCCATGATGTCGGAGGGATGTTTGTAGCTCCAATTGGCTCCAAGGCGATTGGCAATAAGCTGGATGATCTCCCAGTCGGGCTTGGAGTCTCCAAGCGGCTCAAAAGCCTTATAGATACGCTGGATACGCCGTTCCGTGCTGGTGAAGGTTCCCTCTTTTTCTAGCGAGGTAGCGGCGGGCAGGACGAGATCGGCATAGCGGGCGGTCTCGGAGAAGTTGATGTCCTGCACAACGAAAAACTCCAATTGACGAAGCGCATCCCCGACATAAGTCGCATTCGAATCGGAGGTGATCGTGTCCTCACCCTTGATGTAAAGGGCTTTGAGTGAGCCCTCGTAGATGGCCTCAATCATCTGGTGATTGTCTTTGCCTATGGTAGTGGGTAAGGTGACAGCCCAGTCTGCCTCAAACTTGGCGCGAACTTCAGGGTCATCGACGTGCTGATAGCCGGAGTACACGTCGGGCATGGCCCCGAAGTCGCTGGCACCTTGGACGTTGTTGTGGCCGCGAAGTGGGTAAGCTCCGGCGCCGGGACGCATGTAGTTTCCGGTAAGCAAGAGCAGGTTAGAGAGCGCGGTGGCCGTATCGGAACCGCCGCAGTGCTGGGTGACGCCCATCGCGAAGAGAATGCAGACGCCATCCGCGGACACGATCTCATGTGCGACCTGGATGAGGGTAGCCGTGGGAATGCCGGTGATTGCTTCTGTGTGCTCAAGAGTGTAGGGCTTGAGCGAAGCTTTGTACTCCTCAAAGTGATGAACCCACTGCTCGATGAAGGCAGGCTGGTGGAGATTCTGGTCGAGAATGTATTTGGCTATGCCGCAAAGCCAAGCGGAGTCGGTCGAGGGCTTGGGGCGGAAGAAGATGTCAGCGCGTTGCGCCATCTCGTTCTTGCGAAGATCGGCGACGATAAGGCGCTGGCCGCGCGATTTGTGCGAGCGCTTGATGCGGGTGGCGAGCACGGGATGGTTTTCAGCAGGGTTGGCCCCGATGATCAGCACAAGGCCGGCTTTTTCAATGTCGGCGATAGACCCTGTGTCACCTCCGTAGCCGACGGTGCGCTGAAGGCCCTTCGTCGCTGGATTCTGACAGTAGCGGGCGCAGTTATCGATATTGTTGGTTCCGATGACGGCACGGGCAAGCTTCTGCATCAGGTACGCCTCTTCGTTGGTGGTCTTCGAGGAGGCAATGAAGGCGAGGGCATCGGAACCATGATCGCGCTTGATGGAGCCGAACTTCTCCTCGACTAGATCGAGGGCCTGCTCCCAGGAGATTGGTTTAAATGTGTCTCCATCGCGCAGCAGTGGAGTGGTCAGGCGGTCGTCGGAGTTGATGTGACCCCAGGCAAACTTGCCCTTGATGCAAGTGGAAATACCATTTGCGGGACCGTGAGCCGGCTCCATCTTGAGGATATGGCGATCCCGCGTCCAGACGTCGAAGCTGCAGCCAACGGCGCAGTAGACGCAAACAGTCTTGGTGCGTTTGACGCGCTCTTTGCGCATCTCGGCTTCCATCTCAGAGAGGGCGAGGATTGGGCCGTAGCCGATTGGGGGCTCGATCCCTTTGACGACCTCGATCATGTCATCGAGCACCGGAGCGGGGATGTTGGTGAGATAGCCAGTGTAGCCAATCATGGATTTTTCCATGAGCGCGTTGCAGGGGCAGACGGTAATGCAATGGCCGCAGCTGACACAGGAGGAGCCATCGATGGTGTGGCCTCCATCCCAAAGGACGCGGGGGTTGGCGTCTTCCCAGTTGATGGTGAGGGTCTCATTGACCTGCACGTTCTGGCAAGCTTCGACGCAGCGGCCGCAGAGGATGCACTGGTCGGGGTCATAACGATAGAAGGCGTTCGTCTCGTCTTTAGCGTAGGGCTTTTTGAGGTAGGGCCGCGACTGGTGTTTGACGTCGAGATCTTTAGTGACGTTGTGCACGGTGCAGTTCTGGTTGTTGTTATCGCAGACCGTGCAGTAAAGCATATGGTTCTGGAGGATGCGGTCGAAGGCTTCGCGCTGGGCCACATCGACCTGGTGGCCTTCGGTAGCGACGGTCATCTGTGCAGTCACGGGAGTAGCACAGGCACGGACAAGCTGGCTGGGTTCGGTTCCTTCGGAGCCGATCTTGACCATGCAGGTGTCACAGGATTGAATCGGACCCATTTGCTGCAGGTAGCAGACCTGTGGAAGTTCCTTGACGTGCCGGTGAACGGTGTCGCGATTGAGCGCCTCAATCAGGTGTTCCCCCAGATGCGCTTCGACGGCGCGCCCATTGACGGTGATGAGGGTATTGGGCGTAGTGTCCGGGGGAGTATTGAGGAGTGCTTTGGTCAACGACATATCCTTCTAAGATGCTATTGCCTGCGGAAGGGATTGTCTCATCTTGGACACTGGTGAGGACAGTTTCTCTTGGCTGCATTGGACAAAGGAACTTTACACAGGTATCGAGGTTGAGGACGAGGTGCGAGCGAAGGGGCGAGGCTGGATGGGATTGGGATGGAGGTCCGGGCCGGGTAACACGTGATCCATTGCGTTAGCGAACTCGATCACTTGTAACACAGGAGGGCTTAGCGAAGGACGTAGATGCGATAGCTGGCGGAGAGTTCTTCGCGGCTCCACCAGCGCATGGGATGGGTGGGGGACCAGGTGGTATCGAGGCGGTAATGCTGCGCGAGGAAATGCTCGAAGGCAGGCCAGCGGTCGAGCTTGCGGAACTCGCCGGGACCATTGATGTGCAGCCAACTGCTGACGACGATGACGGTAGGAGGATGTTGGTCGAGGGTGAGGAAGAGCTCCGCGCGCGTCTTCTGGACGATGGGGACGCTGCCGGGGCCGTAGAGCAGGAAGTCCGACAGGATGCCGGTGGACTGGATCAGGCGCATGCGGTAGAGAGTGGCGCCGCAGCCGGAGATGGAGTCGATGCACTGGATATGGCCGGAGAGTGAGGAACCGCCAAGACGATGGAGATTCTCCTCAAGCGAGGAGATGAAGTCGGTCTCCTGCCAGCGATAACGATGCACCAGCAAGGCGGATTGTGGGGCGATCCAGCAGCCTCCGAGAAGCAAGGCAAGGACGGCCAAGACTCTGGCTGAGCGAAGACGCAGACTTCTCGGCTGCGGAGAGGCAAGAAGAAGAGTGAAGTCAAGCGCCAGGAGGGAAAGCAGGAAGGCGAGTAGCGGATAGCGGTAGTAGGGCAGTCCGCGTGCTTGGACGAGGTAAGAGAGAAGGCCGAAGACGATTCCGCAGAAAAGCAGGACTCGCTCCACTGTGAGCGGCGGCCGGGCCAGGACCAGAACGCCAAACCAGAGAAGAGCCAGCGCGAGCAGAGGAGAGAGGCTGTGCAGGAGGAGATAGCCAAGAGGACGATGGCCGAGGCTGGCGTAGTAAGGAACGATGGTGCGAAGACCCTCTAAGAAGGCAGTAAGTGCGTGCTGCTGCAGCAGAAAGGCAAGCGCGGCAAGAGGAAAGAGAATCATCGCGAGTAGGGCGGTGACGCACTGTGAGCGCCAGGGCTGGCCGTGGCGGCGCACAACCCAAAGAGCGACGGCGAGCTGGGTGAGGCTGAGCGGTAGGGCAGTCGGCTTAATGCTGAGGGCCAGACCGGAGAGCAGGCCGAAGAGGGCGATCGGCCAAAGAGTGCGTGTACGCAGCCCGAGCAGGAGCAAGGCGGTTGCGGCGAGCAGGGCGACGGCCATGGTAAGGTCGCGCTGGCCGCCCTGGGCAAGGCCATCTCGGGCATGAACAAGAGCGAAGAGGCTGGCGGCAAAGAGACCGGCAAGGCGGTTGCGAGGACCGGTGATGACGAAGAACGCACCGGCGGCTGCGCCGAGGAGCGAGAGGTCGAAGAGGCGCCAAGCGAGCGCGCCAGGGCCGAAGAGGCGCATGGCGGCCATCTCGACAAGGAAGGAGCCGGGCATGTTCATATCGCCGAGGACGCGATAGGGGGCCATACCGTGCTGGATAAGGAAGACGATGTAATGGATGAGAGCTGCGTCCCCGACCAGCGGCCAATGGATGGTCCAAAGCTGGCAGAGGAGGACAGACAGCAGCAGGCTGGCGGCGAGGATGAACTTGAATCGCTGCAGGAGGCGAGAAGTTTCAGACGGCATCGCCCTCTCAGGATAGCCGCTAGACGGCGAGAACCTGCGCGGCAGCCCGCAGCCCGGAGCGCAAAGCCGCGTGTACGGTGCCCCAATGCCCGGTGATATCGGTGTGTTCCCCGGCGAAGAAGAGGGTGTCTTCTACGGGTTGGCTGAGGAGCTGGGATGCATCGAGTCCGCCGACAGGCACCCAGGAATAGGCCCCTAATGAGTAGGGGTCAGAGTGCCAGGGGTGGGTATGGGTGGAGACAAGGGCTTGCTCCACTTCGGCGGGCTCGAGGCTGAGAACCTCGGCCAGAGCTTCGGTAAGTCGGGCGGTTTGCTCCTCGGGCGTGAGGGCGAGAAGCGGCAGGGCGCGTGGCCCCCCGCTCCAGGCCGTAAGAGTCAGGCTTGCCACTGGATAGGCGGTCCACCATACGGAAGGTGCAGTGGCACGGGCGATCAGAAAGCTCATGGAGGCGGGCCAGAGGCGGTGGCGGAAGACCATCGTTGTGCGGAAGACTTGGCCCATGCGCATGCGGTAGGCCGCGGCCAGGAGGTCTGCGGGCGGAGGCTGAAAAGAGACGGACCCGGCCTGCAGGACACCCAGTGGAAGCGTGACGATGGCGCGACGGGCGCGAAAGATCTGACCGCTCGCCGCCGTGAGCTCAACACGACCGGGGGACCAGGCAATGGAGACGATGGTGCAGCCGAGGATCAATGTGCCTCCCGCGGCTTCGAAGCGGTGGCCTACAAACGCGGGAAGCTGGTCGTAGCCTTGCGTAAGCCGCCAGAGACGGTCGCCCTCGATCTCGTCTTCAGCGCGCTGCTGGCGGCCGAGCGCAAGTGCAGAGGCCTCGCGTGCATCGGCTGCGTTGAAGCCTTCAATGTAGCCAAGCTGGCTCTCTTGCTGATCAGCGGGCAGATGCAGAGACTCGACCCAGGTGGCGAAAGAACAGTCTGGGCCGGCAAAACTTTTAAGCTGTTCAAGAGGGTCGCTGGCATCGGCGAATTCGGCATGACCGTTTTGCTGCTGCGATACCGGCTCAGCGATCTCTGGATTACGCTCCGCGCTGTCTAGGAGGTCGCCGGTACGCTCGTAGGTGGGGAGTTTGGCCTCGGAGAGAAGCTGCCACAATTCGGGTGCGCGGCCGTGCACAAACTCTGCGCCTAGTTCGATGATCTCCGTGCCTTCGTGGCACGTATGGATTCTTCCTCCGACGCGGGCTTGAGCCTCCAACAGAGCGACGGACTGCCCGGCTTCAGCCAAGGCACGTGCAGCGGCAAGGCCGGAGATTCCAGCACCAACGACCAAGCTGTCAAAGGAGCGTGGGGTCATGGAAGGATTGGGGAGTTGCTGCAGGATAGGAAAGTAGTTACGGATATTCTAGCTTTGCCAAAACAACGGCGATGCAAAACCAGCAGCGTAATGACTTATGTCGCCTAGATAGATGCATCCAGCTCCGGTGCATTGGAATTGGATGCATCTATGCGGACTATTTAGGTGGAGACGATATTGCCGTTGAGGCCATTGGGGAAGTAGCCGCCCTTGGTGACGCCTATCGCGCCTGGGGCGGCATAGAGAATCTGGAGAACCTGAGAGGGAGTGCGCACTGCGTTAAGGCCGTTGGTATTGGTGTTGAAGACGGTTGAAGTCGTGGGCGGGATATCTTGCGAGTCGACCGCGCTAGAGGTAATGTTGAGCGCAATACAGAGTTCGCGAAGGAAGCCTTCATGCTGAGCTTCGGTGTCGAGGATCTGTGCAGCGTAGGTTAGGCCGGGGAGGGTGGAGACGAGATACTGTGCGCTGCCTGCATATGCGCTGATTCCTACCGTCTCAAACTGGCGTGCTGCCGCGAGAAACGTAGCGTCTGAGGTAATGGCAGTGACTCCCGCGGGAGCGAGATTAAGGGTGGGCATGCTGATGGGCGTGCCACCTACAGCGGTGATGGTGTTCCGCAGAAAATTGACGTGCTCCTGCTCATCGAGCGCGAGCTGTAGCGCCGCTCCACCGACGAATCCGTTGACGAAGCTCACCTTCGCTCCGCCCGTAACAGTTCCAGGGTTGGTTCCTTGTGCGCCACTTTGCAAGCCGCCACCGGTAGTGACGAAGGTGTAGAAGTTTGCCTCGAAGTATTCGAGGTTGAGGGCGAAGTTCAGCACATCGACCACGGAAGGAGTGGTAGCAACGACGTTTACTGGAACGGAGCCCGTACCGCAGCCAAGCGCGCCAACCGTGGCGAGCGTACCTGCCGCGGCAAGCGAAGTGGCAAAAGCTCGACGATTGAATAGCGCTGCGGAGCGCTGGCGGGTGAGATTGGCTGCATCCGCTGTTATGGAGTCTAGCGTTGGTTCTGTGTGCACGTGAGACATGAAATTTGCTCCTTGAAGGTCGGTGTCGGCGGTGGATAGGTGAACAATCGGTGCGTACCTGCCGCGCCTAGGTAGACTTGATGTTGCCGTTGACGCCATTGGGGAAAAAACCGCCCATCAGGCTTCCGGCTGCAGGAGCGGTGGTGGTTGCTGTTGATTTTCCGTAGGCGACGCCGAGAACCTGGGATGTGTTGCGTGACGGCGAGAGCGCATTCATGGCAGCGACCGTGAAGTAGTTAGAGGGAGAAGGAGGTACGTCCTGGGCATCGATGGCAGGGCTGGTGATGTTCTGGTTGACGCAAAGGAACGAAAGGACACCGGCATGCTGGCCTTCCGCGCCGAGAATCTGTGCGGCTGCCGTGAGTACCGTTGGATTGGAGACCAGGAACTGCGCAGAGCCGACATAGGCCGATCCGCCGAGAGCGGTAAACTGCCGCGCGGTCGCTAGAAACATTGCCTGGGTAGTAATGGCTCCGTTGGCGGCATAGTTGATGAGCGGCTGTGAGATGGGCGTTCCACCCAGTGTGGCGATGGTGGAGCGGAGAAGCTCGACGTGATGCGTCTCGTCTGTGGCCAGCCCCTGCGCGACGGCGAGCGTAGCGGCATCGAGGGTCAACTTACCAGGTAGACCCGTGGCGGCGACGGCTCCCGATCCCATATCTGCTGCCGAGAGAGTGGTTCCGGCTGACACATTGAGATAAAGGTTTGCTTCAAGATACTCGAGATTGAGGGCGAAATTTAGCACATCCGTAATAGCCGGTGTGGTCGCTTGCGCTCGGGCTTTTTGTGGGTCGGCCATGGCTGCAACGGCGGCGGTAGCGGCAAAGGCGGAGAGGAAGCCGCGCCGGGTGAGATGGCTCATGGTCTTTTCAAAGTTGAGCATACGGCGCTCAACCTCAAGCTGATCCTGGTTGACGGTTTCAGTGGGACAGAGAAGCGATTGGAGAGGGAACTTTGACACTAAAGCCTCCGAAGAAAGGCACAGCGAGGGGAGTCGCGCGTACCTGTAAAAACCTGTGGGAAAGTGAACTCGTGCAGAGACAGCTCACCGTACTAGGCACCGGCGACATCCGCACGTGCTGCAACTGTAGAAGCTAAGGAGCGGTCTGATGGTTGCATGAACGGGCAAAGGCGAGCCGGAAGCCGTTGAAGTGATGTCGTAACGAGGGCTTTCTAGAGGCCTGGATTCGCATTAGGCGAGATCCCCGATTTGCGTGGGGGGATAGAAGAACAAATACGGGGATTCTGGCTTCGCCAGAATGACGGTGTTTACGCTAGAAGAAGATGGTGGTCTTCAGCCAGGATGACGAGTCTTAGGGAGGGCCGAAGAGGGCGGCGATGCGGGCTAAACCTTGCTCTCGGGAGGTGAGTTCACCTTCGAGCTGCGCGTCCTCGGCTGCTTCGAGCATGGCTTTGAAGCGAGGGCCGGGACGATAGCCGGCGGCGATCAGGTCGCGGCCGGTGACGAGCAGGACTGGGCGGAGTTGCTCGGGTTCCTGGCGCTGGCTGGCCTCAAGGGCGAAGTCGTAGAGGCGGAGGTCGCCGTGAGAGCTGAGGCAATCGGCACGGTTCAGGGCGAGGTGCTCGTCGAAGCGCGGGATGCGGAGAAAGCGCTTGAGAGTGCTGGTCTTCATGGACTTGATGTCGCCGAACTGCATGTGGTGGCGGATGAGGGCGAGGATCTGGGCGCAGTCGTCGTTCGAGAAGCGGAGCCGGTTGAGGATCACCTCGGCGATGCGGACGCCGGCCTCGACGTGGCCATTGAAGCGGATGCGGTCGCCGGGGCGTTGCGGGTTGGGTGGCTGGTATGTGGCGGGCTTGCCGATGTCGTGGAGCAGCATGCCCCAAGCGAGGGTGGGTGAGGCTCCTGTAGGCAGATGGTCGAGCAGCATGAGGGTGTGGATCCAGACGTCACCCTCGGGATGGTATTGGGGTGGTTGTTCGACGCCGCGCATCGTCTCAACCTCGGGCAGGATGATCTGGAGTAGGCCGGTAGCGTGGAGGAGTTCGAAGGCGCGAGAGGCGTGGCCCTCGGTGAGCATGCGGGTGAGCTCGTCGCGGACGCGCTCGTTCGAAACTTGGGTAAGCTCAGGTGCGTGCTGCTGGATGGCGGTGAAGGTTTCGGGTTCGAGTGTCAGGTTAAGCCGGGCGGCGAAGCGGATGCCCCGCAGCATACGAAGTTTGTCTTCCTCAAAGCGCTGGTTGGGAGAGCCGATGGTGCGCAGGATGCGGGCGGCCAGATCGGGCTGGCCGCCGACGTAGTCCAGCACGGCCTCCGGGCCGATGTGGGCGTGTTTGCCTTCGTCGGTGAAGCCGGCGGGGTCGAGCAGCATGCCATTGATGGTGAAGTCGCGCCGCAGTACGTCTTCGCGTGGGTCGCTTGAAAAACGAACCGCCTCGGGACGGCGTCCGTCGAGGTAGGCGCCATCGTGACGGAAGGTGGCGACCTCGGTCGCGATGGACTCATTTTCGATCTCTTGCAGGACGAGGATGACGCCGAAGTGCGCGCCGACGGCCTGCGTGCGTGGAAAGAGGGCCGTGATTTGGTCCGGCGTGGCGCTGGTGGCTACGTCGAAGTCCTTGGGGTTGAGACCAAGGAGAAGATCGCGGACGCAGCCTCCGGCGAGATACGCCTTCGCATTGGCTGTCCGTAATGTCTCGGCGATGTGGCGCGCGGCGGAGAGCGCGGGAGTACGGGTGAGGCTCAGAACCATGCTGCTCTAAGCTTAGACGATGCACTCCCTCTCCGTTTAGTGGGTCTGATGCGAGAGCAGCAGCGTGTGCAGGCACCACACGATAGGAGCGGTGAGCAGGGCTCCGAAACATGCGGCGAGTTTCATCCGAATACTTTCGGCGGAACGAGTCTCAGGGCTGCCGGTCAAGTCCGGGCTTCCGGCATTACGCCCGATGGCAAGCTTGGGGCCATCCGCTGACGCAGCCTGTGCAGGGCTGGCAGCCGGCCGGTCATTCCGGCTGACCAGGTAGAGACCGTTGTATGCGGGCTTGCGGGTTTCCTGCTCTTGGCTCGTCCGGCTTAGGGTGGTTGTCTTGGTGTTGTTCATCGCACCTTCAAAGTAAACAGGCCATCGGTTCGTCGCTATCCCACGAACGGGGCGGCGCTCTCCCCTATTATCGGCAGATGCGGGGAAAACTTGAGGGAGGCTCCGGCCTGATTCTGGGCATCGAGAGCAGCTGCGATGAGACGGCGGCAGCGGTGGTGCAGGGAGGCAAGGCGGTACTGGCCAACGTGGTGGCCTCACAGATTGCGCTGCATGCGCAGTATGGCGGGGTTGTGCCGGAACTGGCCTCACGCGAGCATCTGCGTAACCTGGTACCGGTGGTGCGGGCGGCGCTGGCCGAGGCGGGGATCGGCTTCGGCGATCTGGATGCGGTGGCAGTGACAGAAGGGCCGGGGCTGGCCGGAGCGCTGCTGGTGGGGATCCTGTACGCGAAGGCGCTGGCGTTTGGACTCGACAAGCCGCTGATCGCGGTCAATCATCTGGAGGGGCACATCCATGCGGTGCTGCTGGAGTCGCGAGCCAGTGACGTGCGGGCGAGCGGTGCGCCGGCTGAGGAGTACCCGCTGCTGGCGCTGGTGGTCTCAGGCGGGCACACGCATCTGTATCTGGCGGAGGCTTCGGCAGTTGGAACCTGGACGTATCGCAACGTGGGGCGGACGGTGGACGATGCGGCGGGCGAAGCGTATGACAAGGTGGCGAAGCTGCTGGGGCTGGGGTATCCGGGTGGGCCGTGGATGGATCGGCTGGCGGCGTTCGGCGATCCGGGTTCGGTGCCGTTTCATTTTGGGTCGATCAAGCCGAGGCAAGACGCAGGGCTGCGCTTCGATTTTTCGTTCAGCGGCATCAAGACGGCGGTGCTGCGGTATGTGCAGACGCAGGGGATGGCTGCCGGGATTGCTGGGCGACGGGCCACGATCGAGGCGCATCCTGGTATGAAGCCGGAGCAGGCAGCCGAGCTGTGCGACGCGCAGACGCTGGGGCTGATTGCGTCGTTTCAGTCGGCGGTGGTGGGCAACCTGCTGCGGCAGACGATGCGGGCGGCGGAGGCGTTCGGGGCGCGGGGCTTGCTGGTTTCAGGGGGCGTGGCGGCCAATGGAGAGCTGCGGCGCAGGTTTCGCGCGGAGGCGGAGCGGGCTGGCTTACCGGTGGCGTTTCCTTCCTTGGCGCTTTCGACCGATAACGCGGCGATGATTGCGGCGGCAGCCTGGCCGAAGTACCTGGCGGGGGAGTTCGCGGCGGAGACGATGGGCGCGCAGCCGCAGCTTCGGCTGGGGAGCGTCGGCTAGAATCGAATGGACCTCACGCGGGTATCTCGGGATTTCACAGGCAGACACGATTGACCATGCAACTCTTCAACACCATGAGCGGGCGAATCGAGCCGCTGGCTCCAAGCGACGGCAGCGCGCTGCGGATGTACGCGTGCGGGCCGACGGTGTACGACTACGGTCACATCGGCAACTTCCGCACGTTTATCCATGTGGACGTGCTGCGGCGCTACCTGAAGCAGTGCGGCATGGCGGTGCGGCATGTGATGAATGTGACCGATGTGGACGACAAGATCATCCGCAATGCGGCGATCGCGAAGGTAGGGATTGACGCGTATACAAAGAAGTTTGAGCAGGCGTTCTTTGAGGATATGGAAGCGCTGGGGGTAGAGCGGCCGGAGGTCGTCCCGCATGCAACCGACAACATCGCCGAGATGGTGACGTTGATTGAGGAGCTCAGCGCGCAGGGGATTGCGTACCAGGCAGACGATGGTAGCTGGTACTTCCGCATTGCGAAGTTTCAGGAGTACGGCAAGCTCTCGAAGAAGGACTTCGAAGGCATGGAAGATGGCGCGCGTATCGACGTGGACGAGTATGACAAGGATGCCGCGCGGGACTTCGCCTTGTGGAAGTCCGTGAAGACGGATGCCAACGGCGTGCGCGAGCCGGCGTGGGAGACGGCGCTGGGCGCGGGTCGGCCGGGGTGGCACATCGAGTGCTCGGCCATGGCGACAAAGTTTCTCGGCGAGAGCTTCGACCTGCACGCGGGCGGCGAAGACCTGATGTTTCCTCATCATGAGAACGAGATTGCGCAGTCCGAGGCGGCCAGCCATCAGACGTTTGCGCGGCACTGGATGCATGTGCGCTTTCTGCTGGTCGAAGGGCGGAAGATGTCGAAGAGCGAGGGGAACTTTTATACCCTGCGCGACCTTCTGCTGAAAGGACACCGGGCGTCCGCGATCCGGCTGCTGCTGATGAGCGTGCCGTACCGGCATCAGTTGAACTTTACCTTTGACGGGCTGGCGGAATCGACGCATGCGGTGGAGCGGCTGCGGACGTTTGCCGAGCGTATGCGTGGCGTGTTCCCCGAGGGACTCGATGTGGAGCTGGCGCAGGCGAGCGAGAAGGCGCGGGCCGGGTACGACGCCGCGCTCTCAAACGACCTGAATACGGCGGAGGCGAAGGCGGCGATCTTCGACCTGGTGCGTGCGGGGAACTCGGCCGCGGACGCGGGCACGCTGCGGGCGGGCAACGCTGCGGCGATCCTTGAGGTGCTTGAGCGCTTCGACGGGGTGTTCGCGGTGCTGGTGGATCGCGATGCGGAGATTACGCGGGCGGCGCTGGCCTGGGCGGAGCGCGAGGGGCGGCTGGAGGAAGCATCGGCGGAGGTGGTGGCGATGCTGTCGCTGACCGACGCGGCCATCGAGGCGATGGTGACCGAGCGCACCAAGGCCAAGAAGATGCGGAACTTTGCGCGGGCAGACGGGCTGCGTAACGAGCTGCTGGCGCAGGGGATTGTGCTTGAGGACTCGAAGGACGGCGTTCGGTGGAAGCGGAAGTAGTCGATGACCAATGTACTGACACTCGAGATGGATGAGCCTTCGCAGGCGTGGTTTGAGGGCTTGCGGCAGGCGCATTTTCCAGCGCACCTAAACCAGATTGCGGCGCACCTGACGATGTTTCACACGCTTCCGGATACGGCGGAGGTGGACGAGGCCTTGCAGGTTGCGGCAGAGATACGAGCACCCTTTGCGATGCAGGTAACGGGACTGCGTTTCCTGGGGCGTGGCGTGGCGTTCCAGGTGGGATCGCGCGCGCTGCTCGATCTGCATGCGGAACTCGCGGAGGCGTTTCGCGAGGACCTGAGCGCGCAGGATCGGCAGCGCTTTGTGCCGCATGTGGTGGTGCAGAATAAAGCTACGCCGGAGCGGGCGAAGCTGCTGCTGGCGGAGTTGCAGGCGGGGTTTCAGACGCGGCAGGTGGAGGCGGTTGGGCTCCAATTATGGAACTACCTGGGCGGACCGTGGAAGCTGGCGAAGCGCTTCGGGTTTCGAGCGAATTAGTCGATTTGCTGATGGTGTAGAGACGAACAACGGCATGAGCAGACGCAGATTCCCTTTGGGGAATGACAACAAAATAGCAGCGGCCACGCCACTTATTGCGATTCGGCTTTACAGGTCGCGCAAGCTGACGACGATCGGCGTGTGATCCGAGGGTTTTTCGAGGGCGCGCGGTCCACGATCGACCTCACAGCGTTCGAGCCGCGGGGCCAGGTCCGGAGACAGCAGGAAGTGGTCGATGCGGACGCCGCGATTGTGTTCAAAGGCCTGCCGGAAGTAATCCCAAAACGTGAACTGTCCAAGTTCACCTGGGTGCAGCGACCGAAAGGCATCGGTGTAGCCGAGCGCGAGCATGGCCTGGTAGCGGGCGCGGGTCTCGGGTTGAAAGAGCGCATCGCGGACCCAGGATGCGGGCTTGTGGCAGTCGATGTCTTCGGGGATCACGTTGAAGTCGCCGCCGATGACGGTGGGCACACCGCTGGCGAGCCACCGCTGCATCTCTTGCGTGAGCCGGTCCATCCAGGCCAGCTTGTAGTCGAACTTCGGTGTTCCCACGGGATTGCCATTGGGCAGATAGATGTCCACCACGCGAATGCCCCGAATGAGCACTTCAAGAAAACGCGCGTGGCTGTCTGTCTCGTCGCCGACGAGCGTGGTGCTGAGAACTTCAATGGGGCTTCTGGAGAGGATGGCTACGCCGTTGTAGGTCTTCTGGGTGACGGCGGCGGAGTCGTAACCCTGCTC
This sequence comes from uncultured Granulicella sp., assembly GCA_937873145.1. Classification (GTDB taxonomy): domain Bacteria; phylum Acidobacteriota; class Terriglobia; order Terriglobales; family Acidobacteriaceae; genus Edaphobacter. The sequence continues at coordinate 17,081 of CALMVK010000114.1, read as the reverse complement.
CTTGAACCAGGCCGACGGAAACTCTGTCCCCTTGAGTTCCTGCAGGAGCAGAACATCGGGCTGCCGAGCCGCCAACCAGGTTTTTACATGGTCTGCCCGCGCCCGGATCGAGTTGACGTTCCAGCTGGCTAGCTCGATGACTTCCTCCCGGAGATTCGTTTTGCGGAGGCTGGCTTGCGGGCCGGCATGGAGGCACGCTTCTTTTTCGGAACGATGCTGGGGCTCTTGCGGGCAATGCCTGGGGTGGCGCTTGCTGGCTGTGGCGCGTCGGCGAGCAGGTCAGTCACCGCGTCCAGGTCATGGACGTAATCCTGAGACGGAATCTTTTTGAGCAGTGCGTCCAGCACACCTCTGGTCTGCCTGGAGAGGCGACCTGACTGCCTGACCTCGTGGGATAGTTCGCACAAAGCGTCCTCATATTGAGCGATACAGCGCACGGTATGAAGCAGCGCATCCAGCCGGCCGAAGGGCGAGGGCAGCTCGGCGGCAGCTTTGCTCATGCCGGTTTTTGGAGAAGTAGACTTCATGGTTATGGGATGCCGAGACTGCCTGCACTTCGGTCGACTTGCCTCAAAATAAGTGCAAAGAGCGTCAACTTGTCTGGGTGTATTCTGTCCTGCCAACCAGGCTTCATAGGCCATCGCGTGCGGCGGCCTGGCGGGCGGCGGCGCGCGCGTCGCGGATAAGATCCGGCAGGCCGACGCCGCGGTAGGTGTTGCCGAGCAGCCAGAGGTTGGGTTGAGCCTGGCGCAGGCGCTCGAGCTCGGCCATGCGTTCCAGGTGGCCGACGGCGTACTGAGGCAGGCTGAGCGGCCAGCGGCGGACGAGGTGGAAGTCCGGCGGAGGCAACGGGCCGAGAACGGCCTCGAGCTCCTCTAAGGCAAGCGCGGCGATAGCTTCGTCCGGCTTATCGGCGAGCGCAGCGGCGGAGGCTCCGCCGAAGAAGGCCCGCAGCAGGCGGCTGTTTTCGGGGACGCGGTCGGGGTATTTCTGGTCGACGAAGGTGGCGGCGAGCAGGCGGTTCGGCTCGCCGGCGGGGACGAGGAATCCGAAGCCTCGGGGTAGGGGAAAGTCCTGCGAGAAGGCGAAAGCTGCGATGAGGGCGGAGGTAGCTTCGACCTCATGCAGCGCGGCCATGCGAGAAGAGAGGGGTGCGAGCAGGCCGCGGGTGACGTGGGCGGGGGTGGCGATGAACAGGGCGTCGAAAGGTTCGGTGGATTGGCCGGAAGAGACGAGCCATTGCTGGCCTTCGCGGGCTAACGCGGTGACTGGGGTGGAGAGCCGGACGCGGTCGGGACGAAGCTCGGCGGCCATGCGGTCGACAATTACCTGCGTGCCGCCTTCGGGGCTGGTGAAGATGGAGTGCGCGGCTTCCCGTCTGGCTTGCGCCTGGAAGCCCCGGATGAGCGAGCCGTGTTCCTGCTCCATGCGCACGAAGGCGGGCATGACGGCCCGGACGCTAAGCGTGGCGACGTCGCCGCCGAAGACGCCGCTGAGCAGCGGAGCGGCGACCTTGGCCAGAACTTCCTCCCCGAAGTGGCGCTGGACGAAGCTGGCGATGCTCTCGTCGGTTTGCGGGGCGGAGCGGCGCAGCTCGTCCGCGCGGGCCGGCTCGGCGGCGTAGGCGGCGCGTGCGGCAGAGCTGAAAAGCGGCGAGTGGTCGAGCGCGGCGAGATCGGTGGGGACCATCAGCCGCATGCCGTCGGGCATGGGCAGCAGCCGGCCTCCGGAGAGGATGTAGGTGACACGCTCCGCGTCGAGCGAGCCGAGGAGCTTGTCTTTAAGCAGAAGCTCGCTGGCCAACTCGCGCGCCCACGGTTTTTCAGTGACCCAGCCGTCGGGGCCGCACTCGATGACGAAGCCGTCCTGGTAGACCGTTTCGACCGTGCCTCCGAGACGAGGCGAGGCCTCAAACAGCGTAGTTTCGAGGCCCCCCTGGATACGGTCGAGTTGCGCGAGCTGCCAGGCGGCGGTGACCCCGGCGATGCCGCCGCCGACGATGGCGATGCTTCGCGGGCGGCTCAT
>CALMVK010000114.1:8431-14956 GCA_937873145.1 uncultured Granulicella sp. | reverse complement strand
GTGGCGACCTCGGCGAGCGCACGGATCAGCGTGGAACTGTCGTTCAGGCTTTGCGCGCGCCAAAGCTGCATGCCGAGCTCACGCGCAGTCTCGGTGAAGGCGATGTCGATGTCGTAGAGGATCTCGACGTGGTCGCAGAGGAAGCCGACGGGCTGCAGCACGACTCCTGTGTGGCCTTCCGCAGCCAGCGCCTTGAGGGTGTCCTCGACGCTGGGTCCGATCCACGGTGCGCCGGCGACGCCCTGGCTTTGGAAGGCGAAGTACCAGTCGCGCTCGGTCATGCCGACGGGCCGGAGTGCCGAGGCAATGGCGGCGGCGGTGCGCTTGCACTCGACCGGGTAGGGGTCGGGCGTGGGATCGGCGCCGTAGTTCTGGATGCCGTCGGCGGGAACGGGTGCGCCGGGCCGGCCAGAGGGGCTGACCGGGTTGCTGGGTGTGCCGACCATGATCGTCCGGCAGGGAACCGAGTGTGCCGTGAAGAGGACGGGAACGCGTGTGCGAAGCGCGGCACAAGCCTCCGCCCAGGCTGGCCAAAGCTCAAGCGCGAAGGCTTGCGCGAGCAGTGGATGCTCGCTCCAGCCGGCGACAAACTCCATCTCCATGCCTTCGCTGGCCCGCTTGGCGGAGGAGCGATAGAGGCCGACGCTGGTGCGGGAGTTCTGCGGCGCGAGGCAGATGGCCTTGAAGCGGGTGACGCCATCGGCGCGCATCTGCGCGAGCACGTCCGCGATGTACGGGTGCCAGTTGCGCATGCCGACATAGACCGGAACGCCGAGCGCCTCGCCCAGGAGGCGGCCCTGCAGCAGGGTCCAGCGGGTGAGCGGCGGGCCTTCGGGCAGAGGCTCGTCACTTAGGCCGATCTCAGCATAGCGGTGCTGCAGCTCTTCAACGACATGCTGCGGCATGGCGCGTCCGCCGGTGACCTTGCCGAGATACTCGGCCATCTCGCCGAGGGTGTCGGGAGTGCCGTGGGCGAGCAGCAGGATGGGAAGTTGTTCGTTCATGGCTGGCTTAGCTCCTGAGCTGGAAGGATTTGACCCACTCAACGACGCGGATCACGTTTTCAACCGGGGTGCCGGGCACGATGCCGTGGCCGAGATTGAAGATGTGGCCGGGCCGCCCGGCGGCCTGCTCGAGGATCTCGGCGACCCGCATTTGGAGCACGTCCTCGGGCGCGAAGAGGGTGATGGGGTCGAGGTTGCCCTGCACGGCGCAGCCCGGGCCAACGGCTTTCCAGCCTTCCTCGAGCGGTGTGCGCCAGTCGAGACCGAGGACATCGGCGCCGGTCTCGCGCATGGCCGGCAAGAGCGACGCGGTGTCCACGCCGAAGTAGATGACGGGTACGCCGAGGTTGCGGATGCGGTGGATGAGTTCGGTTGTGGGCGCGAGACAAAAGGCGCGGTAGTCGGGGACCGAGAGCGCCCCGGCCCAGCTATCGAAGACCTGAATGACATCGGCGCCGGCCTCCACCTGCTGCTGGGCATAGCCGGTCAGGACCTGGACGAGCTTTTCCATCAGTAGAAGCCAGGCAGCCCGGTCGCTGTACATCATCTTTTTGGTTTCGATGTAGTTGCGCGAGCTGCCTCCCTCGATCATGTAGCTGGCGAGGGTAAAGGGCGCACCGCAAAAGCCGATGATGCCGAGTTGGTCGCCGTCCGAACGTGGCGCGGCAAAGTGTTTGGTCACCAGTTCAATCGAGCGAGCGACGTAGCTCAACTCCTCGACGCGATCCGTACGCAGCGCCTGCACCTGAGCAAGCGTGCGGATCGGTGTGTGCACCTGTGGGCCTTCTCCGGCGACGAACTCGAAGTCGACGCCCATGGGGGTAAACGGCAGCAGCAGGTCGGCGAAGATGATGGCCGCGTCCACACCCAGGCGCTCGGCGGCCGTAATCGTTACTTCGGCGGCCACCTGCGGCGTGCGGCAGATCTCGAGTAGGGTGTGGTGCTTGCGGACTGCCATATACTCCGGCATGTAGCGGCCGGCCTGGCGCAAAAACCAGACCGGCGTGCGATCCACGGGTTGGCGCAGGCAGGCGCGCACGAAGCGGCTGCCGTTGCTGGGTGAGGCGGGTTCGTGCATTTGCGAGTCGCTCAAAAGCTGGGTGATCTCCTGATTTCGAGCGTAGCACTTGGCGCGCGACCAAAGCTCTACCGAGGGGATGAGCTTTGCGCCTGATGCAACAGCGGGAGCGAAGTCTGAGGCGCTCAGGCTTCCAGGTGAAAGCTGTACTCTTCAATGACGGGGTTGACTAGCACTTCGCGAGCGATGCGCTCCACCTCGCTGCGAGCTTCGCTTTCGCTGGCCTGGCTATCGATCGACAGCACAAAGTACTTGCCTTGCCGCACATCCTCGATGCCCTGATAGCGCATGCGCCGCAGCGCGTCGGCGATCGTCTGGCCTTGCGCGTCGAGCACCGTTCGCTTCAACGTGACATAAACATGGGCTTTCATCGACTTCGATTATAGACTTGCAACGTGCTTCCCTTGGACAGGGGTCGCTCCCGCCTGTAGGTCTTTGTGCGGAGCGGCTTTTTAGCCCCAGATGGAAGAGAGCGTTTAAACGAGAGAAGATGCCAAACTTTATGCCTAACTATATGGAGTTGCCGGTCGGCGCCAAAAGTCCCGAAGTAATCAATATCGTTGTCGAGATTCCAGGCGACGGGACCAACAAGTACGAGTACGACAAGGATCTGCACGTCTTTCGGCTAGACCGGAACCTCTACTCGCCAGTACATTACCCGGGAGATTACGGCTTCATTCCGTCGACGCTCGGCGACGATGGCGATCCGCTCGATGTGTTGGTGCTGGTCGACTCACCCAGCTTCACCGGCTGCCTGATGGAGGTGCGGCCGATCGGGCTGCTGGAGATGATCGACCAAGGCCTTGGTGACGAGAAGGTGCTGTGCGTCGGCATGGGCAATCCGCGCTACAAGGATGTATGGAATTTTTCCGAGATTTATCCGCACATGCTGCGCGAGATCACGCACTTTTTTGCGATCTATAAGGATCTCGAAGGCAAGCGCGTTGAGGTGAAGGAATGGCGTGACGCGGCTTATGCGCGCAGCAAGGTAGTTGAAGCGGAGCAGCGCTTTCTCAAGAACAAGGCCAATCCGGAGCCGAAACCGGTCCCGCATAGTTAGGGTAAAAGGTCTCACTCAACATACTTCGCGGCGGTGAGTGGGACCACTTGGCTGCGCCGCTGGAAGAGTTTGGCCGCTGCGTACAAGACTGGTCCGCAGACTGCGATCAGGCCGGCAAAGGCGAGCGCAGGCATCCCGGCCATGCGCTCATCGCGTGCGGCCCAGGCGGCGTAGGCGATGAGCGCGACGGGAAAGACGCCGACGAGGACCGCTCCAGCCAGGCCTCCCGGTACGCGGAAGGGCCTGGCCAGCGCAGGCTCGCGGACCCGCAGCACGACCAGCGCGACAAACTCGAGCAGCAGACTTGCGCCATAGAGCACCAGGTCGATCGAGATGAGGCGCTCAAAGGACATGCGCACCGCCAACCCCCAACCCACCGCGCAGAGCAGAATGCTGAGCCACGGCGCACCCGCGGGGGTAAGCCGGGTAAAGGCACGGGGCAGCAGGCCCTCTTTGGCGAGCGCGTAGGGCAGGCGCGTGTAGCTCATCATCAGCGCGTTGAACATGCCGACGCCGCTGATCGTTCCTCCTGCGACGACCGCAAAAGCCAGCACCGCACCCGCAAGGCCCGCACCCCCGAGCTGCCGCGCCGCATCGGCCCAGGCGCCGATTGAGAACTGCTCCGCTGGAACGCCCGCGATCGCTACCGCGGCCAGCGGCAGCAAATAGGTGGCAGCGACCAGCGCCGCCGCCAGCAGCATGGCCCGGGGATAGGTTCGTTGCGGGTCGTCCACCTCCTGCGCCACGGTTGAGGCGTTGTCCCAGCCCATGTAGTTCCACAGGCAGACGGAGAGCGCGCCGGTCATGTCCGGTGCGGAGGTGCCGGCCGTCAGCGCGTGCCAGCCGCCGCCTGCTGCATGCTGCCCTAGCCCGCGCCACAGGCCGATCGCGATCAGTCCGGCGAAGGGCGCAAGCATGGCCGCGAAGAGCCAAAGCGAGCCTCCGCCGACCATCTTCGCCCCGCGCAGGTTCCACGCCGAGCAGCCGACGACCACGGCAAGCGCCCACAGTGTGCCGCGCCCTCCGGCGGTCCAGGTCGGCGCGATCTTGCCCAGATACAGCACGAAGGTGACCGGGTAGAGCGCCATATCGAAGACGCTGGCCGCAAGCGAAAGCCACGCCTCCTGAAATCCCCAGAAGCCGCCCAGCGCGCGCCTCACCCAAACGTAGAAGCCGCCCTCCTCCGGCAGCGCGCTCGCCAACTCGCCGACCATCAGGCTGGTGGGCAGGCTCCAGATCAGTGGGACGATGAGCAGCAGCAGCAAGGCGCGGCCGTAGCCGGCTTTGCCGAGGATGTCCTCGAGGCCATACGGGCCGCCGGCCACCATGAAGTAGGTCGCGCCTACGAGCGGCAGCAGCCGCATCTTTTTGGTCAATCCATTTGCCTCCGTGGACCCATGCATCCTATAAACACGATGAAGTATCGGGACCTCCTCAAGATAATCGAAGAGGATGGCTGTCTCTTGTCCGAACCAACGGCAGCCATCGCATCTACCAGCACGCGCATAAAGTGGGCAGCCTGACGGTCCCGGTCCACAATTCCGGCAAGGATGTACCAACCGGGCTCAGGCAGGCTATTCTCAAGCAGGCGGACTTACGATGACGGCGAAGTTCACGGCAATTCTGGAGCAGGCCCAAGACGGCTCGTGGAGCGCATACACGCTTACGCCCTCGCTGGTTGTGGGCAGCGGTGAGAACAGAGACGCCGCGCTTGAAGATCTACGCAGGGCTATGACCTTTTGGCTCAGCTACATGAAAGAGACGGGACAAACCATTCCGGCTGTCTCCGCAGAACTGGTTTCCTTTGAGGTCGCCGCATGAAAACACTTCCCATCGCCATCTATTACGAGCAGCCCAACTGGTTCAAGCCGCTGTTCGCCGAGCTCGATCGCCGTGGCACGGCCTACGTCGCGCTGAATGCGGTAGAGCACACCTGGTCGCCTGCCGATCATCCCGAGGAGCAGTACTCCCTCGTCTTCAACCGTATGAGCCCATCGGCATGGAACCGTGACCATGGCGACCAGATCTTCTACACGCTCGGCTTTCTCGAGCACTGTCAGGCGCGCGGCCTCAAGGTGCTCAACGGCTTCAAGGCTTTCCAGTCCGAGCTTTCAAAAGCTGGGCAGTTGACTCTCATGGATACGTTGGGCATTCCGTATCCAAAGGCCCGCGTCATCCATCGTGCCGCACAGGCGCCTGCGGCGACCGAAGGCCTGCGCTTCCCCATCGTCGTCAAGCCGAACATCGGCGGCTCGGGCGCGGGCGTTAAGCGCTTCGATCATCTCTCGCAGCTTGAGGCCGCGGCCCAGTTGCCGGCCGGCGATCCAGATGGATTGGCACTCGGCATGGACTCGACTGCACTGGTGCAGGAGTTCATCCCGGCACGCGAGGCGCACATCGTTCGCGTCGAGGTGCTGAACGGCAAGTTCTTGTATGCCATCAAGGTCCACATTACTGGAGAGACCTTCGACCTGTGTCCGGCGGACATCTGCCGAACCACCTCGGGCGTCGACCTCAATCGCGCCGCCTGCGCCGTCGATGCGCCGAAGTCCGGCATCACGGTCGAAGCGTATACGCCGCCACCCGAGGCCATCGCGGACGTGGAATTGATCATGAAGCACTCCGGCATCGACATCGGCGGAGTCGAATACATCACCGATGATCGCGACGGCCAGCGCTACTACTACGACACCAACGCGCTGAGTAACTTCGTCGCGGATGGCAGAAACGTCCTCGGATTCGACCCTTTTGCGAAGCTCGTCGATTGGCTTGAAAACGAAGCCGGGCTTGAAGTTTCGGTGTTCACCGGCAAGTCGCCCGAAGAGCAGCAGGCGATGACCGCCGAGTTGACGGTGTAAGGGGATGCGCTACGGCTTTTGGCTTCCCGTCTTCGGCGGCTGGCTTCGCAATCTGGACGATGAACAGATGGAAACGAGCTGGGTCTATACGAGCCGGCTGGCCCGCCGTGCCGAGCAGCTCGGTTACGACCTGACACTGATCGCCGAGCTTAACCTGAACGATATCAAGGGCGTTGAAGCGCCGTCGCTCGACGCCTGGTCGACTGCTGCCGCGCTTGCCGCCGTGACCGAGCGCCTGGAGCTGATGGTCGCCGTCCGCCCAACGTTTCATAACCCCGCGTTGCTGGCCAAGCAGGCCGCCAACATCGATCAGATCAGCGGTGGCCGGCTCACACTGAACGTCGTTTCAAGCTGGTGGAAGGACGAGGCCACAAAATACGGCATTGCCTTTGATGAACACGAGCAGCGGTACGCCCGCACATCGGAGTGGCTGGATGTGCTTGATGGCTGCTGGCGGCAGCAGCACTTCACGCACCGGGGCATCCTTTACCAGGTGGAAGATAACGTGCTTTCCCCCAAGCCGGC
>CALMVK010000114.1:0-8331 GCA_937873145.1 uncultured Granulicella sp. | reverse complement strand
CCTCTCCACGTTATAATTGCGAAGTCACACGCGTAGTACAGCCGGAGAGTTGGCCGAGAGGCTGAAGGCGGCGGTTTGCTAAACCGTTATAGGGTCAAAAGCTCTATCGAGGGTTCGAATCCCTCACTCTCCGCCAAGCCTTATAAATTGTTTGGAATAAACGCGGTAGAAAAGGGTTATACATCGGGTTATCCTTTTTTCGCGGTCAAAGGTGTAGGAATGCAGTGCAGATGTTCCTCTCGGATACCTACCAATAGAGGAGTCTGTGAAATCACACAGAGCTCGCCTTTTCTATTTCGTGTCCGTCGCCCTGACGGCAGGAAATCATACCTCGGCCCAGTTTGAAATCCAGGGTGGCTTAGCTGACCAGTATTGATTACAGAAACTTCTTTATAAAGCCTCTGGCAGCCTCAATCAAGCTAAAGGATCGCCTTTCATCTTCAAAGCTTCATGAAGCTCTTCTGTTTCCAGCTGCGCTTCGTGACGAGCTTCTTCGCCCCGGAGGAAGACTGTCCGAACCTTCTTCAAGTGTCCTTCCTTCAGCTTGAGGAAGCGCTTAAGGATCTCTTCTTCCGCAACCAGTTCCAGACACTGCGGAAGGCGCGAGGGCGGAATCTCACCAGTATCCATCGCGAGATCGTGGCCCTTCAGGTATCCGCCGATCACGCGATGCAGGAGAGCCTGTTCAATACCAGCCTCCTTCGCCTCACGAAGCAGGTACTCTCCGAGGCTCTGGGGAGAGAGGCGTCGCCACCATGAATCAGCGCGGCGAACCTCATGGGCTGAGAAGTACAGTCTGAGAACAGTCAGATTCGGCATAAAGGTTCCTTCCATGAACTGGAACTCATCGAGCTTTGAAGAAGCATCCAGATGAGGTATATCGCGAAGCTTGGCCACCATCGCCAAGGACATTCCCTCTTCTTCTGCAAGGTGCTGGTGCTTGCTGCTTCCGACGCGCTGCGAGTGGTAGATGCTGGCATGTCCCGAGAAGAGATAGCTCACCACGCATGCAATCGCAGCATAGGCGCCGGCTTCGGCACCGAACAGTTCAACGGCCATAAAGGTAGACGCGATCGGAGTGTTGGCCGCGCCGGCAAAAACGGCAACGAACCCCATCCCCGCCAACAATGACGGTGGTAGAGGTAAGAGGTAGGAAAGAGCATTCCCCAGCGTGGCGCCAATGAAGAACAAGGGCGTGACCTCACCACCCTTGAAACCAGCACCAAGGGTTACAGCCGTAAACAGCAGCTTCACAGCAAAGTCGTACGGTGGTTGACGCCCGTCGAAAGCAGCGACGATGGTCGGTATACCAAGGCCTATGTACTTTGTGGTCCCAATCGCGAATACAGCGACCGCCACCATGGCGCCACCGGTGAAGGGACGCAATGGCGGCCACTGGATGTGCTTTTTGAAGAGGTGGCCGATGGCGTGAGTCAACTCCGCGAAGCTCATGCTTACCACTCCAAAGGCTGCTCCGGCCACTGACGCTAGAAGAATGCCCTTCATGCTGAGAGAGGGCACAGCAGTGACACGATAGACCGTGTGCTGTATCCCCCAGGCGTGGGTAGTGAAATCACCGATGAAGGCAGCGATGAAGCAAGGGGCGATTGCGTCGTAGCTGATGGTGCCGAAGGCTAGCACTTCCATTCCGAAGACTGCGCCTGCGAGGGGCGTTCCGAAGACGGAAGCAAAGCCCGCGCTGATACCCGCCATCAGCAGAACTCTGCGTTCCACGGCGTTCATGCGGAAGGGCCGGGCGAGCTGATCGGCCAGGGATGCGCCGGTCTGTATGGCCGTGCCTTCTCGTCCAGCAGACCCCCCGAAAAGGTGAGTCATGAAGGTGCCGATCAGAATCAGGGGTGTCATGCGCACCGGAATAGTGCGCTTGGGATCGTGAATCTCGTCCAGGATGAGGTTGTTTCCTGCTTCGACCGCGGTACCGAAGTTTCGGTACATGATCCCAACCAAAAGGCCGGCTAGCGGGAGCAGCGCGATGATCCACTTATGGCTCTCACGAAAATCGGTAGCGATCACGAGCGACCAAAGCAGCAGTGCAGAAGCACTACCACCCATGATTCCTGCGAGTACGCCAATAGGGATCCATCGAAAGAGATAACGAAGGATGCTGACGAATTCAGATTGCGCTAGAGGGCGTAGTTTTGGCACAAAGAACTCCTACCTGAAATGTAGGAGTCATCAGCAGCGTTTCCGCATGCAGGCTCGGCGAACCCCATCGCCATAGTTGTGTCTCCTCTCAAGCTAACAACCCAAAGCAAATGGGTCAATCATGCGGTGAATTCCTCCTCGCGGGTCTCTGCAATCGCCGCGCGGAAGACTGTTCGTTGGGCAAGAACATGGCCGATAGCGACTGCAGCAAAACAGAGCACGACAGAGAGCAGCACGTTCGCCAGAGCTTTACCCCACGCTCCTGATCGGAGCAGATCAAAGGTCTGCAAGCTGAAGGAAGAAAAGGTCGTGAAGCCCCCGCAGAGCCCTACCATTACGAACAGTCGGATGTTCTCAGAGACTGCGAAGCGTCCACTTGCCAGGGTAAAGGTTCCGAAGAAGCCAATCACGAAGGCTCCCAGAATGTTGATCAACACCGTTCCCCATGGAAAGCTATTGCTCCATCCCAAGGTCATGCGCGTGAGGCTATAGCGTGCAAGGCTTCCAAGGGCGCCGCCGACTGCGATCCAAAGATATGTCATGACTCTCTATCTTCGCCCTTGAAGTGGGTCTTTTGCGCGTCCTTCAGGAACATTGGAAGGGCGGAACGTCTTCAGCGATTCTGGCCCCATTCTGCTGTTCCACATAAAGGTAAGAGCTGCCGTCGTTGGTTGCGTGAACGAAGAAGCTGTTGCCTCCAACCTGTGCTGCCTCGGGAAGGTTCTGCGGCTCCATGACAACGATGTCGCCCGACTTCGAACGCAATTCTACTTGGCTTGTAAACGGAATAGCGAAGGTAGCGAGAGTAAAAGCGGCGGTGGCGAACTGGCGAATCCGGTTTGTGTTCATGATGAATCTCCTTGTCGATCTCAAGCATGCTGCCGCGTATACCTTCAGGTCCAAGCAGAAGCGTTGATGGGGTATAAGCCGAAGTTGGAGGGACGCTGCGCTGATCAAAGATCTGCTTATACGGCATAAGGATTTACGAATTCCCTCAGGTTTCTCGGAGGTCTAGCTTAGAAATCAGAGGGTTCACATGCACACAGTTTCCGCACCAGCTCTAAAAACCGTGGCGATTATTGGAGGAGGAGTGAGCGGAGCGTTGACGGCCTTCCACCTTCGTAAAGACTCGAAGGATGTGCGCATCATGGTCATTGATCCTCGCCCGGAACTTGGTCTTGGCCTTGCCTACTCCACACCCTGTCTGCGGCACCTGTTGAATGTCCCAGCGGGCAAGATCAGCGCACTGCCTACGGAGCCTGGACATTTCCTTGCCTGGCTTCGAGAGAACTTTGACCCGAACGCCACAGAAGCAACCTTTGCTCCGCGCGCCATTTTTGGACGCTACATTCGTGCTGTGTTCTCTGAAGCGCCCGATATCGAGCAAATACAGGCTGAGGTGATGGATCTCCGCGTGAACGGTGACACCGTGACTCTGAAGCTCGAGGATGGCGGCGTCCTCATCGCGAACTACGCTGTGCTCGCAACCGGAAACTTCGATCCTGCGGCGCTGCCGGGCATTGACGTAGCGGCCGTGGAGAGCGGTGCATATTGTCACAATGCCTGGTCGGAGGCGACCTATGCGAACCTGCCGAAGGATGCATCCGTCACCCTGATCGGCACTGGCCTGACCGGCGTCGACGTCGTTCTGCGCCTGCGCGAACTCGGGCATACCGGAGTAATCACCGCCGTGTCGCGTCACGGTGTTTTTCCGAATCGCCACGCTGCCTGCAAGATCGCCGCCTGTAGTGCTATTCCAGCTGATACTGCGGCTACCTGCGTAAGCTACTTGCGCGCACTGCGGGCTACGATTGCAGGCGGCAACGAGTGGCGATCCGCAATTGATAGTCTGCGCAGCACTACAAACGATCTATGGCTGGCTCTCCCTCAGCAGGAACAGGAGCGCTTTCGCAGGCATCTGCAACGACGCTGGGACGTGGTGCGTCACCGCATGGCACCTCCCATTGCGGACATCATCGAAGGAGAACTAGCAGGGGGAACTCTGCGGATTACGGAGGCCCACCTTGTAGGTGTGAGCCTGGCCGACGATGGTGCACGCGTCAGCTTACACACAGCTGAAGGGTTGAGCCAGATGCAAACAGCGCGCGTCATCAACTGCACCGGTCCAAGCATGAACTATAGACGCGTTGCGTCTCCTTTGCTTCGAAGCCTCTTCGCGCAGGGGCTGGCGAGTTCGGGCCCGCTTGGAGGTGGTCTCGACACCACACGATACGGGGCTCTTCGCGATGCGGAAGGGCAAGCTTCCAACATGCTGTTCAACCTTGGTCCGGGACGTCTCGGCACGCTGTTGGAATCCATCGCCATCCCAGAGATTCGGCAACAAGCCGTCGAGGTTGCCGCGATTCTGGCTGGGCGGCTCCGCAAGTACACCGCACTTTCACCAGCACAACTTCTGCCCGCTCAGCGAAGCCTGTCGTCGGTAGCGGTATGAGTACGGCCGTGGTGCCTGTCCAAGCCTTAGCAAAACGACACAGAAGAGCCGCTCTCCGAAAATTAGTCTCGCTCGTTTGGGCAACCGGACTAGGTCTCGTGAGTGGACTGGCCTGTGTCGCCGCACGCATGCTCTTCCGTGTTCTTCAATGGTTCCTGGTGCGGCACTCTGGACTGTTGCCTGACGCCGCTGCTGCCTTGTCCCCGCTTCACCGAGCCATCGTACCGGCACTTGGAGCCATCTTTGCGATGGGCATCTTGGTCTTTGCTCGGCATGTTGCCGGCAAGGAACAGGCGGAAGGGTATGTCGAGGCATTGCGCTTCAACAATGGCCGCATCTCCTTCCCAGCAACATTTTGGAGAACCATCGGGTCCGCTTTTTCCGTGGCGACGGGCGCGGCCATCGGCAGGGAAGGCTCGATGATTCAGTTCGCCTCTGCAGTGGCATCGTGGGTCGGGTCCCGCCGTGACACCACCGGTTTCTCCCTTGCACGAAAGGTCGCTTGCGGTGTCTCAGCCGCGGTCGCTGCCGCTTACCTGGCACCGATTGCCGGCGTGTTCTTCGTCTACGAGATTGTGCTTGGCGAGTGGCAATGGGAGCAGGCTCCGGAACTTGCGGTTTCTGCGGGAGTGGGTTGGCTGGTTAGTCGTACCCTGCTCGGCGTGGGACCTCTGTTTGTTGTTCATGGTCGCCTCCCGCTAGGAAAAGTAGTCGCATGGACGATTCCGTTGGCGCTTCTTCTCGCGTGCCTCGGTCCCGCCTATCAATGGTTGCTGCACAGCGTTCGTTTTCTACGCAAGCTGCCAGCTCCGTTGGTCCTGGGAGGAGTCACAGTCGGCCTGCTCAGCCTTCTGCATCCGACTGTCTGGGGCAATGGCGACGTTGCCCTTACGAATACGCTCACCGGTAAGCCAGTGCTGCAAACAATAGCCACGGTGTTGTTGCTCCGGCTCGTGGCAACTGCCGTTTGCACTGGTGCAGGAACGATAGGCGGCGTCTTCACACCGACGCTCTTTACCGGTGCAGCGATTGGCCTCGCCTGCGCTCATCTCCTGCATTTGCCGCAGCCGGTGCTGATCGCCGTGGTCGCACTGAGTGTATTTTTGGCTGCCGTCACGCATGCCCCGTGGATGGCTGCCTTTATGGCAGCGGAACTCACCGGGCAATGGCATCTTCTCCCTCTTTTTGTGGCCCTTAATCTTGGTGCCAGTGCTCTTGCGCACCGCATCTCACCTCGTGCCCTGTACGATATCGCCGAACCGACTCAGGGCCCGGCTTAACCGTTTCACTGTAGATGAAGGAGTGAATCTATGATCGAGCAATCCGCAGCGACTTCCCTGGTAGCACCGCCTGAGACCCAGATTGGCTTTATTGTTCGCGAGCGTGATCCGCTCAACCTGGAGTGGCCGTTCGATCAACTCGATTCCTTTCTCACGCCCAACGATCAGTTCTACATTCGTAGTCACTTCACGGCACCGGTGCTGGATCGACACGACTACAAGCTCACGATCGGTGGGGCTGTTGAGCGCCCGTTCACCATCAGCTATGAAGAGCTGCTGGCGATGCCTTCTGTGACCCGGCCCGCGACTCTGGAGTGCGCCGGTAATGGTCGTGTCTTTCTCTCGCCTCAGGTCAAGGGTGCGCAGTGGCAGCTGGGCGCAGTCAGCACGGCGGAGTGGACCGGTGTTTCTCTTACTGCGCTGCTCGAGCGTGCGGGCATTAACTCCGAAGCCTGCGAAATCCTCTTTGAAGCGGCTGACACTGGGAAGCCGAAAGAAGAGCCGATCCCGCCGGGAGAGACCTCCTACTCCCGCAGTCTAGCGGCCGATAAAGCTGGCGATGTCATCATCGCTTACGCGATGAATGGCGAAGAGATCCCTATCGACCATGGCTTTCCGCTGCGTGCCGTCGTTTCCGGTCACTATGGCATGGCGTCCGTGAAGTGGCTTACCCACATCCGTGTTCTCACCGAGCCCTATAAGGGTTATTGGCAAACGTCCGACTACGGTTATTGGGAGTACGACGAGAACAACAACCCGATGCGCCGTGCCTTGGGCCAAATGGCAGTCAAGTCTGCCATTGCTCGCCCGCGTACCCGCGAATTGATCCCTGCGGGTAGTGGGTATCGCGTTATCGGTGCAGCCTGGGGCAGCAACACGCACGTCGTAAAGGTTGAGCTCACCACCGACGATGGAAAGACATGGCAGCTGGTGCGGTTTCTTGATGAACCACAGTATGGCGTCTGGCGACGTTGGGAGTTCGACTGGCAGGTTCCGCAGGAGAAGGGAACCTACATGCTCCGTAGCCGTGCCACCGACACAGAAGGGAATACGCAGCCCGAAGCCCACGACAAGCGCTTCGGCTCCTACGTCATCCATTACACCTTGGGCATTGAAGTGGTCGTTCGCTGATGCTCGAAAATTTCCGTATACGGGTCTTTCGCGCGGTGGCCCATCACCTGAACTTCAGCCGGGCTGCGGAGGAGCTGTTGCTGACGCAACCCGCGGTTACACAGCAGATCAAGACTTTGGAAGAGGAGATCGGCTCGCCGCTATTTGACCGGGGTAGCGGCCGCATCTCGCTTACACCGGGCGGAAAAGCACTTCTACCGTTTGCGGACCGCCTGAAGGTCCTCGACGAAGAAGCTTTAGCCGCCATTGGTAAAGCCTGCGGAGAACATGCCGGTGAGCTTGCGCTTGGCGCTTCACAGACCATTGCGCAATACCTGCTGCCGAACATGGTCGCGAGCTTCATCAAGAGCAACCCGCGTGTCCACGTAACCGCGAAGAGCGGCAACTCTGACGAAATGTTGGAGGCTCTGGTGCGGGGTGAGGTCCACCTTGCTCTGATTGAAGGACCGGAACAGCGCCGCGATGTGCACATCGAGCCCTTCATGGAAGATCACATGGTCTTGGTTGTGCCTGCGGGACACGAATGGGCGGATCACACGATTGGGATAGAAGAACTAAAGAGCGCACCGCTGCTGATGCGCGAGTTTGGCTCCGGCTCTCGCCGCGTTGTCGAACAGGCGCTAGCCAGCGCCGGACTCAAAATCAAAGACCTGAATATCCGTATGGAAATCGATTCCACGGAGGGACTGCTAAGTGCGGTTGAGGCTGGCCTGGGTGTCACCTTTGTGTCCCGATGGGCTGTGCGCAATCAATTGGCTCTCGAAAGCCTCCGCACGGCGCGCGTGCAGGGACTCAAGTTGTCTCGCCGATTCTCACTTGTCTATCGCAGCGGCCCAGAACCTACCGGACCGGTGGCAGCATTCCGCTCGCTGCTGCTAAGTCATGCAGCTACGCTGGCTCCTCGATCAACGACCAGGCACTTAAGAGCAAGTCTTGATGTTTGACAAATGCCCGCGATCGGCTGTACATGACTGACGCTATCTGACTAAGCCGTTTTTATACGTAAACTGAAGAACCGGGGTGCGGCAGTCAACACTGCCTGAAGAGCCATTTAGAAGGCGTGGGTGCCGTCAACCAAATAGGGCCAAATACACTCTGGAACACCTCTCTTTCCTTGTCTACGACTACCTTTCCCTCCGTCGCAGAGGACTACAAATACTTTAAGTTGCGTCTCGGGTTTGCTTACAAACCCTTTCGGCCTGAAGAGCCTGGTCATTCGCGGCGGATACACCGCCAAGTCTTGCGTGCCGACTGGCGGGTCCAACTATAGCTCCGTGCACACACAGGATACGAAATGCCTTC
>CALMVK010000113.1 GCA_937873145.1 uncultured Granulicella sp. | reverse complement strand
AACACTCAAAGGAATACACTTCATCGCTTTCGCCATCCTCATGACAAGCAGACTCGTCAAGCTCGCAACTTCATAACACCCTCTAGTCATTCCTTGCTCACATACCCCGGTCGTTTCCGGGGCTGGAACGAAGGAGCTATGAACAAATCGTGGATTGTTGAGCTGGCGTGCGTTCACCTCTCCGGCTGTAAAGAATCGAAGCTACAACTGCTTTTGAGTGCGCTCCACGACCATCTCCGTGCTTCTAACGAGTCGCTTCATATATAGCCAGTGACCCAGATCATCGTCCCCAGGATCACGCCCTGAACCGTGTCCGTAAGACGATCCCTCAACGGACAGTCTGTAGAAGACGACTCACTCACCAGAAACGTAGCAAATTGTGTCTCATATAACTGGTACGGTGATATTCTCACATGAGGCCCGGTAAACGTGCCAGTCTCATGCCCAAAACCCTGATCGGCTACGCACGTTGTTCCACAGACAAGCAGGACCTTACCGCCCAACGAGAAGCACTCGCCGAGTTGGGCGTCGCTGTGGATCGGATTTATGTCGATCACGGGTTGACCGGAACGAACCGGGCTAGGCCAGGACTGAACCAAGCGCTTGCCGCCGTTCGCAAAGGTGATACGTTGGTCGTGCCGAAGCTGGACCGGCTGGCTCGCTCGGTCCCTGATGCGCGTTCAATTGCAGATGAGCTGGCAGCACGGGGTGTAACGTTGGCGCTCGGTCAAAGCCGCTACGATCCGGCTGATCCCGTGGGCAAGATGTTCTTCAACATTCTTGCCACCTTTGCTGAGTTTGAAGCGGATCTGATTCGGCTGCGTACTCGCGAAGGGATGAAGATCGCTCGAGCAAAAGGCAGGCTTCGTGGCAAACAGCCTAAACTCTTAGATAAGCAGCAGAAGGAACTAAGCCGCATGCACGGAACAGGCCAGTACACCATCAGCGATCTGGCGGAACTGTTCTCCATTTCTCGTCCGACCGTCTACCGAACTCTGCTGCGGTGTGCACAAGGATAATGCTTCAGAAAAGGCTAAATTATTGAATGGGTTGGTGACGTTTAGGGATGGCAAAGCAGATCCAAGGCATCATGCATTGTCCATGCGGGCGAGAGAAGATTCTTGCTAATGGTCTTTGCGCGAGCTGCTACACGCTGAAGCGGCAAGACGCCGAATACTTCGGCGGCTTGCGGGAAGCGGTCCTTGAGCGGGACGGCAATCGTTGCCGCGTTTGTGATGCTCCGGGCGGACGCAAGCGAGAGATGATCGTTCATCATCGCGTAGTAGGTAAATCAGTGCTGCACCTGATGATTGCTCTTTGTCCCGGCTGCCATGCCAAGGTCCATCGTACAAAGGCTGTACTGAAGGAATGGCCGGTTTTGCTGCTGGAACTTTGGCGTGAGCAGCACCCAACAGGCCACGAACAAACCATGCTTGATTTCACAACCAGAAAACGGCCTGCGAGGCTCGTCCCTCTCTCTGAGAACCGGGAGCAAAACGGTTGAACCGTGTTCTGATCAACGTGATGTCGGGCGATTGGGCGGTTCAGCTCATTGGATCGAACGGGCGCTCGCGCATCGAGCCATGGCTGCTTCACGACACACACATGATGAGGTTAGAAAACTTCTGAGCCGGAGAAACCAACACCGGCTGAGATGGAGGAGCATGAAACAAACATCCGAATATGGGAAGTTTCAAGCCTCGCCTTGGAACGGGTATGAATTGAAGCAGATGAAGAGAGCAGGGAAGTATCCGCCTGAACGACGGATATGACAGGACGCTACATCCGATCTGATTCTCTCAACTATGCTTCGATTGATTCTGCGGTCTTCTTCGGACGACCACGTCTCTTCGGTTCCACGACGACTAAAGCATTCTTCATCGCCATCTTCTTCATTGTGCGCTTGCGAGGACTTACGCGCTTTGACTGGCCACCCTCAAGTTCTTCTTCGCTTTGAATCATTGCCCGCACCTGTTCTAGGAGCTGCTGAAGTCGTTCAATCTCTTGCTCGATCTGCTGAATATACCCTTGTGATTGCTGCACAAATATCGTAGCCATCTCGCTAGCATAACTTCTTAATACAAAATTGGCGTCTTAATCAGCCTTGTCTAGTTTTGTCTGGTTCGATATGAATTAGAACTTTGGCGATCTGAGGGTCTCGCTTCAAGACAGCATTCTCCACGCTGTGAGCGATGCCATGGCCTTGCCAAACCGAAATGAAGCCGTCAACGATGACGTGGAGATCGACGTAATAGCGAAAGCCCATCTTGCGGACATGACATTTTTCCAGCCCGACAACGCCTGAAACCCTAGATGCAATCGCACGGACAGCCTTCTCTATCTCTGGAGACGGCACGGTATCGAGCAACTCTGCCAAGGGCGCTTTGAGCTGCTTGATTGCGTTGAAGAGAATGGCGGGGGAGGCAGCTAGCGCAGCCCAATCATCGGCAGAAGCGTTCTTGGTCCAAAGCGCGACGGATATCCCGATGAAGGCGAAACCTGAGGTGATCGCGTCGCTCAAGTGATGGAAGGCGTCGCTCTTAAGGGCATTGCTTCCAAGGTCTTTGCTCGCAGCCGTGACGTACCTGGACAAAAGCAACTTGGTGACGACGACAGCCAAAAGGACCCATAGGGTGTAAGCCTTGGGAAGAGGATGCGGCTCGCGGATTTTTTGAATGCTCTCTGCCGCGATAAAGATCGCGGCAAGAATGAGAGCAAGGCTGACCACGATTGCAGCGATAGGCTCAGCTTTTCCGTGCCCGTAGGGGTGATCGTCATCGGGAGGTTTAATGGCAATCTTGAGGCCGAAGTAGACCACTGTCGAACTGACCACATCGGACAGTGACTCAATGCCAT
>CALMVK010000112.1 GCA_937873145.1 uncultured Granulicella sp. | reverse complement strand
GCGACCAGAAGTTCACCTCGCTTGCCGAGAAGAGCGTGAATCAGCAGGCCAAGGCAGCGTAAGAACGCTGGACTTCTTTCAGAGCAACGCCCTTTTCATGCAGGCCTAGGGAAACACCTTGGCTGAGTGGAAAGGGTTTTCTCTTGGAACGAACACCGAAGCGACGCGAGTAAAATCATCCTGTGAGCTTTGTGGAGCAATACGACGTCGTCGTGGTGGGCGCGGGTCATGCCGGGTGTGAGGCGGCACTGGCCGCGGCGCGCATGGGCCAGCGCACGGCGTTGTTTACGCTCAACCTCGACCTGGTGGCGCAGATGTCCTGCAACCCGGCCGTGGGAGGCATCGCCAAGGGTCATCTGGTGCGGGAGATCGATGCGCTGGGCGGCGCGATGGGCCTGGTGGCGGACTCAGTCGGCATCCAGTTTCGGCTGCTGAACACCAGCCGCGGGCCTGCGGTGTGGAGCCCCCGCGCGCAGTGCGATAAGGCCTTGTACCGGGTGCGCATGAAGGAGATGCTCGAAGCCCAGCCGGGGCTTTTTCTGAAGCAGGCCGAGGTTGTGGACCTGGTTATGGATGCGGAACGAACCGTTACGGGGCTGAAGCTGCGCGACGGACGCACGGTGCTGGCCAAAGCAACCATCGTCACCACGGGCACGTTCCTGAACGGACTGATCCACTGCGGTGAGCAGCAGTATGCGGCCGGGCGCAGCGGCGAGCCGGCCAGTGTGCTGCTGGGCGAGGCACTCAAGCGGCTCGGCCTGCGCGGGACGCGGCTCAAGACAGGCACGCCGCCGCGGCTCGACGGACGCACGATCGATTGGACGCAGTTTGAACCGCAGCCCGGCGACGCCGAGCCGACCACCTTCAGCCTGCGCACGCGCGAGCTTCCGCTGCGCCAGATCGTCTGCCACATCGCGCGCACCACGCCTGAAACCATGCGGCTGATCCGCGAGAATGCGCACCGCTCGCCCATGTACACCGGCCAGATCGAGGCCGTCGGCCCGCGCTACTGCCCGTCGATCGAAGACAAGATCGTGCGCTTCCCGGACAAGGCCGGGCACCAGTTTTTCCTCGAGCCCGAGGGCCTCAGCACGCACGAAATCTACGTCAACGGCATGTCCACTTCGCTGCCGATGGACGTGCAGGCAGCCATGGTGCGCAGTATCCCGGGCCTCGAGAACGCGGAGATGCTGCGGCCCGGCTATGCGATCGAGTATGACGCCATCGACCCGACCGAGCTTGACCGGACGCTGAAGGTCAAAAGCTTTGAGGGTCTGTTTCTGGCTGGGCAGATCAACGGAACCTCGGGCTACGAAGAGGCGGCGGCGCAGGGGCTGATGGCCGGCATCAACGCGGCGCTGGCCGTCCGCGGCGAGGCGGGCTTTACGCTCGACCGGACCGAGGCATACATTGGCATCCTCATCGACGACCTGATCTCAAAGGGCACCGACGAGCCGTACCGCATGTTCACGTCGCGGGCGGAGTTCCGGCTGCATCTGCGCATCGACAACGCCGACCGTCGGCTGATGCCGCATGGACGCAGGCTGGGCCTCATCGACGACCAGACCTGGGCCGAGTACGAGGCGCGCCTGGCGCGGGCAGCCGAGCTGAAGCTTGCGTTAGAAACCGTGCGGCTGGAGGCGCGGCGGCTGCCGCCGGAGGTGCTGGCGAAGCTCGATGGAGACCCTGGGAATCTAAGCGGGCAGACGCTGGCGGAGCTGCTGAAGCGGCCGGAGGTGGAGGTCGCGGATGTATGGCCGCTGCTGCCGGCCGGGCAGGAACTCTTTGCGCCCTGGCAAACGGCCAGCCTGAACCCGGCGCAACGAGCAGCCGTGCGCAACGAGAGGCGCGCAGTCGAAACGGAGATCAAGTACGCCGGCTACCTCGCGCAGCAGATGCGCTCCATCGGCAAGATGAAGCGCGCCGAAGAGATGCGCATTCCGGGGTGGTTCGATTACCGCGCCGTCAGCGGCCTCTCACGCGAGATGCAGGGGACCTTCGAGCGGGTGCGGCCCATGACGCTCGGGCAGGCAAGCCGCTTACCCGGAGTGACACCGGCAGCCATCTCTTTGCTGCATGTGTACGTCGAAATCCAGGGCAGAAAACGCACAGAAGCCGCACGGCTTTCAGCGTAAACTTCTCTGGAAAACGAAGTAGGAGCAGCTCCGATGAGACTGCGTTGGATGGTTCCGGCAATTTTGGGTTTGGCAGGCTTGAGTCCTGCGCAGGAGCCTGTGACGACGCTCCGGCTGGGCACGCGCGTGGTGAGTGTCTCGGCGGTGGTGCTCGATAGCCGCGGGCTTCCGGTACGCGATCTGCCCAAAGAAGATTTCGCCTTGAAACAGGACGGCAAGCCGCAGGAGATCCGCTACTTCTCAGAAGACAGCGATCTGCCGCTGACCTTGTCCTTGCTGGTGGACACCAGCGGAAGCGAGAAGGCGTACCTGCAGGAAGAGGTGCTGGATAGCGAGGTCTTCTTCAAGGCGATGATGCGCCGGCCCACGGATCGCTCCGCGCTTTACCAGTTCGATATCGAGGCGCGCAAGGTGCAGGGGCTGACTCCCTCCGTGCAGACGCTGATCAACTCGCTCAACTTCCTGACGATTCCCCGCGGCGCAACCATGGATGCGACCCGCGACGGCACCAAGCTCTACGACACCGTGATCGCCGCGGCACGCGCCTCCGAAGGGCAGGATCGCGGACGGCGCGCGCTGGTGCTGCTGACCGACGGCGAGGATGTAGGCAGCCGCGCCACGCTCGAAGGGGCCATCGCCGCGGCCCAGCGCGCGGATGTGGTCGTCTACGCCGTGCTCGTCGGCGGCCCGGAGCCCTCTCGCCTGCATGCACCGCCGGTCGCATCGTCGCGTGGAAGCGATGTGCTGCGGAACCTCTCCGCGGCGACCGGCGGACGGCTGTTTACGCTCGATCCGCAGATGAACCTGAAGGACGCCTATGAGCTGATCGAAGAAGACCTGCGTCTGCAATACCAGCTTGGCTACACGCCGCCCGAGGCCAAAGCCGGCAGTTATCACAAGATCGAGCTCAAGGTACAGGGCGCGCCGGGTAAAGTGACCGTGCAGGCGAGGCGCGGCTTCTATACGCCGGAGTAAGAAAAGTCCGCGGGCAGGTCTGCTGCGTCTAATCAGGGACGGAGGATGCGATGACACGAAGTCAACTGGTAGTAGCGGGGCTGGTGGTCCTGTGCGTTCTCTTTCTGGGGTATCGAAGAATGGCGATAGCAGGCGATGTACGCAAGACTCCGATTCCGGCGCCGACGATGGACGAGCCGGTACAGCATAGCGGACGCGAAACGGCAGTCTTTGCCGGAGGATGTTTCTGGGGCACGCAGTCCGTCTTTCAGCGGGTCAAGGGTGTAACCCACACCGAGGCAGGCTACGCCGGCGGCAAGGCCGACACGGCCACCTACGATCAGGTCACCAGCGAGACGACCGGCCATGCGGAGTCGGTGCAGGTGGAGTTCGACCCAGCCAAGATCAGCTACGGCACGCTGCTGCGCATCTTCTTCTCGGTCGCGCACGATCCGACGCAGATGAATCGGCAGGGTCCGGACGTGGGCACAAGCTACCGCTCGGCAATCTTCTACAACTCGGACGAGCAGCGTAAGGTCGCCGAGGCATACATCCAGCAACTCGATGCGGCACATGTGTTCAACGGCAAGATCGTGACGGACCTGACACCGCTCAAGGGCTTTTATAAGGCTGAGGAGTATCACCAGGACTACGCCACCAAAAACCCGAATCAGCCTTACATCCAGATCTGCGATGTCCCAAAGACCAAGGCGCTGCAGGCGCAGTTTCCTGAGCTCTTCGTTCCCTATGGCGGGCACTAAGCAAGGAATGCTGAGCAGCTCCAGGTATTCCTAAAAGGAGTTCCAGATGATCTCTCGATTGACCAGCGTCTGCCCCAGATAATTGCGGCTTGGGAAGATACGGCTGGCGTAGCGGGCGAGCATGCGTGTGTAGTAGGAGTCTCTGCGCACGCTCAACTCGCCCAGCCGCTCGCTGGCGAAAGAATGGACGATCGGCTGCCAGGTGCCTCCCTCAAAATAAAGCCGCGTACTTCCCTCCCCGATCTCATGCTCGATCAAATAGCTGCGCATGGTGGTCGATAAGGAGTAGGCAGGCAGCGCGTCGCGGTTCATCTGCCAGTCGATCTCGGCAAAGCCATTCTGACGCCTGATCCCTACCAACGAAAGCCATTGGCCCTGGCCATCGCGCACCCCGCGCAACACACCGCCGGAGAGGCTGGCAAAGGAATGGAAACGCCCGGCAGCCAACTTTTGCGGTACGGCGTACATGCACGCGCGATTGAAGGCGAGGAACTCCTCCAGCGTCAACTGCGCTTCGGGAACAAAGGTAGCGCCGAGGTCGAGTTCGCTGCGCCGCCGGTAGTAGCGCAAATGGGTTCGGGTGCGCTTACCGATGCGGGCCAGGGTCTTGTCGTAGGTCTCTAAAAGCGGAAGATAGAGGGGCACCTCGCGGTCGGCGAAGGTCCACTCACGCCGAACTCTTCCGCCAGCGAAGCGCAGCTCAAGCGCAATCTGCGCCGCGGCCGCGAGTTGAGGGTCATTCTTTTCACGCAGGATTCCAGCCCCCGAGTGCGTCTCAGAGAAGGTGAGGTGGACCATATGCGCGCCGCGCTCCAGCAGGCTCCGCGCAGCCAAAGCGGCCGCCTGCGCGCGGTGTTCCGGTGCGGCGAACACAGACCGTCGGCCACTGATATCGCCCGTCGAGAAGACGCGCGAAGCCAACGGACCAAGCCGGTGCTCGAACAACAGAACGGCACTGACAGGCCGATGCTCCAAGTTACCGGACAGCAGCAGGTACGGCGTCTTCTTCAAGGCATCCGGAGTGGAGAGGAAGTAGGCAAGATTGTCGGCCTCCCCCGCCTGATCGCATCGCGCAGCCAAATCGGCCAGCATGGGCTGCAAGGCCAAAATGGCTCGCCTTCCGCGCAGCACACGCAAGGAAACCGGGCGAGCCTCTGCAAAATATCGGTACGACCTTAGAGAAGATCGGGTGTCTGAAGAGAAAGCCGATCCCGATTGCTCAACCATTCGCGACTCTCAGGGGCCATACGTGCGTATGCGCCGAAATTTTCTCGAGGCACATTGCCTCCGCACTGCGGCGAGTGAGGAGGCCAACCACCACTAGACCAAATCGCTTATACACCAGGCGTATGAATCCTGGAGACTACTGCGGCGGCTAGACGCCGGAGACCGTGAGCCTGCGCCGCAAGGTTTCAACATAGGTGTAGCGAATCCGGTGAATGACGGTGATGGTAGAAAACAGGGCCAGCACCCAAAGCGCAGGCGCCATTACCCCCCAGCGATTGGCCAGCGCGCCCAGGATGACGCAGACAATGCGCTCCGGGCGCTCCATAAAGCCGACCTTGCAGCTACCGATCAGAGCCTCCGCCCGCGCACGCGTGTAGCTCACCATGACGGAGGCCGTCATCACAAACGCCACCAGCCCCACATAGAACAGCCGGTTGCCGCGAGCGTAAAAGACCAGCAGCCCAAAGAAGATCGCCACGTCCGAGTAACGGTCCATCACGGAGTCGAAGAAGGCGCCGAAGACGGAGACCTGGCCCGTCTGCCGTGCGACTCGGCCGTCCACCATGTCGAAGACGCCAGCCCCGATGATGGTCAGTCCGGCGTACACGAAGTAGCGATTGGCATGGTCGCCACGCGCAAAGCCGAAGAACAGCGCGGCCACGATGTTGATCAGCAAGCCGATGAAGGTCAGCACGTTCGGCGAGATCTTGCTGATCGCCAGACCGTTCACGATTCTTTGCAGCAGCCAGCCACTGCCTTTACCGAACGCAGCCGTCCAGGTCATGGCTTCCCTGCCTTCGCTGCATGTTGGTCGAACGAGAGCAAGCTGGCTATCCCTTGGCCTTTACGGCTTCAGCCTCTTCGAGCGCCACATCGTGAATCGTGGCCAGCTTCAGCACTTCAAGCTCGCGCTTTCCACTAGGCGTGATCACGGTGGCAGTGTCGCCCACCCGCTTCCCGAGCAGCGAACGGCCGATCGGCGAGGTCGTCGAGATCAAGCCCTGCGCAACATCGGACTCTTCGCTCGTGACAAGCTTGTAGATCAGTTCTTCATCCTTGCCTGAGTCGAAGACGGTGATGCGCGAGCCGAAGCCCACCTTGTCATGCGGAATATTCTCCAGGTTGACCATGGCAAGTTGGCCCATGCGTTCCTTGAGCTGGCCCAGACGCGCGTTCACAAACACCTGGCGCTGTTTCGCCATGTGATACTCGGCGTTTTCACTTAGATCGCCGAGCGCGACGGCCTTCTTGATCTCGGCCGGCAGTTCAGTCGTCAGTTCGTATTCAAGCGCTTTGATCTCTTCGGCAAGCTTGGCTTTGACATGTTCAGGCATGGGGCTGTCTCTTTACGCTTGGCGCGCACGTCTCTCAGGAAAATAGCCTATCCCGTCCGCGGCATCCATCGCAGAGGGTTTACCGGCGGAACCGGCGGGCTCAGACCCAAATTATACGTCGCCAAGGCTTTCTGCGGCGCGCACCCGTGCGTTGGCCCGGGCCTCGAGGAACGCTTGCAGGATCAGCACGGCCGCAACCTGATCGATGATGTTCTTGCGTCCAACACCCTCGGCGTTCGGCGCACGGGAGTGGCCCAGCGCGTCCAGGTGCCGATGCGCCTCGGCCGTGGTCAGCCGCTCATCCCACAGGTGCACCGTCAAGCCCAACTCGGCACGCAGAGACTCCGCAAAGGCCTGCGCGCGGGCCGCCTGCGGACTTTGATCGCCCGACATATAAAGCGGATTGCCCACCACCGCCTCCCGAATGGGACCATGCTTTCTCAAAACGCGCGCCACCGACTTGAGATCGTCGCGCAGACCGTTACGCCCGGAGGCCCGGTGCAGCGTAAAGAGCGGCTGCGCCGTATAGCCAAGCGCATCCGAGAGCGCGAGCCCGATGCGCCGCTCGCCCACATCGAATCCGAGCACCCGTTCGACCTGCGCCGCGTCTTCCACTGGCTCATTCTAAATCTCGTAAAATCATCGCTGTGAAGCTTTTGCGCGTCTTTGCCGTCCTGGTACTGCTCACTCTTGCTGGCGCCTGGTGGCTGCTGCGAACTCCCTACGGCCCCCACGCAGAGACCTTCGTGGACATCCCCGCCGGCACCACGACCGCCGGCATGGGAGCACGCCTCAAATCCGCCGGCATCGTCCGCAGCGCGCTCGCCTTTGCCCTCTACCGCAAGCTGCACGGCGGCACCCTGCGCGCCGGCGAGTACCGCTTCGACCACCCGGCCACCCTCACCGAGGTCTACGCCCGCATCGCCCGCGGCGACGTGTACACGCTTGTGGTCGTCGTCCCGGAAGGATTCAACCTCTTCGACATCGCCAACGCCGTGCAAACCGCCGGCCTTGGATCGTCCACGGCGTTTCTGGCGGCCGCGCATCGCGACACCCGCCTCATCGCGGACCTGAACCCGCACGCCGAATCGCTCGAAGGCTATCTTTTTCCAGACACCTACCGCTTTAGCCGGCATGCCACCCCGGACGCCATCGCAGCCACTATGGTGAAGCGTTTCCGCCAGCAGGCCGCGCAGATTGGCCTGCTCGCACCGCCCGGCGCAGTCGGCGACCGCAGCCTCTACGACCTGCCGCGTACCGTGCTGGTGGCTTCACTGGTTGAAAAAGAGGTGCGCGTCGGGGCGGAGCGTCCTCTGGTCGCCGGAGTCTTTGAAAATCGGCTCCGCCTGGGCATGCCGCTCGCAACCGACCCCACCGTCATCTACGCGGCGCTGCTTGAAGATCGCTGGCGCGGCTCCATCTACCAGTCCGACCTGGCCAATACCAACCCATACAACACCTATCGGCGGGCGGGCCTGCCTCCCGGGCCGATCTCGAATCCCGGCATCGCTGCCTTGAAGGCAGCCATGTCTCCCGCGCACACCGATTACCTCTACTTTGTAGCGGATGCGCAAGGGCACAGCCGCTTTTCGATCGACCTGAAGGAGCATGAAAAGCAGGTCGCCGCCTACCGGAGTGCACAACGGCAGGCGCCTTGAGCGCACCGCGACGTAGGTGCGCAACCGCCTCGGCAACACGCCGGAACGCAAAACGCCGAACCGATCCGCGCGGTGTGGCATCCTAAACCAGTACGGTGTTCCAAGCTGCTTCGCTCTTCCGTTCGGTGGTGCAGCGCGCACCTTCGAGATCCCTGAGCACGAACCAGTACCTTCGGCCACGCCTCAGGGTTGCCGACCACACGATGAAGCTTGTACACGCTCTCAACTCGTCTACCCCCAGGGTTCTTCCGCGTAGGCACGGCTGCCTGTCCGCTTCGCTGCTGCTTCCTGCCGTCCTCGGCCTAAGCGGCTGCACACGCATTCTGGTGCGCAGCCACACTGTGCCGAAGGTAACCGTCATCAGCACGGTGCATACCGCCACGGTCGATCAACTGGTAAACTCGCTCGCCGAGCGGTACCAAGCGATTAAAACAATCAGTGCCAGCAGGGTTGAGATCGTCGCAACGACAGGCGGCGCACATAAAGGCGAAATTCGCCAGGCCCCCTCGTTCTCCGGCTTCATCCTGCTGCGCAAACCGGAAGACCTGACCGTCATCATGCAGCTTCCCGTCGTCGGCTCGGTGGCCATGGAGATGGTGGCGGACGGCAAGAATTTCAAGCTGGTGATTCCTCCGCGCAGCCGGGCCTTTACCGGGACCGAGCAGAGGACCACGAGCTCGGAGCACGGCCTCTACAGCCTGCGGCCGCCCATCATCCGCGACGCGATGCTTATTCCTCCCGTACAACCGGACGAATACGTGGCGCTGACCGAGGGTTCCCGCGTGCTGCCCGCCGTCCCGGGCCAAAAAGAAAGGCTGGAAGAGCCGGACTATAACTTGACAGTGCTCAAGATCAAGTCCGGGCATACGCTGCAACGGGTGCGTTCCCTGCACTTCAGCCGCGTCGATCTAAAGCCCTACCGGCAGGATGTGTACGACGCCGAGGGCCGCCTCGTGACCGCGATCCTCTACAGCAACTGGCAGAAGTCCGGCGAGAACGACTTTCCCTTGTCGCTAACCATCAACCGGCCGCTCGATGAGTACAGCCTGAAGATCGACATCCTCAAGCTGAGCCTGAATCAGAAGCTGGATGACGACCAGTTTGCGCTCGAGATTCCTCCCACCTTTGCCGTCAAAAAGATGGAATAGCTGCCATTTTCGCGGCAGGCGCTCACCGGGTGTGTCAGCCCAGGCCAGCCCGCAGCGCATGCTCGGCGATCGCCTGGTTGATCTGGAGCGCCAGCTCCAGCGCCCGGCGACCGTCGCCTCCGTCGACCACCGGCCGGCTGCGCATGCGCACCGCCTCAAGAAACGCTTCGAGCTCCAGCCGCAGCGGCTCGCCCGGCGCGACCTCAATCTTGCGCAGGCTCAGCCCGGCGGTGGGATGGCGCGGCTCACCCTCCGCTTCGGGCTTCGAGTGACGCTCGACCAACGCCGCAAGCTCTGCCGGCGAGAGTCCCGCGGCTGCCGTCACATCGATCATCAACAGATCCCGCCGCGCAAAATCCAGCGACAGATACTGGTGCGGCTGGAAGAGCCGCAGCTTGCGCACCCGCTCGGTCGAGATGCGCGAGGCGGTAAAGTTGGCGATCGAGCCATTCTCAAACTCGATCCGCACGTTAGCGATGTCGCTGGTACGCGAGAGCACCGGCAGGCCGACCGCGCGGATCTCGCGCACGGAGCTCTTGACCAGCGAAAGCACAATGTCCAGGTCATGGATCATCAAGTCGAGCACCACATCCACATCGAGCGAGCGCGGCGTAAAGATACTGAGGCGGTGCGCCTCAAAGAACATGGGCCGGGTCAGGTGCGCGCGCACCGCCGTCACCGCCGGGTTGAAGCGCTCCAGA
The DNA here is from genome assembly GCA_937873145.1 of uncultured Granulicella sp. Classification (GTDB taxonomy): domain Bacteria; phylum Acidobacteriota; class Terriglobia; order Terriglobales; family Acidobacteriaceae; genus Edaphobacter. The sequence continues at coordinate 24,318 of CALMVK010000112.1, read as the reverse complement.
TGCCCGACCTGGAGCACACGGCCACGCTGCGCGGCCAGCGCGATCAGCTCATCGGCCTCGGCGAGCGATGCGGCCAGCGGCTTCTCGATCAGCAGATCGAGCCCGGCAGCCAACAGCGGTTTGGCCTCGCGCGCGTGATGAACCGTAGGAACGCAGACGCTTGCCGCATCAAGCTCCACGCCTGAAGCCAGCAGCTCCGCCCCCGAAGCAAAGCCCGGCACGCCATACAGCGTGCAAGCCTCTGCAAGAACGGCAGGATCGGGATCGACGACGGCTGCCAGCCGCACCGGGCAGCCCGCCTGCTCGAGCTCCCGATAGACGCGCAGGTGATTTTTCCCAAACGCGCCCGCCCCCAACACGGCAACGCGCACCGGCGAGCTGGTCGTCACTACCTTTCGAGCGGCGCCTCAACCGCCTCGCGGCAGCGGGAGTAAAGCTCCAGCAACTGCGTCACCTGGTCCTCGGATTTGGCCTGGAACGGCGCCACAAAGCCGGTCGAGCCGGTGGACTTCGAACCTACATTCGCGTGCGAAGCGACAAACTTCAGCAGATCGAGAGCGATGTCTTCGGGGCGGCGTGCAGCGTTATTTTGGGGAGCATCCATACCCCGATGCTACCGGGGCGCAAGGCCCGAAGCAATAGCCGGTCAGCCGCAAGGATGAACGCCGCACAGGATCTCGTACGCAATGGTGCCGGCCCACCGCGCATGATCCTCAGCCGTGACCCCTTCGCCGAGCACCACCGCGGCGTCTCCCACCGCCACTCCAGCCAGATCGCTCACGTCCACCACGGTCAGGTTCATGGAGATGCGGCCCAGAATCGGCGCGCGCTGGCCCTTGAGCATCACCCAGCCGCGGCCGGAGAGCTCGCGGCGCAAGCCATCCGCATACCCCACCGGCAGCAGCGCAACGCGCATTGGCCGCTCGGCGACGAAGGTGGCGTTGTAGCCCACGGTCTCCCCCGAGGCAAGGCAGTATACGGCGAGCACATGGGCCTTCCAGGTCATGACTGGCCGCAGCGCCGGCCGAAGCTGCGAGGTAGCGCGGCCCTCAATTGGCAGGCAATATCCATAGAGTGCCAGCCCGGGACGCACCATGGCGCGTGCACCGGCCTGCTGCGCGAGCTCAGCCAGCCAGGGCCAGTCCTGCGCCGGGTTGTCCACCGCGGACGAGTTGCCAGCATGCACCCATTGCGGTCGCAGTCCTGCGCGGATCACCTGCGCGACGGCAGCTTCAAACAGGCGCTCCTGCCGCTGCGTCAGCTCACTCGCCGCCACCTCGGAGCTGCAGAAGTGAGTAAAGACACCGTCGAGAACAAGCTTGCCGGTCTGCATCGCGGCAAGCAGTCGTTCCAGCGGCAGCCCTGGACGCACCCCCTGGCGGCCCATGCCGGTATCGACCTCCACCTGCACACGCAAGCCCGGATGCAGGGCCAGCGCCGTCGCCTGCTCGAGCGTCCACAGCACCGGCACCAGTGCATGTTCGGCGATCAGTGGCACATCCTCCGGCAGAAAGCCGCACATGATTAGGATGTCCGCACTGAGTCCGGCGGATCGAAGCGCGTCGCGGACGCGCACGCCTTCCGCGGCGCAGGTTACGCCCAACCAGCGCGCGCCGGCCCGCACCAGCGCAACCGAGCAAGCCTCCGCGCCATGGCCATAGGCATTCGCCTTCACCACCGCAAGAACCTCCGTGTCGGCTCCGGCGGAGGCCTGGATGGAGCGCAGGTTTGCCGCCAGGTTTGGCTCCGAGATCTCCACCCAGTTGTTCAATGCTGCCCCGACCTTCATCTTCTATCGTAACCGCGGACGACGCCTGGCTAGTAGTCGCTCTCGCTGCCGCTGTGAGCCGTATCCAGATTCTCAAAGCGCGTGTAATCCGACAGATAGGCCAGTTGGCACGATCCCGTCGGGCCATTGCGCTGCTTGGCGATGATGATCTCCGCCTTGCCCTTCAAGTCCTCATTTTCACGGTCGTAATACTCCTCACGATGGATAAAGCAGACCACGTCCGCATCCTGCTCGATCGAGCCAGACTCCCGCAGATCGCTCAGCAATGGCTTCTTGTCCCCGGCCCGTTGCTCCGATCCACGCGAGAGCTGCGACAGCGCCACCACCGGCACCTTCATCTCCTTGGCCAACGCCTTCAGCCCGCGCGAGACCGCCGAAACCTCCTGCGTGCGGTTCTCGAACTTCTTCGCGTTCGCGCCCACCGAGCCGGTCATCAGCTGCAGATAGTCGATCACGATCAGGTCGAGCGATCCCTCCTGCTGCTTCAGCCTCCGCGCCTTCGCCCGCATCTCGGCCAGCGTGATGCCCGGCGTGTCGTCGACAAACAGCTTGGACTCCATCAGTCGCTCCAGGCCGGCCAACAGTTTTCCTTTATCCTCGCGCGGCAGAAAGCCGGTCTGGATCTTGCGCGAGTTCACCATGGCCTCGCTTGCCAGCATGCGGCGCAGCAGGCTCTCCTTCGACATTTCAAGCGAAAACACCGCCACCACCTTGCCATCGCGCACAGCCGCATTTTGCGCGATGTTGATCGCCCAGGCCGTCTTGCCCATGGAAGGCCGCGCCGCAATAATGACCAGCTCCGAGTTCTGCAGCCCGCTGGTCATGCGGTCAAAATCGGTGTAATGCGTGGCGAGCCCCGTGATCTCGCGCCCTTGCTCGTACAGCTTGTCGATCGAGCCAAAGGAGTCGCGGACGATGTCGGAGATGCCGGAGAAGCCTCCGGTAAGCGCATGCTGAGAGATGTCGATCAGCCGAGCTTCAACCGCATTGAGTACCTCGATCGCTTCGAGCGACTGGTCCGACGCCTCCATCAGGCCGAGATCGCAAACCTGCATCAGCTGCCGCATCAAGCTCTTGTCGCGCACAATGCGGACGTAGCTTTCGATCGACAGCTTGCGCGGCAGATTCTCGCTCAGCCCGGCAAGATACGCGCGACTGCCAATTGCATCGAGTTCCTTGCGGCGGCGCAGCTCCTCAGACACCGTTACCAGGTCCACCGCATGGCCGGCCTCGCTCAGGTGCAGCATCACGTCGTAAATGCGGCGATGCGAGTCGAGCGAAAAGTCTTCTGTTTTCAACAGCATCGTCGCATCCACAATCGCCAGCGCGTCGATCAGCATTGCACCTAGGATCGTCTGCTCGGCATGGAGCGAGGCGGGGCGGTTGTCGTCTTCGGGATTGACCAGTCTGGGTAGGGAAGCCATGGAGACCACTCTCTGTGCCACTACAGTTCGGTTCTGTGTGTGCCTCTAGGGTATCGAGATGCCGGACAGGGCGCCCTGTGAATCGGGTGCAGAATGCGGAAAAAGGGCCGCCTGCAAATGCGCCAGCTTAGTATTTGCGCTCGACTTCAAGTACCGTTAGACACTAGGAATCATTCCTGTCATGAGCATCGATAAACAACTCGCCATCCCCGCTCTCGCCGCCAAGGACGAACGCTCCTTTGAACTGCTGCGCGTCTGGATCGCCGAGGGCAGCCAGGCCATCACGCTGCAGCCCGGCATCTGGCAGGATCCCGCCGCCTGGGGCGTTATGCTCGCCGATCTTGCCCGGAACATCGTCACCGTCCACGCCGAGGCAGACCCGAACCTGGACACCGAGGCATTCCTGGCGGCCATGCTCGAAGGCTTCGACACCGAGATCGAGACGGTTCTGAACGAATTTGAGGACGCAGACAATCAGGATCAGTAAACTGGATAACCGCCGCGCTCACGCCGTATCTCCGAAAGACTCATCAGCAAGCAGGATGCAAGTCACCGGAAGCGCTCGCACCAGCGAAACATCCTAAAACTCCATGCGAGCCCCAATCTGGATTCTGCGTTCGCGAGCACTCGTGGTTGAGCTGGCAATGGGAGTGCCGAAGGGTTCAGCATTCAACCCCTCGGTACTGATCGTCGCCGCGTTTTGAAACACTAGCGGCGTCACCCCATTCACAGCCGTCCCCACCAGAAAAGCCCGCTGGGTCACCGAAGAAACATTCGTGTGATTCAACAGGTTATAGGCCTCGGCGAAGGTTTCAAACTGCAGATGATCGCCCGCCCGGAAACCGCGACCTGCACGCAAATCAACATTCTCCGTCGGCGGCAGCCGCAGCGTGTTGCGGCCCACCGTCGGCAGATAAAGCGCACCTCCGGAGCCGTTGAGGCTTTCGTGGCCGCCGGCCAGCCGGGTTCCGCCGGAAAGATCGAAGGTATACGGCCTGCCGGCGCGGACACTCGCAATCGGCATGAACGTAAACCCGTTGGCTGTCCCCCGCAGCCATCGGGGGCCAAAGGCCAACTCTGGACTCCAGGCCGCCGTCAGGTGTGCCGCCCACGGATAGTTCAACGAGGAAAGCCCTTTGTCATAGCCGTTAGTAAATGGGTCTAACTGCCCATCGGTCCGCGGAATGGCCGACTGCGCCTGCCCAAAGTCGATCGCCTTGGACCATGTGTACCTGCCCTGCACCTGAAACGTTTTGGCCAGCCGGGTAAATGCCCCTACCGACAGCCCGCTGTACGTCGCGTCCACGCTTGACTCCACATCCGTCACCGGCCCAAAGCTGGACGAGACCCGCGCGCTATAGAGCGGCAGCGTAAAGGTTTCGCCGTCCGTAATACCGGGTGCTCCGGTGCCGCCCTGCAGCCGGAAATGGGCAATCTGGGTGGAGGGCGCAATGTTCAGGTCCGTCGAGCTGGGTAGCTGCCGGTCCAGGTTGAAAACGTAACTTGCCGACAGGGACGACTCCCGGCCAATTGGCCGTTCCAGCGTCAGGCTTCCCTGCTGCACTATCGGGAGACGAAAGCGGCGGTCAAGCACCACTGCCGAAGTCGTCGCCGCAACCACCCCCGTGGGAGCCGCCGAGAACGCGCACGGATACCCAAACCCCTGCGACGCCACCTGCGGACACGCTACCACGGCCGTCGGCGTGATGCGGATGCTCGTCGTCGACGACTTCTGCGCCGTGTCTGTCAGCGCCGCACGGATCGTAGCCCCGGGCAGCCGTCCGTAGAACAATCCATACCCGATGTGGACCGACCCCCGCCCAGCCCCGAACGGCTGCCACGCCAAAGCCACTCGCGGGCCGAAGTTGTTGCGATCCTCCGGAAAAATGCTGGTCGCGCCCCGCATACCGAAGAGCGCATCGAGCGCCGGGTTCGGATTCTGCGGCAGCGGCAACAGCGTGTACTCGTAACGCACCCCGGCGTGTAGCAGCAACCGGCGTCCAGGCTGCCAGGTCTCCTGCGCAAAGCCCGACCAATCCTGCGTCGAAAACGCTGCGCTCGACTCCCCAAAGCTCTGCGAGTAACTGCGGAAGCAGAAGTCGTGGATCGTGGCCGTGATCGAAGGACAGCCGCCGTTCGGAATGACGTTCACGTTGTAGGTCGAATCCGTGATGAAGTCGACCAGCCCGCCGGCATAGCCCTTGGTCAGGCCAGAATCATAACGAAACGTTCCGGCCACATTCGTCTGGGTCGCCACATGCTCCTGCACATACGTGATGGCTCCCCCCAGCGCAATCGAGTGGTGGCCGTGCGTCCACATCAGCGAATCGGTCGCCTCCAGCCGCCGCTCATCCGGAAACGCCAGATGCGAGAGCGACGCGGGCGTGCCGAAGAGCAGCCCGTTCGGCCCAATGTTCACCTCCGGGGCCAACCCGCCGGGGCTGATTGCCGGTTCCGCGGCCAGGGGCGTCTGGGGCGTCTCGTACTGCAGATCGCGCGTGTAGGCCACGCGCAGCCGGTTCACCAGTCGCGGCCGAATCCGGCTGTCGAACCGCAGCAGAAAGGCATCGAGCGCGCCCGATGCGCTTCCCAGGCTGGCCCGCCCGCGATTGACCACCGGAGCCTCCAGCAGCGCGGCCGGCCCAGTCCAACGCACCAGGTTGTACTGCAGCCCAAGCTCCGCCAGCAGCCGCGGATGCGCCTGCGGATGCCAGTCCAGACGTGCAAAGTTGTTGTTCTGGTCCGCGCGCCGCGGCGTAGAACCGGTCAGCGACGAAAGATAGTTCAGCGCCGTATTGATCTGCGCCGCACGTACGCCACGGCTCGCCAGCAAAGCTTTCTGGATCGTCGTCAACCTGTAAAACTCCGGGTCGGCCGGCGAGCTGATCGCCGGAAAGCCGCGGCGGCCAATCTCCACAGCGTCGAAAAACACCAGGTTTGCACCACGGAAGACAGGTCCGCCCAGCGAGCCTGCGAAGACCTCATGCAGATCGTGCGGCTTAACCACCGCGCTCGCGATCGCCCCATTCGTGTAGCTGGTCGCAATCGACAGCGGATTCGCCGCCGCAAACAGCTGCGATCCAACGACAGCACTGGCCGAGCCATGGAAAGCCTCCGTCCCGGAACGCGTGACGGACGTGATCACTCCACCCGCCGTGTGCCCCATCTGCGCCGTGTAGCTATCGCCTGTAACCCGAAAATCCTTCACCGCGCCCTGCGAGTAGGTCGTCCCTGCACCCGCATGGCGTCCGCGCGATAACCCATTCGCAGGCCCATTTCCCAGCTCGGCGGAGTCTCCATCTCCATCCGGATCGGGAGCCGGATCGCTGCCCCGGCCCTGCTGCACCGAGGTATACGCCTGGGTCGTTCCCACACCATCCACAACTGTGCTGTTCTGTGTTGAAGCCAAGCCATGCAGGCTGACCAATCCATCCGCGTCCTGATCTGGAAGCGCAACTCCGTCTGCCCGCGCTGCCGTTCCCGACGGACTGCCGGGTAAAGCTGGGGAGATTTGCACGTCGCTGCCACCGCCCTCCGGAGCCTTGCGGATCGTCAACCACAAGCCGGGTCCGGCGCGGTCAAGCACCACCTGCAGCTCCGTGGTCTGCCCTAGCGTCACGGCTACACCCTCGGCGCGCCCGTGCAGATGTCCCGGCGCCTGGAGCGTAAACCGGTACATCCCAGGACGAAGCCCGGGCACCAGAAAACTGCCGTCCCGCTCGACCTTTACCTCCGTACCCGGCTCACCTTCCCGATCCTCCAGACGAACCGTCGCCGCGTCCACCGGCCGGTTCGCCGCATCCCGCACCCATCCGCGCACGGCACCATCTTCCGCCTCCTGCGCTTGAGCTCGCCCGGCAGCGATCCACAGCAGCGCTAGAAAAACAACGCCGCGCCCGAACCGGCAAGTGAAGAACGAAGACGCTGAACGTGCCGCATGGATCACTCCGCGGCCAAAGAAAATCATGGTGCTCCCGAGGTGGTAGCTTACCGGCAGCCTACCGAACGCTCAGGGTGAGCGGAATCCCTCCTTAGTGTTAACGACGAGGACGACCGTTGCAGCGGTCGCCCTCGCCGAACTGGCCAGGCTTCTAAACCGAGCGCTAAAAGAAAAGTCGCCCGGAGAGCTCCAACTGCCGGGGCGTGTAGCTGAACCCGCTGTTGTTGGTCTTGCTCACCGTACCGAAGTTCGACTGGTAGGTCGCCGTCCCGCTTGTTGCGGAGGTTCCGTTGAGTTGAAAAGCAGTGCCGTTTACGCTCGTCTCATTCTGGTGATTGGCCAGGTTGAACGCCTGAAGGAAAACCTGCAGGTGAGCCCGCTCCGTGATGGCAAACTGTTTTTCTATGCGGATGTCATCCACCAGAACGCGATTGTAAGTGTAGTTATTGTGTCCCAACTGAGGAATAAACGACGGCCCATTTGCACCGTTGAACCCGGTACTCGTTGAGGCGGACGAGTTACTTCCAGTCGTCGCTGCTGAGTAGGGAAGGCCCGTCTGAAACTGGAACGTATCGTCCAGACTCCAATCGTTGGTTACATAACTGAGCAGGTGATGACCAGAACTTACTCCAGGGAAGTTATAAAGCACATAGCCAACGAAACGATTGGGGATATTGAATGAGCTGTTGCCATAGTTGACCCGCTGACTGCCGAAGGGGTTATACCAGCTTTCGGTACTCGTCGCTGAAGACGCATTTTGGTAGAAGTCGAGCGCGTGCGCCCAGGTATAACTCGCGTCGAACTGGACGCTCTTCAAAGAGCGATTTTGAATCTCCGCTGCGAATGCATCGTAACTCGAATTTACGTTTGAGAGATACTCCGTAATTGCGTTGAACTTAGTCGCACTCGGTCCCAGTAGAGCGGTATTTCCATAGATGCCGGTGAAAGTAGGAACCTGGATGATCGAGCCGTTCGGAATCGGGCTCTTACCGGTGGAATCGATAAAGGTAACATTCACATTCTGTATGCCGGAGCCGGCGACCGTTGAGTTATAGGCTGAGGGATTCAGGTTGACATCCAAAAAGTTTGGCAGCTCACGGCCGAGCGCCCCCAGGTAACTTACCTGGAAAAACGTACCTCGTCCCAATTGCTGCTGGACCTGCAGATCGAACTCCATCACCTGTGGATTCTGCAGGTTCGGCGCCCGGAAAAAGCCAGCAGGCTTGGCCGAAGAGGTCTGCTGCGCTACGGAGAAGCGATTGCCAAACAACGGTTCCGCCGCTAGGCCCTGGCTCTTGGTTACTGTCGGCACCGTCTGCGCCAACGGGCTTCCCGTTGTAGAAAGCACCGTGCCAATATTGCCGTTGGTGAGCCGGCCATAATACATGCCGAACCCGCCCCGCAGCACAGTCTTACCCTGCCCATAGGGATCGAAGGAGAAACCGATCCGCGGACCGAAGTTATTCTTGTCACTTGGACTGTTGCCGATTCCGTTATAGGGTACAAAGTTGGTTGTCGGCGCAATCAGGGAACCAACCGCGGGTGGAGTCGATTCATAGTCGTATCGCAAGCCAAGCTCAAGCGTCAGGCGCGGTGTAACCTTCCAGTTATCCTGCCCGAAAAAGCCGTAGTCCAGCGTGGCAAAATCGAACGCCGGAGGACCATAACCCTGTTGGTAGCTGTTGTAGCAGGGATACACACCCACAGCGGAGAGAGTGGCGGTTGCCGCCGCCGACTGATTGACGTCGCAGGTGCCGCTACCACTTCCCTTGGAGCCTAGGTCGGCAAAGTAATTGGCTAAATTCGTCGTATAGCCGTAATTACCTTCATAGTATTGCGACTGAATGGTCAGGTCGTAGTTATGAACCATGTCGACGCCAAATTTAAAGCTGTTATTACCCTTGCTGACATACAAAGTATCTCCCACCTGCCACTTACGCTCATCCGGATACTTCGGCCGGTAGGAGTAGTAAGGAGAACCGAAGAAAGCGCCGATCTTCGTATCCAGAGTCACATAAGGTACGTTGCCATCGGCTTGCCGCAGCGTATTCAGCGAGTAAGGCGTAAATGGCTGCTGGCCTTCATCGTCCAGCTCGCGCCCATACTGATAAAGCACTTCGTTCGAGATGTTGGAACGAATGAGACTGGTGAGCTTGGTCAAGCCATAATCCAGCTTAATGTAGTCGTTTCCGGCTGAATCCAGTGAGTAATCCCCTGTCGCATTGGTCTGCACGCCACCAGGAGAATCCCAGCGCAGGCGATGGTAAAGCGCCTCCACATGCTGCTTGGAATTGATCTGATAATCCAGCTTGGGCGTGTTGATCTCCTGATAGCCCACACGGTTGATCAGCCCAAGATCGCCATTCAGGGCATTCAGATCGGTCTTGTAAAGAGCAGCCGCGTTGGTGTAGCTGCCCAGCTTCAAGCGTGCGGCCAGGGTGCAAGCTTGAGCGTCCAGCACATTCGGAATCGGCGTGGTACCGGCGGCCAGGTATCCCGTCACATAGTTGCAGGTCGCCCCCGTTGGAAGCGCTGCATCCGGTATCGCGTTGAAGCCATACGCCGAGACATTATTCACACTGGAAGGAACTGTTGCCACCCCGGATAGCGGGAAGATGCGGCTGTGCTGGTCATACGTGTAGAACCAGAACAGCTTATCCTTCACCAACGGTCCGCCTGCGGAGAACCCGTATATCTTGCGAAGATCTTTGGGCTTGAACGGCACGTTGGTCACGGTTCCATTTGCGCCCGTAATTGGAATCGTGCTCTGGTCGTTGAATGCGTTCCACTTCGATTCACGATCGTAGTAATACGCCTGCCCATGAATTTCATTGGTCCCGCTGCGGGTCACCGAGTTGACTACGCCGCCGGCGGCCCGGCCATACTCCGCGGCATACACGCCCGTGTTCACCTGGAACTCACGGACGGAGCTTCCCGAAGTCGAATATGCCTCACGGGTGCGGCCGCGCTCTTCCGCAAAATACGCCTGGTTATCATCCGCGCCGTCGATCTCGATGTTGTTCAGAATGATGCTGATGCCGCGCACGCTGATCAGGCCGTAGCCGTTCGAATCCACCGTGACACCTGGCGTCAGGAGGGCAAGTGCCGACCAGCGGCGATTGTTCACCGGAATATTGTCGATGGCCCGCTCATTGATGTTCGAAGAAAAATCCGGAGACTCGAAGTTCAACACCGGCACATCCGCATTTACCTGCACCGTCTCGGTCGACCCGATCACCCCCAGGCGAGACTCCAAATTGGTCAACTGCCCAACCTGCACAATCACCTGGCTGGTGCGATCGGCAAATCCGCTCGCCGACACCTTCACCGTATACGCCCCCGGCTCAAGCAGAGGAGCCTTGAAGAAGCCGCTATCGTCGGCTGTCAAATTCACTTCTGCGTTCGTACCGTCATTCCGGATCGCAATCGTCGCCTTCGGGACAACCGCTCCACTGGCATCGAAGACCGTACCTCCGATAGCTCCCTGCGTACTGGATTGCGACCAACCGGCTGCTGCTGCAAAGGCCACTGCGATCAGGGAAGACCCTGCACTTCTACGAAACGTCATCTGAACTCCAAGGGAAGTTTTGCCAACAACTCACCGGTGTGCGCGCTAGCGGTTCACACCAAGGTCTGTTTTGTTCTTTCCTTCGAGCATTGCACGCTGATGTGAAACAACGATGAACTAGCCCACGTTTACCCGCTCCCCGCCATTCTTCGGGCGCACCAGGGTTCATTTAGACTAGGAATTGCGCAATGTTCATCGACGAAGCCAAAATTCGGATCAAAGCCGGCGACGGAGGCAATGGCTGCATGGCCTTCCGCCGGGAAAAATTTGTCCCCCGCGGCGGACCCTCCGGCGGCGATGGCGGCCATGGCGGCGACATCCTCATGGAGTCCTCGCTCAGCCACAACACCCTCGTCCACTTCCGCTTCAACCCCGAGCACAAAGCCCAGCGCGGCGGCCACGGCCTCGGCTCCAACTGCTCCGGCTACTCCGGCGAGCACCTCACCCTGAAAGTCCCGGTCGGCACCATCCTCTACGACGAGGACACCGGCGAGCAGATCCATGACTTCACCCGCGCCGGCGAGTCCCTCCCCATCGCCCGCGGCGGACGCGGCGGACGCGGCAACCAGCACTTCGCCACCAGCACCCATCAGGCTCCGCGCGAGCACGAACTAGGCCGCGCCGGCGAAGAGCGCCACTACCGCCTGGAGCTTCGCCTGCTCGCCGATGCCGGCCTGGTCGGCTTTCCCAACGTCGGCAAATCCACCCTCATCTCGCGCCTCTCCGCCGCCCGGCCCAAGGTTGCCGACTATGCCTTTACCACCCTTGAGCCCAATCTCGGCGTCGTCTCGGTCGGCGAGTGGCCCCACGAACAATCCTTCACCATCGCCGACCTCCCCGGGTTGATCGAAGGCGCACACCTTGGTGCCGGCCTCGGCATCCAGTTCCTCCGCCACATCGAGCGCACCAGCGTCATCGTCCACCTGGTCGACGTCTCCGACGGCTCCGGCCGCCCCGACCCCGTCGACGACTACAAGGTCATCACCGCCGAGCTCAAGAGCTTCGACCCTGCGTTACCCGAGAAACCCACCATCCTCGTCGCCGCTAAAATCGACGTCGCCAACCCGGACAAACTGAAGAAGCTTCGTGCCATGGCAAAACGCCGCAAGCTGCCTTTTTATGAGATCTCCGCCGTCACCGGCACCGGAATCGAACCGCTCACCTACGCCATCGCCGAGCTGGTCGCGCAATCCCGGCCCATCGAGCTCGAACCGGAGATCCTCGCGCCCGCCAAGCGCAAGCCCAACTATCCTCCACCCGCAAGCTCCGCGCGAGGCCGGGCCTAAGCGATCCGCCTTACTCCATGCAATACGCCCGTCTATCTCTGCATCACTCCGCTCTCTGAGGTCAGCCTAACCGATGAAACTTCGTTCGTTCCTTGTCGCCGCCGCGACCTTCCTGATCGCTTCGCTGACAACCTCCTCCCTGCACGCGCAGATCGGCCTCTACGTCAACCCGATCGCCTCCCGCATCAGCAACTCCACCGCGGACTCCGGAACCTTTGCCTTTCTCGGTCAAAACACCACCTCCCGCGTCTTCTGGGGCGTCAACTTCGGCGGGTACTACGACGCAAAACGAACCGAAAAAGTCACCCTCGGCGCAGATCTGCGCGACTCCATCCTGCACGGAAACAACGCCGGCCTGAATAACTTCCTCGTCGGCCTGCGTATCTCCCGCCCCGCTCCAGAACGACTCCGTCCTTATGTCGAGCCATTCGTCGGAGCCGGCACCTCCAGAGCCCCCGAGACGACCATCCACGTCACCAAGGCCGAGTACGGAGCCCTCGCCGGAGTCGACTACGCGCTGGGCCACCATGTCGACTTCCGCGTCTTCGAAGTCGGTTACGGAGCCCTCACCACTGCCAGCAGCAAAACCATCGGCGGCAGCAGCACGTCCCCAAACATTCCCAGCGCCACTCTGCTCAACTTCTCAAGCGGCCTCGTCTTCCGCATCCCATAACCGTGCCTCTTTTGGATCTTCGCTCGCAAACGCCTGGTGCAGGATGCGTGTAGCGCTGTTCGGTGGCTCGTTTGACCCGCCGCATCGTGGCCACATGGCGCTCGCGCGAGCGGCCGCCGATACCTTCGCGCTCGATCTCGTCCTGTTCGCCCCAGCCGGCCGTCAGCCTCTCAAGAAAGCGGTGACCGGCGCCTCCTACCTGCAGCGGCTCGCCATGGTCTCCTTGGCCTGCGAGGAAGATTCCACCTTCGCCGCCTCTGAACTCGATGCGCCGCACGCCAATGGTCAGCCCAACTACACCGTAGACACGCTCACCCGTCTGCAACAGCTCTTCCCCAACGACCAGCGCTTCAATCTCGCCGGAGCCGACAGCTTTGCAACGCTTGGACGCTGGCGAGAGCCCGCGCGCATGCTCCATTTGGCGGAGTGGATCGTCGTCAGCCGGCCCGGCTTTCCACTCGTAGAGCCCGAAGGCATGTTCCTCAGCGAGCAGCAACGCCGCCGCATCCATCTACTGGACTCGGTACACGAGGATGTAGCCGCCACCAGCCTGCGCGAGCGCCTGCATCTCGGCGATTCCTGTATCGATCTGCTGCCGCCCCGTGTGTCCAACTACATCGAGCAGCAAAGCCTCTATCAAACTTCCTTAGGCCCTGCATCCATCCATCCGCTACCATAGATTTAGGAGCCCCATGCCCTCAAAGGAAACCTATCCTCTACTGCTGGCCGCCGCGGCAGCCTGTGAAGACAAGAAGGCCGAAGACATCCGCATTCTCGCGCTCGACCCCACCGAGAGCGGCCTGACCGACTACTTCCTGATCTGCAACGGCACCAACGACCGCCAGAACGTAGCCATCACCGACGAAATCGAGATCCGCCTCAAGCGCGACTTCGGCACCTATCCCACGTCGGTCGAAGGCCGCCGCCAAGGTGAGTGGATTCTGATGGACTACGTCGACTTCATCGTGCACGTCTTCTCGCCCGAAAAGCGAGCCTTCTACGGCCTAGAGCGCCTCAAAAAAACCGCCACCACCATCAGCGTCGCCGAACTAAACGCAGAGCTGAAGAGCCTGATCGTGAACACACGCACCCGAACAATAAAGAAACCAAAAGAAAGCAAACCTGTCGTAGAAGCTACTTCGACGAAAATCCCCGCAAAAAAGCGGAGCCTGATGAAAGTGAAAACTACAGCGCAATCGAACAAGCTTTAACTCTTATCAAGAGCGGATTTGGTTTCGAAGATACAGAGCGGAGGGTGCCTAAAGGCACCCTCCGTACACATGGAAAGTATCTTAGAAAATAAATTTTCCGGCTAATTGCAGTTGGCGATTCGACCCATTCAGTTGCCCCGTTGCAGTCACAGGCGCACCGTTTTTGTAGATACTTGCATAGGGTGTCATCGAAACATCGTTAGCCCCGCTCAGGTTAAGATAGCTGTTTGCATGATTCAGGACGTTGTAAGCTTCCAGGCGGAGTTGCAAGCTATACCGCTCAGTGAACTTGATGTTCTTATTCAAATCGGCGTTGAAGGAGAAGGAACCGGGTCCACGAAAAGCATTGCGAGCCGACATTCCAGGAAAAGTATCCATGCCGCTAGCCGCAGTTGGTAAATCCGATGCTCCCCTGGTCGCAGTCCTAACCCCATTGAGATACACCGAACTCGCAAAGTTTGTTTTAGGGTCAAGGTAGGGTTTGTATGCTACCGTGTTTAGACTTTTTCCATCAGCCAAATAGGCACTTGGAAAGTTGATATAGGCGAAGTTGTCCGGGGAACCCGTAGGAATCGAATCTCCTGTTTTGTGAAAGCTGGGCGCCTGATTGAAGAACGCGCGCGAGCAAGCGGTAATAGCGGGAAGGGAGCAGTTGTATTCGCTGAAAGGAGTACCTGTAGATGCTTGAAAGATGGAGCCTAACTCCCATCCACCAACAGCAGATCGGGTGAAGCCCTTCGTCCCAAAATCTGGTAGTTGGTAGATCAACCCGACAGATACCCGATGCCGGACATCGAAATCAGAGTTTCCATGATCCAGAGCGTGGTTGTAAGGATCGAAATACGCCACTCCACCTACGTCCGCATTCGCTGCACCGTCTGTAAAGGTAGAACTTGTGTTGTCCGTCGAATGGGAAAAGGTATAGTTCGTGGTAAGTGTTAGGCCCCGGTTGAATAGATTACTTGCTCTAACGTAGGTGTTTACACCATTGTAGTAGCTGTCTCCGTCGGCTCCTCGAACATTGATTGAGGTATATTGCGGATTCAAACGATTACTATCGATAAGGCTGGCGGGTGAACCGAGGGCTGCTGTGTAAAGAGGAGCGTCGTTCTCGTACTCTTGTCCATAGTAGCTACGATTGTAGTTAGCAATCGAATAGTTATGTATGCCACGTTCGCCCGTGTAAGCGGCGCCGATAGCAATACTCCTGGCAAGCTGATGCTCAAGGCCGAGTGAGTAAAACTGATTGTAGGCTGGCTTGATCCGCGGGTCGACAGCGCGAACCGTTCCAGGCGGAATAGCTTTTTGCACGCCGCTGCCGCCAGAGAAACTACCCAGCAGTCCTGTACTGATTGGGATGGGCGCACCAACGTCATTGTTGGTGAAACTGATGGCAAGCTGAGCAGGCGGATTTAAGGCAACGTTATACGTTACATTTCCAAAGTTACGCTCATAACTGATTCCATAGCCGCCACGAAGACTAGTTCTGCCATTACCAGTAAGATCGTAGGCAAACGACACTCGTGGAGCGAACTGCTTATAATTCGTATTCCAAAGCTTACCTCCAGGATTCTGCACCCCGGCGGGGGCAGCGGCGTTTACCTGCAGGATCTTGCCAGCACGAATCCTGTCCTGGAGCGTTCCGCTTGTACCAAAGTAGAAGTTTGAATCTAAAGCTGAATTCTTATTGTGCTGTGTTCCATATAACTCGTAGCGTAGACCCGCATTGATCGTCAGGCGAGGTGAGGTCTTCCAGGAATCGTTGAAAAAGCCAGCACCCTCACTGTAACGGTTAGAGCGGCTGAAGTTAGGCTGGCTGACTGGGCTGGTGATCGTACAAGTCGGGTCGAACGCTGGAGCTCCGCCCGTACCAGCCACCCCGGGAGTGGCTCCGGTAGTCAAGCTCTTGGTGCAGGGAAACTTGCCTTGGGGATTTAGGTTTGCTTGAAAGTAGTTCGCATTGCCCGCAACGAAGTTTGTCAGAGCCCCGGAGGTACCAGAGGACACCAGAGCTTCCTGTGCATTCTCATAAATAGCAAACGTGTGGTTATCACGGATATACGTGTATTGGCCGCCAAAGGTAAGCGAATGCCGTCCTTTGACAAGCGTAAAAACTGGACTAACAACAATATTGTTCTGCGGGCCTCCCGAGGGAAGTCCGTTACCCGCGTTGGTCTCACTGTAACCGGGAAAGACAAAGGCATTGTTTGCGATCAGGGGTGCGGCACCAGAGTTAACAAACAGCGTGGGACCTGCCGGATTTGCTCCCAGAGGGTTGTTGCTATTGACCCTCAGTAAACCTAGCTGCAGCTGCCCCGTGAAATGACTCGTAAAAGTTTCAGTAATCCCGTAGACAAGATTTTGCGCTTTGAAACTGGTGTTGGTGCTGTATCCGGCATATGGACTCACGTTGCCAGTACCAACCGGTGTCACTTGGTTATAAAGAACGTAACGGCCATACATCTGAATATGCTGGTTCAGATTGAAGTCGACACGCGCGTCGATGTTATATGTGTTTTGAGGCACACCTCCGCCTGCATCGGCCGGAACAGTGACATTGACCTGCTGCAGAACTGGAAAGGCGTCGTTGAAGACGGCTGGCTGAGAAGTCTCCAGAGCTGTGCGGTCACTGGCAAACGCCTGACTGACAAAGCCCGGTGCGCCTCCAATCTGACCTAAAGTCAAGACCTTGCCTGTGGGTACGCCCGAGACCGCACCGAACTTACTGAAGAAAGCCTGCGTATTGGCGTTTGCAGCAGCAACAAACTGGGACGTTGGAATATAAAACTGGGTCACGTTGCTGGACCGGACGCGAAGCCACTCAGTGTTGTTGAAGAAGAAAAGCTTGTCTCGCTTCAAAGGGCCACCTACCGAAAAACCAAAGTTATGGCGGTCAAAGCGATGTTGCGGGATATTGTTCGCGTTGTTGTAATAGCTGTTCGATACAAAGGTGGAAGGCCGATAAAACTCGTACGCTGTACCGTGATACGCGTTCGTTCCGCCCTTTGTAATTACGTTCACTACACCGCCCGAAGCACGTCCATACTCCGGACCATAGTTCGAGGTGATGACGCGATATTCCTGTACTGAATCCACAGGAACCGTCGTCGCAATACTCACGGAAAAGAGATAGGTATTTTCTATACCGTCCAGCAGAATCTCAGTCGAAGCGGAACGCGCGCCCCCAATGTTGACGCCAACCCCTCGGTTCGTCGCGCTCGGGTCCGCAGAAACGCTGCCGGAGAGTGCGACAAAATCATAAGGATTGCGGGATTGTGTTGGCAGTTCCAGAATTTGAGTCGTGTTGACAACCTGCGAGTTCTCGGCGTTTTCCAGATTGATGCCAGCCAGCGAGTTTGCTGCTACGTCTACTGAGATATCGCTCGCCTGCACGGAAAGCTTGGCGTTCACTGTGTTCGCGGAACCTACCGAAACATTGAAGACTGCTGTGGTCGTGGTCCCGAACCCAGGCGCAGTGACAATGATTTTATAGTCCTGCGGTGGCAGGCCCTGCACGTCATAGTCTCCAGCACTGGTTGTCTTAGCCTCACGTCGAGCATCGGTGGCAATGTTGATCACAGTCACGCTTGCATTCGGGATCACGGCACCCGAAGCATCTGTAATGACGCCGCTAACTGAGCCATTTTGGCTTTGAGCAAGCAACACGCCGGGACTCGCGGCCAGAACCACAGCAGGCACAGAGGACAACATAAAGCTTCTAAAACCCATCAATTCAACTCCTAGGATTGGAACTTCAGTCGATTAGCAGTATCCAGTTTTCGTCAACGGCCTCGGTACTATGGGCGCAGACACGCGAAGGACTTCCATCAGGTATTTCCTGCGCCCACACAAACCCGAACGCAAATCGGCGAAGATTGCTTGTGCCGGACAAAGGACCCGACGCACCTAAATAGATTGCTTGCTAGAGAACCAGCAATTTAAAGGCCAAACAGGAAAAGCTGAAACCGGAATAAACCCTTGCTTTCAATCGATGTGAAATCGCTACATATGAAAAACGGGAGACGTCATCAGCATCGCTGCACTAAAAACCGTAAAGAATCGACCTATGAAAATAATTATCGGAGCCATCACTTCGAGGCAACGACCCAAGCTGCCTCATGCGGACGCCCTCACGGTCGAGTATCTCAACCGCTCGAACCACCTCTGCCCCATCGAAGCCTCGTCCTTCCCCACCGAGGCCGCCCTCCTCGCCTTCGCCGAGCGCCAGCCTCAACGCCCCGCCGCCACTCTCCTCCTCTTCGACTCACGCGGCGACACCCTCACCTCCGAGCAGTTCGCCCAGCTCCTCGGGCGCCTTCGCGATACCGCCACAACCCGCGTTCTGCTCGCCATCGGCCCGGCCGACGGCTGGTCCCAGACCGCGCTCAGCCGGGCACACCGGGTCCTCTCGCTCGGCCGCATGACCCTCCCACACGAGCTCGCCCGCGTCGTCGTCGCCGAACAGGTCTATCGCGCCCTCACTATTCTGGCCGGCCATCCCTATCACAGCGGCCACTAACCTCCGGACACCCAGATTGACCGCCCTTGCCAGGACCCAACGGGTTGTACACTCTCCCAAGGACCACCCACGCCGCCCATGACCTGGTTCAAACGCGAAGACAGCCGCATCATCAACGACGACACCAAGACCGTCCGGACTGAAGGCAACTGGATCAAGTGTCCGCGCTGCGGCGCCGCGCTCTTCAAGCCCGACCTCGAAGCCAACCTCAAGGTCTGCGGCAAATGTGGATACCACTTCCAGTTCAGCGCCCGCGAGCGTATCGAAAATCTACTCGAACCCGGCTTCGAGCTCGTCGACAACGACCTCTCCTCGACCGACCCGCTCCAGTTCACCGACTTGAAGCCTTACCAGCAGCGCCTCGCCGAAGCCCAAAAGAAGACTGGTCTCCTCGACGCCATCCTCAACGCCACGGGGCACCTCGGCTCCCTTCCCGTCGTCGTCTCGGCCATGGAATACAGCTTTATCGGCGGCAGCATGGGTGCCGTCGTCGGCGAGACGATCGCCCGCGCCGTCGATCGCGCGCACGACTCGCGCCATCCGCTGATCATCGTCTCGGCCTCCGGCGGCGCGCGCATGCAGGAAGGCATCGTCTCGCTCATGCAATTGGCCAAGATCTCCGGCGCGCTCGCCCGCCTCTCCGCCGCCGGCATCCCCTACCTCTCCGTGCTTGCCGACCCTACCACCGGCGGCGTTACCGCCAGCTTCGCCATGCTCGGCGACTTGAACATCGCCGAACCGGGCGCGCTCATCGGCTTTGCCGGCCCCCGCGTCATCGAGCAGACCATCCGTCAGAAGCTCCCCAAAGGTTTCCAGCGCTCCGAGTTCCTGCTCGAACACGGCTTCCTGGACGCCGTCGTCCCCCGCAAAGACCTAAAGCAATACCTCGCCACCACCCTCGCCTGGATGGGAGGAACAAAAAGCGCCCCCTGACGCACGCACGGAAATCCAGGCTCCAATAAGCTTTACGGCTCCAAGACAAGCTCACACTCACCGGAGTGACAGTTGACGACGCCTTGGAACACTAAATGAGCTTGCGAGCCCTCGGGGAAATAAGTCCCCATCTTGGCTCGTTTCAGCTTCGCCAAGGCCTCCGGAACCTGCTTTTCACCTGTCGGTTCCGCACGCACGACACCCCCTGCATTCAGCAGCAGCCTGTACTCGGCAACACCATCCGGCCCGGAACCAAGCGGCAATTTACGCACCTGTGCAAGCGCCGCAGCGGTGTTCGTCACTCCGGAGTGCGCGCCCGCCTTGCGCAGAGCTTCGGCCCGATCGATCAACTCTTTCGTCTCTGGACCCGGTTCCCTGCGAACACCACGCAAGTCATACCCAGGGTCCGTAGCAATCGCCAGTTCATAGTCCAACAGGGCGGCATTTCGATCTCCGTGCGCCTCGTCTAGTTCGGCCAGGTGCTTGCCCACTTCCACATCCTGGCGGCCAAGCCAGGCGGCTCGCACGTATCGCTCGGCCTGCTTGGCTTTCCCTTCATGAAAATAAATCCATCCCATCGTGTCCCAGGTCGCCTGCAGCAAGACCGTCTTGCGGCGCAGTACCCGCGCGTTCTCATCCAGCGTCCAGCTGCGGCTTTCCTCTTCCATCTTTCCCAGCGCTACTCGCGTCTTCTGCTCGGCTAGAGCCAGTTCCAGGCCGACGTTCGCCAGCTCGTACGCGGTATCGTTCATGAGGTTCGGCTCGTCCGTCTTCCGAAGTAAGGCAGCGAGCGTAAGGTGCCCTTTCTCTCTTTCATCGGATCTCAGTTGAGCTCGCCCCAGGAGCAACTCCAATGTCTCATTCGGTTGTCCACTCGAAGCCGTACGTGGAAGCGCCTTCTCCGCTCTTATCGCCGCTATGCTCGGTTCATGATCGGCTAGCTGCAACGTAATAAGCTGTATCTCCGGCGTAGGGTCCTCTGGAGCAGCTTCTGACCAACGTGCCAGCGTCTCCTTCGCATCCGCCCTGTATCCACCCTTCTGCTGTGCCTCCGCAAGTGCTCTGTACATCTGCAACTCTGAAGGATGAAGCGTCAACTCCTTCTTCATATCCGCAACACCCTGGGAGACCTCGCCCAGCGCAACGAACACCGCTCCAGAAAGCGCCCATACTCCGGGTTGCTCCGGGCTCTTCGCCTTCACCTCATCGACCAACGTTCGCGCTCTTACAAAATTGCGTCCTTGCAGCGCCGTATAGCCTTCCTTCAGCAGCTCAGAAGGATTCGCATTCCCTTCCGCAGCGCTCTCGATCGCGGAGACTTCCGCATCGGTCGGCCTTCGAATCGATGTCTTTGGCTCAAGCTCCGCCGTGAATGTGGCTCCCGAGTCTTTCACTTGCGCTGTCGTTCGCACCAGTTGCACATACATCTCACCACTCAAGTTCGCCTTCTCGGCAAACTTGCTGTAGGTCTTCCACTCAGCAACCGGGACGCGCTCCTTGAAAACCTCTATCTTTCGCTCTGCATGAACCGTACCCTTTTCAAAGCGGTACGTAAGATCGTAGGTCACCCAGGTAGATCGCTCATGCACCGCCTCCGGCAACTCCGCTCGCCAGCCTTCGGGGAGGGTCATGGCGGCGTCCGAAGTCTCAACTCGCGGCGATCCTAACTCAAGCGAGACAACGGGAGGATCACTCTCGTTAGGAATGGGTAAACCGACAGGGGCAAGCTGTGGAATCACCTTCAAATTAGGCCAGTCGCCCCCCTTTTCACGCTTGTAATCAAAACTCAACCGTAGTGGCTCCGTGGTATCGTCCACCCGGCTCACCTCCAGGTGGCTGCCAGTGCCTCCATAGCCCATCGACGCACAAAGCTGCTGGATGAACTGGTCATACTGCGCAGGCGAGAGCTGACGAAGAACACTACGCAAAAACAGCTCCGTATCCCCATGAAACGTCATCGTGATGCGCGAGAGTGACACTCCCTCCGCATCCAGCTTGCCGCTCGCAACCATCGTTTGCGTCTGTGCGAAGCCCGTCTCGGCTGGAGTGCGCTCCACCTTCGCCGCGCCGTCCTCAGGCACCACCAGCGCTTCGTGGTCGCGGGTTAGAACCGTCAACATTCCAAACGGCGCCACCTCCGCCGTCGTGTCCAGCCACACCGGCTTGCCGTCCAGCACAACCCGTGTCATCAGGTGATTGAACGCCGCCGGCGAAGGTACGCCCGGATTGAACCGGATGCCCACCCCGATCAGCACGGCCTCCGGCCGTAAATTCAATGCATTCAACATCGCCGCCAGCAGTGTGTGCTTGTCCTTACAATCGCCATACTGATTGCCCAGCACATCGTTTGCGCTGTGCGGCTGGAAACGGCCAATCCCGAACGCAACCCCGACGTAGTGAATCTGGGTCGCAACGTAGCTATACACTGCCTGCACCTTGGCTGAGTCCGTTGTCTTTCCCGCAGTCACTTGAGCGACCTTCGCCTTCACCTCCGCATCGGGAGACATGCGTTCCCCTTCAAGCCCCCGATACCACGCGCCGACGGCCTCCCAGCTCTTGAAGGTTGTCCAAGCCACATCCGGCAGCTTGCCCAGGCGCGCGTCCAGCTCCTCGTCCGCGGTTCGCACCCGCTTTGTCTCCGCTTCCTTAAACGCTTCAGCATCAGAACCCACCGTCGGCTTCAACTCGGCGTTAACCCAGCGATAGAGATGGCGATCGCCTTCGTCACTCTCCTTGGCCTTCTGGTTCGGACTCCAGACGTTCACCGGCATACCCCGAGGCACATCCAGCTCCAGCGTCTCAGAGAGAAGAACGCCGTTACGCACAAACGCATGGCTACCCCAGAACTGACCGGGCGCTTCCGCCTTGCTGCGCACGGTACGCGCCTTCCATTCCAAATGGTCGCCCACCCGCAAATCGCGTATCGGCAGTTGCGAGTCCTTCAGATCGCTGTAAAACGGAGCCTCACGCGTCACCTGCTCGGCCACCTCGATCACATTGCCGATCGGTGTCTCCGTGCTGCTGCCATCTTGATGACGAATGCGGGCATAGATCCACTCCACGCGCTGGGAGTTTGCAGCGAACGGGACCGAAAGCACCGCCACCTGCTTGAGAGCCGCCTCCGACTGGATGCGTGCAGACGCACTCCGCTCCTCGACGCCCGTCCCGTCCGCCTGCATGCGATACACGCAATCCAGATGCTCAATCACGATTGGCTCAGCATCGTACTTAGGCGGTCCATCATGGATCGTTCGAGACACCGCTTGCGCAAACACGATCTGCCCTGACAAAATCCAGGGAAAGAAGAGAGCGGCAAAGAGTAGGATGTACCGGCAAGCTGGCATCTTTGTCTTGTATAGAGCAGAACTTGCTGGTTAGGCAATCCCTCTTTTGAGTGTTCCATTACATTCGTAATGCAACGCATGCGGCTGCCTGCAAAAGCCTGTCAAGCCCATCGCACTTCCATTCAAGCTCGAAGTGTTCTCAAATGATAGACTTACACCCAAAAAAGAGTTGGCATATTCACCCCGCCCAACCCGGTACACTAAAAGAGAAAAGGTCAGACACTCTCACAGACCATAGCCGTCATTCTGGCGCAGCCAGAATCCCCGTATCCAGCTTTTTAATCTAGCCGGCTTCGGACCTGGATCCATACCGAAGTCCGGACCCAAGTGGCCTGAATCGAAGACTTTAGGTGCTTTTAGCAGGAGGTGGGGAGGGTATCTCGGCCGCTGCCAAGACCGGCCTGATCCGGCCATCCTGCAAGCGAAATCGCTCATCCCGCCACTGGACCGTGTCTCCGGCAAAAGCCCACGCCCAGAACAGCAGCCCGAAACAGTCGCGCAACGGCAGCAGCCACAGGTCGCGCAGCACCTGGTCATCCCGCAGCAGGCCCGCGCCCACGGTCAGCGCCACCGAGATCCGCGCCAGCAGCGCCAAGGTCAGCAGGGTAAAGCTCCACAGCGCGCCGCCCGAAGCGACGCACGTCGCCAGCGCCCACGGCAGACAGTACGTCACGCCCAGGCCAAGATAGCCCAGCTTGCGCGAGTCGCGGGTGGAGCGCGCCCACCGCATCTGGTGATTCCAGAAGCCGCTAAGCGTCCACGCCGGCACGGAGGTCTCGACCGGCACGCCCGCCAGCTCCACCCTGAACCCCGCGCCGGCGATCCGGTGGCCCAGCTCGTAGTCGTCCGCCAGATACTCGGTCAGCGGCTGTAGGCCGCCCGCCGCCGCCAGCGCCGCCTTGGTCACCGCCAGGGTAGAACCCAGCCCAAACCGGATGCCGCCCTCCAGCTTCCGCGCCGTCAGCACGCCGGGGAAGAAATCGGTCGAAATGCCCAGCGCCTCGAGACGCGCCCACACCGTGCGGTCCCGCCCGCCAACGCCGGTGCGTCCCAGGTAAGGAGCCGTCACCATGCCGACCTCCGGCTCGGCAAAGCAGCGCATCACACCGGTGAGATATCCCGGCGGCACCAGGATGTCCGAGTCATTGATCAGAATGTGCTCGTAAGTAGCGTGCGGCAGCATCTGCACCAGGTTTGAGACCTTGCCGCTGGTGCCGAGCCGTTCGGTGCAATGAATGAGCTGGATCGGAATCTCGGGGAACTCGGCGCGCAACCGGGCGACCTGCTCCGCCGCCGGATCGTCCAGGCTCGAAAGCCCAAAGACCAGTTCAAATCCGCCCGCGTACTGCTGCCGGCAGTGGCTGGCTAGGCCCGCATACATGCGCGGATCGACGCCCTTGAGCGGCTTGAGGATACTAACCGGCGGAGCATAGGGCGGGAGCGTCCGGGCGTGCCGGACGGAAGCCAGGAAATCCCGCGCGCCCAGCAGAGCAAGCAGCATGTAAGCGATGCCGGAGAGCGTGACGAGGGCGGTAAGGATTTCAATGCCGGTCGCCATCTCCTCAGTCTATCGAAGAGGTCACTCGTAGCGCAGAGCCTCGATCGGGTTCAAACTGGCCGCCTTCCACGCC
>CALMVK010000111.1:11553-17299 GCA_937873145.1 uncultured Granulicella sp. | reverse complement strand
TGCCGTCAATGAACAGTGGACGGACAAGAAGAATGTCCTGCACAAGCAAACCGATTGGTTCGATGTCGAGGTATGGGGACCGAAGACCAGGAACGCCGCGACCCTCAAGAAGGGCGATGCGGTGATGCTAGACGGCAAAGTCCGCACCGGTTCTTACACCTCTAAAGACAACGTGCAACACAGGACATGGACCATCACGGCCAACATGATTCGCCGGATTGATTACAACCATCCCACCGAGACCATCAGCGACGCGAACGAAGACGCAGAATAGGCAGCCAAGGGCGACTCCCTCAAGAGCCGCCCCGCTTCCCTGCTATCAATCTATTTGTTTGTATGGACAAAATGACAGTGTATTAAAATGATAAAATGGAGACGGGATTAGAGACCCCGCTTCCGATCCAGAGGAGACCAGATGACCAGCCGAGACCAGCCAGTCACCGCACCGAACCCCACCGCAGTTGTTTCGTACGATACAACCACCAAGGTAGCCATCACGGAACGTGAGTACCGGGCTTTTCAGGCAGCTTACGACTTCCTCAATACCGAACTCTTCTCCGCTTCCCTTCCCCATGTACTCGTCACCTTGCAGCGTCACGCCAAGGCAAAAGGCTACTTCGCCCCGAACCGCTTCGCCGGTCGGATCGAGCAAGGCACGGCGCACGAACTGGCGATGAACCCGGACGTATTCACCGGCAGGAGCGACAGACTCATCCTCTCCACCCTTGCTCATGAAATGGTCCACGTCTGGCAGCAGACCTACGGCAAGGTCCCTCGCCGCGCCTACCACGACAAGCAGTGGGCCGAGAAGATGAAGGCGGTTGGACTCTACCCGTCCACCACCGGGGAGCCAGGCGGGAAAGAGGCCGGCCAGAGCGTCACCCACTACATCATCGAGGGCGGAAAATACGACCGCGATTATGACAAGCTCGCAGCGACCGGCTTTCAACTTAACTGGCAGTCGCAGCCGTTCGGCATCGAGCGCAAGAAGAAAACGGCCAGCAAGACGAAGTACACCTGCGGCACCTGCGGCACGAACGCATGGGCCAAGCCTGATACCTCGCTCATCTGCGGAGCTTGCTACGAGGAAGACGATAACGGCGAAGTCAGCGTCATGCAGCCCGAGGAGCAGGACGAAAGCCAGGAGGCGGCATGAGCGACCAGCGCATCACCAACGTGAACGAGATGAGAAGCGACCGCTACGAGATCGAGCCACGGCCTCTCCCCGTAGGTGGAGGCTGGCGCATACGGTTTTTTGGGAAAGACCTAGAGACCGGCCAGGAGATCGAGATGGAGGCGGCATCTTTCCGGTTGAGAACGGCATGGACGAGAAAGACGCTTACGCCGAGGCCGAGCAGGCCGGCCAGGAATGGTTACAGGCTCAGGAACACAACTAATGGCCCGCCATCACCGAAGACTTCTACGACCACGAGTGCAGCCACTTAAACGATTCAGAAGTGGCGCTCGACAACTCTGCAGCCGGACTAAACCAACCGCAACGTGTGAGGACTGTATGAAAAACTTTGAATCCTTATCTGAAGCTATGCTCTCGTGTTACAGCGATGCTGAGCTCATCGACCTGGCGGCTCAAGCAAACCGCGTTCTAGGGCCGGATGTTGCTAGGCCAACCGTCGAGTCGCTCTTCGCGGAACTCGCGCGCAGGACAAGTAAGGAGTAGACCATGCAGATCGACAAAGCTACCGAGACGCGCGAGAGCTGGATTCCCCTAGAGAAGGCACTAGGACAGGCTCAGTGCAAGGACTTTATGTGGATGGGTAGCACAGGGACAGTGCAGCAGTACAAACACATCGACACCCGGCGATATCTCCTTATCGACGCCATCACCGGAGACTTCTACGACCACAAGCGGCGGCCACTCAGCAGGGAAGCGGCTATGGATTATGTTCTTTCCTAGCTATCGGTTTACATGGACAAAATGATGTCCATCTGGCGTGGTACAAAGATGTAATTTTATAAAGGTATCAATGTATCCTTCCATCATGATAGAATGAAGAGACGCCCATGATTATTGCCATTGCCAACATGAAGGGGGGAGTAGGCAAGACGACTACCGCCGTCCACCTTGCCGCCTGCCTTCAGAATCTAGCGCCTACGCTACTCCTGGACGGCGACAACACACGCAACGCAACCGCTTGGAGCCAGCGAGGAGACGGATTCCCGTTCCGAGTAGCGAACGAAACCCAGGGTGCGAAACTCGCCCGCAACTTCGAGCACACCGTGATCGACACCGGCCAGGCTCCCTCAGAAGGTGACATGCGAGAGCTGATGGAGGCTTGCGACCTGCTGATTATTCCCGCAGTGCCGGCCATCCTGGATAACGATGGCCTAGCGTTGACCATCAACATCCTGCGATCCATGAAAGCGGAGTCCTTTCGCGTGCTGCTGACGAAAGTACCCCCGCCCCCGGAGTCGGAGGCGGCGGAGCTGCGGGCAGAGATGCTTTCATCCAACGTGCCCATCTTCTCAGTCGATATTCCGCGGCTAAAGGTCTTCGAGAAGGCCGCATCTGCGGGAACGACTGTCAACAACAAAGCCATCTTTACTTCCAAAGACGCCCCTCGCGCAGCTCGTGCGTGGGACGCATACCAGACAGTTGCAAACGAGGTGATGAGCTATGACAACAAAACCCGGTAGATTCGCTGGACTTGTAGACGGCAGGAAGACCCCCGCAACCTCTGAGCCGATCGAGGAGACCCCGCAGCCAGTCGAAGGGACGAAGCGGCCGCCGGAGACGGTGAAGGTGGCGAGGATCCCCGCCAAGGTTGCCAAGTACAAAGACCCAGACCGTAAGAACTTCGGCTTCCTCATCAAGGTCGAGACAAACGCTACAGCCTCGTTTCTCCTAAAGAAGATGAGAAATGGCGAGGATATGTCTGATTTGATCGAACGCTTGCTGTCCGAGTGGATCGAGCAAAACAAAGACTAGACTTGCGTCAACGGAATAGGCGGCCCAGGGAGACCACCCCGAGCCGCCCATTATGACAAGCCCCGTAACGGTTATCCCAGAGGAGGACACCGTTGCCAACAGCCCCCCTTTTGCAAAGAAGAGGAGGAGGACCATTGAAGAATAGTTTAGCGATAGTGAGCGAGGGAAAGAAAAAGACACTTGCCGAGAGAAGGGAACTGGCCCAGGAGCGAACGTCATTTGAGATCCTGACAAACCCCCCGGACAAGTACAGCAACGGCGACGTGATTGGTTTCGCCCCCTACTTCACAACCCAATTCGGTCTCCCTCATAGCGCCGTCAAAGGCAACATCTGGCAGCGGCACAATGGCAACGACATCCTCTCCATTAGTACCGACTGCCCCTACGGGCTGCCATCGGGCAGCAAACCGCGCTTGCTTCTCGCATGGATCGCAACGTGGCAAGTCCGACACCCGAACGTCACGGTGATCGACCTTGGCAAAAACGTCTCCCGCTTCTTGGAGCGCGAGCTGGGGGTTCCGAGGACCGGGCGTTACATCAAGGACGTTCAGCTTGAGATGATTCGGCTATTCTCCGCAACCATCTCCGTCTTGACCAATGATCCAGAGACCAAACAGTATTCGCGCGACGCAGCTCTCATCTCCAAAAAGTTTGACCTCTGGCGCACCGACAACGACGACCAGGATGCACTCTTCCCGTCCTACGTCATCCTCTCCGAAGAATTCCGCCAGAGCATTCTTGAGCGGCCAATACCATTCGACCTCAGAGGCTTGGCAATCCTCACACCCTCCTCTCTAGCCATGGACTATTACGTCTGGTTTGCCCGAGTGATGTTCAGCCTTAGAACCTCTCGGCTTGTGCCTTGGCAAGCTCTGCATGACCAGTTCGGATCACAGTATGACTGGCAGGACCGCAACGGTCGATTCAAGTTCCGCTCCGAGTCCGTCAAGCAGATTACAAAACGAGTCCGGCTTGCCTATCCAACCCTTCGAGTGAGCTTCCCCCAAGACAAAGACGGCATCATGCACCAACGCCTGTCCCCCACGTTCCTTCAAAAAAGATCATGCTCCTGCGCCAAAGCTAAAGGGGGGGGAAGCCTCCCCCTGATTGCAGAGCGGGCCGATGACAGAAACCGGCCCACTCTTCCATCACCCCCTCTGCGGGAGAACCCGCAACCGCCCAAGTGACACCCAGCCCAGACGATCCACAATCACCCCTGTGGACCACGCCCGAATCTACGTACATTTGGTAAGCGCGGGCTGCGTACATTTGGTAAGCAAGCGCCTCAACAACTGCGAACATTTGGTAAACATCCACAGCGAATCTGCGTACATTTAGTAAGCGCTAAGGCCCGCAAGAAGATGATTCAATGAGGATTCCAACGAACACGTAGTAAGTACTTCCCGTAGTTCATTCCTAGACCTACGAACAATAGCCGTTAGTTATCTAGGAGGATCGAGGGAAAACCCACAACAAGCAAAAACAAGACAAAAACTTCCTAATAAAGGAAAGAGCAAAAGCGGAGACGCTGCTCATGCAAGAAGTTGCGTGAGATCGAGCGGAAAGCAGGGTAGGTGACGCCGGGAGCACTTGCATAAGCCCCTAATACCCTTCAATGCGTCCTAGCGCCTCCTACGAGCTTGCGCTTTCGCCTTTGTTTCGCCTAAACTCCGAATACTGGAATCTGAAATGAGAACGATGCTCCGAATTACGTCGTTTTCTTCGCTCGTTTCGTCGTAGCTTCTTTCTTTTTGATGCCCGCCACGCTCTCAACTGGGAACTTGCCTAAGCCGTCCAGCAGTTCAGAGAGTGAGGTGTCAAAAGCCCTTGCGATCTTGAGAAGCGACAGCATATTCGCCGCGCCGCCGCGCTCAAATCGTCGCCATTGCGAATCGTGGTAACCGTGCTTCACAACCATGTCATGCAGTGACAGCTTACGGGCTTTGCGGAATTGCTTTATGCGCTGTCCGAGTGTTTTTAGAAATGCCGCATAGTGCACCTCTAATTCGTCGTCTGTCATGTTGCCGACCTCAATTTGAATTGAAGATGTCCCCCTTGCTCCTCTCGCTTTGGTTCGTGGGCGAGGATTGCCACCAACAGTACGCAGCGCAGACGTGGACGGATGCGCAGACCCATCTGCGAACGGAAAACTCCTAGCGTATCGCTTTCTTTATAGGCGATGACGGTGCCACTTTCCACATTCTTGGTACGGTACGAAGCCGTTGCAATACGTTCACATTTTGTACGAGTAGCAAAAACGCATAAACGCATAAACTTACGTGCTTGACAAGTACGGTACATTTTGCGTACAACTGCAAATCAGTAACACATGTTCACCACCGAAACGCACCTCTAACCCTTCCAACTTGGGATCAGAACCCATGCGTAGTCCCGTATGGTCTGAGCCGCGCAACGTACCCCCGCTTTGTGACATTTGCAAAAGGAGAAAACCTTGAATACTCAGCTCGATTCACGACTCATCCGCCGATGGGCACAGCGCATTACGAAGCAGCACGCATCTTCGTTCGGTCGCGCTCTCGCCCCGTTCCTGGTAATGGCTTTGGCCAGCACCGCCGCCCACGCGCAAGGAACGATGGACTTTACCCAAGCGACGACCCTAATGGGGTCGTTCAAGACCTTCGCCATCTACGCCGGAGCCGTCATTTGCTTCGGTGGGCTCATCTTCGCCGGCATTCGGATGATGAGCGGACGGATGTCGGATGCAATTCCCGGCCTGTTCGGAGCGTTGTTCGGCGCAGGCGTACTCGGTTGGGGAGCTGGCTGGATTGGCTCACTGAC
>CALMVK010000111.1:10030-11543 GCA_937873145.1 uncultured Granulicella sp. | reverse complement strand
GAGCTTCACATGACCAAGCGGGGAGAACCGTTACCGATCAATCAGGCCCTCAACAAACCACGAGCCAAGCTGGGACTCGACTTGACGACTTGGATGGGGATTGTTTTTGTGAGCGTAACGGTTTTTCTCATTGGCTTTCGAATGCTGGCGATTCTGAGCTTCCCCACGCTCTCCGTCGCGGCATGGCTCATCGTCCGAAACCACCCCAAAATGATTGAGCTTTGGGGTCACAGCTGGAGCCAGAAGGCATACTATGACCCACGCAAACGCTAACCCATGGTTCACACAGGCGGGAGCCGCTTGCAGCATCGTACCCGTCTCCCGCTTCGTGACTGACTGTATCTTCGCGACCAAAACGGGTGGCTACGGGGTTCTATTCTCGGTCGCAGGCGCAGACGAGGAGGGTCTGACAGACCAGGAACTCGAGGCGCGAGTAGCGACCATTGAGGGTGCGTTGCGCGGCCTTCCCGAAGGATCAAGCCTCTACCAATACACCCGTGTCCTCTCCGGCTACGAGCTGCCCAGGCGCAAGAAGTATGAGAACGAGGTGACCGAATCCTTCGTCAACGACCGCCTCAGCTTCCTCGACAAGACAGCGAACTTTCGTCGGATCGACCTTCACTGGTGCCTCCTCTTCGAACCGTTGAAGCCGAGCGCATTTCAGCGCAAGCCGAAGGAAAACGCGAGTGACAATTCAAGGTTGTTGGCCGATCTACAGAAGGCCGCGACCATCCTTCAGTCCCATCTCGGAGCATCGTTCGGCCTCAAGCTGCTCGACAAAGAAGAGACCTTCCGCTTCTTCTCCTACCTCTTCAATCTCGAGCAATGGGCGCAGCACGACCATCTCCAGGGAGACACCGGCGTTGACCGGCAGATCGTCAAAAGTCCGGTATCGTGGGACACCGAGCATCGCCTGCGGGTAGGGAAGCGTCATGTCCAGATGTTCACCCTCACTCACACCCCCGAGGCTTCCCGGCCATGCCTCTTCTCAGGCTTGATGTCGCTCGATTGTGACAGCGTGTTGTGTTCAACCTGGAGGCCGAAGTCCACCGCATCCGCTCGGAAGGAGATCGACCAACAAGAGAAGTTCATCGAGTTCTTCAAAGTTGGTGTTCTTTCCCGCGTCATGGCTGGGAAAAACACCGAATCGCTCGACACCGGAGCCGCAGCCAAAGCCGCGACCGGCAGCGTGGACGACCTCACCGAAGTTATCCGCTCACTCGACAAGAAGGCCCAGGGCGAATATTCCCTCCGCCTGCTGCTGGCGGGGAAGAGCGCCGACCAGCTCCGCGATACCATCCCCGCCGTCCATCGCATCTTCGTCGATGCCCGCGCCCAGGTGATGGAAGAAACCTACGGCAACCTCTCGGCTTTCTACGCCATGTTCCCAGCTAATCAGAAGTTCAACGTCTTTCCGCTTTGGTTGGGCGAGGATCACCATGCGCGGCTCTCCTCTGTGTTCGCGCCGCACATCGGAGACCCGGAGTCGTATGATGTCGGCAGCGAGTACCTC
>CALMVK010000111.1:5465-10020 GCA_937873145.1 uncultured Granulicella sp. | reverse complement strand
ATCCTTGAGACGCGCACCGGGACGCCGTTCTTTCAAGATGTGTACATCGGCGGGCTACGGGTCATGCTCATCCTTGGTCCTCCCAATGCCGGTAAATCCGTTCATGGCAACCAGCTCTGCGCCCTGGAGCAGAAGTACGGCGGGTTTACCTACATCTTCGATATCGGCGGCTCCTACGAGAGCGTGGTCGAGCTGTACGGCGGGCGGGTGGACAAGGTAGGCAAGGATGGCCCCCACATCAACCCGTTCGCGCTGGAGCCGACCGAACCCAACCTTAAGTTTCTTTATTCCTTCGTGAAGTTGCTCCTCACGAACGGAGGCGCAGAGCTGCAACCGGAAGACGACGACGTTATTTTCAAAGCGGTTCAGGGTATGTACATGCTCGACCGCCCGAACCGCCGTCTCGCCAATCTCTTTCTTCCCAAGCATCTCGACCGGTATCTGGTGAAGTGGGTTGGCAAAGGGATTTACAACGCCGTCTTCGACAACGTCGAGGATTCCCTTTCGCTCTCCCGGCTGCAATGCTTCGATTTTCAGGGAGTGCCCAAGAACTATCCCGACCTGATCGAGCCGTTGATGATTTGGCTGCTGCGCCGCATCGATGAAGTGATCTACGACCCAGCCAACCTTGGAGTCCCAAAGCATGTCCTGATCGAGGAAATCTTCACCAACATGAAGAACGCCGATCTTCTCAACAGTGCGCTCGACTCTATCAAAACGGTGCGGAAGAACCTGGGAGGCGTCACCCTCATCGGCCAGTCGGCAAAGGATCTAGGACCG
Source organism: uncultured Granulicella sp. (assembly GCA_937873145.1). Taxonomy (GTDB): domain Bacteria; phylum Acidobacteriota; class Terriglobia; order Terriglobales; family Acidobacteriaceae; genus Edaphobacter. The sequence continues at coordinate 9,240 of CALMVK010000111.1, read as the reverse complement.
AACGGGGAGCTGATCGTCAATGCGTGTTCATCGTTCCTTTTCCTACCGGACAGCAGATTCAACCGCGAGACCTACCGGGAGCTTTTCAAGTTGAATGATCAGCAGATCAATCTCTTCGAGGGCCTGCGGGAGCGGGAAGCCCTGTACGTTCAGCGCGACGGTGTGAGCAAGGTCGTCACCTTAAATCTCGATAAACGCAGCTATGCGAAGTTTTCGACCAAGCCCAAGGACAAGGTTCGACGGGAAAAGCTGGTCCAGATGTACGGACGGGCCGAGGGGATCGAGCGATTTGCGGATGGAGAGGGCTTATGAACTTCACCGCCACTGTTTCGTACGATACAGCCGCAACATCAACGGCCACAACACAAGCAGGCCATGGAAATGGCGGAGCTATGCAAAGCCTGGAAAACGATACGACCGTTTCCCACCCTTCGCACAGCCCCTTGGAAGACGCCGATGAAACCAGCGTCTCCCACATTCCCACCGCCTCGGCTACGTTTCTATGTTTCGAATCGAGAACTTACAACGGCAGAGTGAGCCATGGAAAAGATGGAAGACGCCGATGGTGCCAGCGTCTCCCACTTTCCCACCGCCCAGGGAAAGCCCACGCCACAATAACCGAAAGAGGACCAGCCGTGAAACGATCCCTACTCTTGCTTGCGACCACTGGCCTTGCGCTTGCCGCAACGACCGCGACCGGCACCGCCAACGGCCAGACTAAGCACCTTCAGCCGAACGCCCCGCGCACCATCGTTGTACTCGACAGCGACACTCCCCCGGTAATCCGGGCAGGACTCCTTCAATCGACCCTCATCATGTTGCCAGCCGAGGAGAAGGTCGCGACGGTTTTCGGCGGAGACACGGTTTCATGGGTGTTCGACGGAGGACACGTCGCCAGCCGGTACATCAGCATCAAGCCCAAGCTCGCCAACAGCACCACCGACATCCACATCGTCTCGGACCACGGGAACGAGTACACCCTTCAGCTCCGCGAAATCTCCAGTGACAGTGACGCTCACTTCGATTCGAAGGTGTTCATCACCCCAGGCGACAAGGCGGGGAAAGAGAAGCTGGCAGAACTTCCCGTCTTCGTACCGGCAGCCGAGGCCAAGGAGAAGGAAGACCAACTGCAGAAGGAAGTGAGCGCAGCAAAAGCGGCCGCGGCGATCGAGCAGAAGGCGGCAACGGCCGTGCAGAAGGCGGCAGCGACGGAGGCCGAGCAGTACCGCAGCTCCTACCCCGGCCAGCTCCACTTCGATTATTCGTGGGACCAGAAGAAGGGAACCACACTCGGCATCCAGCAGATATGGCGTGACGACAAGTTCACCTATCTGCGCGGCCACTTCCAGGAGACGCCGGCTCTCTACGAGTTGAAGGACGGCAAAGGCTCCCTCATCAACTTCGATTTCTCGAACGGACTGTACACCGTGCCGAAGACGGTCGAAATGGGCTATCTCGCGATCGGGAAGCAAAAAGTAGAGTTCAAGCGCGTTGGGGGAGGGAACTAGCCATGCAGGAGCCAGAACAGACGAAACCAGCCACCGTGCCGGCACAGCCCGAGGCAATCGCCCCCATGAAGAAGGGCCGACCCGTGCTCTACGTCCTGGTGGGAGTAATTGCCCTTATCGGAATCACAAACCTATCCAGCCTCGTAAGCGGTAACAAGAAGGATGCCCCGAAGAGCGCGATGCCGCAACGCCCTTCCGCCGCGAACCCGCAGCAGGTATCCAGCTTCCAGAACCAACAAACCTTGCAGGCGACCAAGGATCAGGAAGACCGGATGCGGCAGCAACAGGTTACCGCCGCCCAACTTCAGCAGATGCAGGCAGAACAGAACCCCGGCCCGGAGACCGACGCCGCAGCCCCCATGACATCAGCCCAGCGCCAGACGATCTACGGCCCCAACAGCCCCAATGCCCCAAAGCAGACCTCCAATGCATCCCAAGCCAACGCCCAGGCGAAGCAGCGGGTCCTGGCGCGTGAGAAACAGCATCAAGACGCCCTCAACAGCGATACCGTAGCCATCGACTTCGCTCACCCGACCGGAGGCCCAGCCACAGCCACTCCCGGCCCCACAGAGACGGCTTCAGCAGTCATGGGCGAACGCGACGAAGATTCTCCCAGAGCAGACGTAGAGGCGATCCAGGCAGCCGGGGAAGGGAACTCCCGCCACCCAGCCAGCTTGCAGAACGTCTCTGACCAGCGTTCCAAGGCAAAGACTGACCCCATGGCCGGGTACGACTTCGATGAGTACGACGGCCGCCTGTACCGGGTTTTCGAGGGAACAGTGCTTGAGGCAGTCGTCACCAACCACATCGACGGCGGCTTCGCCGGGCCGATCCTTCTCATGCTCACCACCGACTACTACTCCCACGACCACCAGCAGCTCCTCATGCCCCAAGGGACTCGCCTGATTGGAACCGTGGGAAGTGTGGGGAACGCTCAGCAGAGAAAGGTTTTCGTGACCTTCCATCGCGCGGTGTGTCCAGACGGCTTCTCGCTCGACTTCGATAAGTACATCGGCCTTGACCCCATCGGGACGACCGGCCTTGCCAGCAAGGTGGACCACGGCTATCTCCAGGCTTTTGGAGCGGCAGCGGCGATCGGAGGATTGGGAGCACTTACACAGGTGGGAAACAGCGGAAGCATCCTCGACACCTCCTCCCAGATACGGAACGGAGTTTCGTCCCAGAGCGGTCAGGAAGCCGAACAAATCCTTAACCACTTCCTCAACCGCTTGCCGATCATCACGCTCAAGGAAGGTTCCCGCGCCCGCGTGTACATCGGACGGGACATTTTGATTCCGTCCTACGCAGAACACCGCGTCAGCCCCACCCTCTAACCGTCGTCCAGTTCCAGGAGGCTTTATGCAGTTTGATGTCAGGAAGCATCGGAAATTCCTTCTTGCGGGCGGTTTGGCACTTGCGACAGCTACTCCCGCCTTCGCAATCTTCGGACTCGGAGACATCGTGTTCGATCCTACGAGCTGGGGCGAATTAGTCGCCCAGGCAACCACCGCCTACAACCAGCTCAACACGTTCAAGGCGAACATCGAGCACTTCTCATTCAAGAATGTCTGGACCACCACTCAGACGCAGATGCGGCAGGCAAGCGTCGGCAACCAATTCGGTGAGACAAGCGGAATGACAACCGCCCTCAACAACGATTCGCCAGAAACCTCATCCACAGCGTGGAGCATGTCGAACGTTCAAGTGAACGGCAGCACAAACGCCTACTTGCAGGGGCAGCAGGTAGGGAATAGTGCCCAGCTCTCGCAGCTTGCCATGATTGAGGCGTCTGATTCGGTCTCCCCGGACTGTCTCACAGCTGTCGGTCAGTACCGTGCGGCCCGAAATGCAAGCGCAACAGCAAACGCCGATCTCGCGCAACAGCAACTCGACACCAGCGACAGTACCAACAGTGAAGTCGAACAGCTAAATCTCCTCAACGCTTCAGAGGCGCAAAGGATGACCGAGATTCAGGCGCAGGGCGTTCTCCACGCCTGCCTCGCCTCTCAGATGACCGTCGCCAACATGCAGCAAAGAAACGCAGCGGCACAAGACTTGAATACATGGAGCTTCGTCCAGCAGCAGCAACAGGCAAACCCGACGTATGTTGGAGGTGGATCTAGCACGAACTCATTCATTCCCTAAACCAGCCAAGGAGTACCACATGCTCAAAGCGATCAACACGAAAATCCTCCTCGCCATCCTCGCTGCCCTTACAGCAATTGGGGGCCTTCTAATCCACCAAAATCATGTGAACGAGGCAGCCG
>CALMVK010000111.1:0-5455 GCA_937873145.1 uncultured Granulicella sp. | reverse complement strand
TCACAGAGCAACAGAAAAAGCACGACGAGGAGTTCTGGAAGGAAGTCGAAGCGAACAAGAAAAAGCACAGCTCTGCCATCGGTGGCGGGTCTGACACAAACAAGTACATCCCCTGATTCACGACCCCTCGAAGAGGAACGCCTTACCATGATCGACACACTACTCCCTTCATCATCATCTCTGGCACTCTTCGCGCTCCCGCCCGGCACCGTAAATTGGGTCGACCAGTTCACCACAAACCTTGCCAACTTGACCACTCAGAACGGGGGCGCGCTCACCCAGCTTGGAATGACTGAGCTAAGTTTTGTGTCCCTATTCGTTCTAGTCAGCATGGTGATCGACATGAATCTCTCGACAATGGCGCTTACGCTCCACCGTCAGCCCATCCATATCGGTGATCTCGTTAGATTCCTGCTACGACTCACCTTCTGCCTCCTACTGGAAAGCTATTGGGTGAACCCTCTGCCAGGCGTAGGGTTCGGATTCAACCATTTATTTTCGGCTTTCGCCCAGAGCATCGTTACGGCACTCGACCAGAACTCGCTGTCGAACCTGCAAGCGCTGCTCTCGAATGCAGGACAACAGACCACAGCACCAAGTCTTACGGCACCGATAGAAATCCTTTGCTACATGTTGGTTCAAGTTCTACTCGGCCTCTCGCAAGCGATTCTCTTCCTGATCAACGTCAGCGGATTTGTGTTTTACGGCGTCTCGGCCCTATTTGGACCCATCTTCATCCCGCTTTACATGACCAAAACTCTAAGAGGCAAGGCTCTCCAATTCGCCGACGTTTTGCTCAGCTTGGCCATGATTCGCGCCGTTGCAGCAGCGTTCATCTTCGTGTGGGAGGGGTTCATGAACGGCTTTATCCAGCAGACATTCAACCAGAACTATTCGATGGCGATGTGGCTGGCAAACCTAATCCCGTGTGTGATGGTATTTCTCGCATTCGATTTGAACATGCTCTTTATCCCAAGCATCACCCAGATGCTCTTCGGTGGCGGTGCAGGAGTGGCAGGACGTTTAGAAGACAGTGCGGGCAAGCTGGCCACAGTTCTTGCACCGTGAGGAGCCAATGCCACGACTCGTATATGTCCTTCCCTTTAAACCATCCCGTCCATGGAAGTTTGTTGTCCGAGCTTGTTTCGCAATAGCGATAGTCGCTTCGATGGTCCACTCCTGTCACCGCACGATCAGCCTTATGGAAAGGAACAAAGCTCATGTCAACGCAACTCGCAACCATCGAACCACAGCTAACCCCCCAGCAAGCGATTCTCACTGACCACATCGGCAATGAGGTCTACGCGTCGCACTATGCAGAACGGAAGCTAAGCAGATTCATCATTGGAACCGAAGCTGTTCTGCTTCTGGGAGCATTCGGATTAATCCTCTCGCTCTCACACAAGCCGAGCGTGAACCGATACATTCGGATCGATGAGATGGGCCGGGCTCAAGCAATCCAGTACACCGACCTCAATTACAGCCCGCGCGAGGGTGAAGTGAGAACCTATCTAACGGATTGGGCGAATTACCGGTACACGATCAACCGCGAGACCGTAGGGAAGAAGTACCCCCTCAACTACTACTTTCTATCCGCTAATCTCGCCTCGCAGATGATGACCGAGGACAACGCTAACCATGTCGTCTCTCAGGTGATTGCCGGCCAGACGGAACAGAGCGACGTTGACGTAAAGAACGTCACCATCACTTCAATGTCTGACGAGACCGTGGCGGGTGCCAGGATGTCGCGCGGAACAGCTTTGGTGAACATCGACAAGCTCTATTCCCCGCGCAACTCTCGGGAGCCGCGCACTGAACATTGGCTGCTCAGTGTGACCTACTACCTCAATCCAAGGCAGGTGAGCGAACAATCGCGCATCTTCCCGCAGTTCGAGACGATCAATCCGCTCGGCATGACCATCACCGAATTTCACGAGAACCGGATGTCCGTGGATCCGATCCAGCCGACCGGCAATCTCGCAACCGCAGCGTTACCGATCGTTGCAACACCACGCATCCATGGAGTGAGCCGATGAGCTACGAGCTGATACTTCCATTCTTCCCCGAGGAGCTGCGAGCGCTGCTGCTGGACCCGACCATCTCCGACCTGATGATCAACGGCATAACAGGTGTCTACGCGGATCGAGACGGCCAGGTGCAGCACATTCCTCTCTCACAGCCCTACACGAACGACACACTTCGAGCTGCGATCGAGCGAATTGCCAGGCTCCTAGGCCAGGACTTGACCGCGCAGAATCCGATCCTCAACACACGTCTACCGGATGGTTCGCGTGTGGCGGTTGTCGGCGCACCGTCGTCGATCAACGGCCCGACGCTCACCATTCGCAAATTCAATCGCTGGTTTACGAGCGACGAGCTGATTGCGTCAGGGAGTATGCCGGAAGAGGTGAGAGATACAGTCGTCAGCTTCATTGCCGACAAGAAGAACGGCATCATCAGCGGAGGAACCGGATCGGGGAAGACGACGCTGATGAAGGCATTCCTCGACCACATCCCAATTCACGAACGTCTGTGCATCATCGAGCAGCCCGCAGAACTGAAAGTGCTCCACCCGAATGCGGTGCGGTGGGAAGCGGTCGAAGAGATCCCCGGCCAGGTCGCCATCACACCGAGCGAGCTTCTAGCGGCGGCTCTCCGGCATCGTCCAGATCGAATCATCATGGGTGAGATTCGGAACGAATGCGGCTATGACCTGTTGCAGGCAATGAACACCGGACACGGTGGGACACTCTCTACGATCCACGCGAAGTCGGCATGGGACGCCCTCAATCGCCTCTCGAATCTCGCATTGAGCGCACGAACGAACCTAAATCATTCCTTTATCCGTTCCGAGACCGCCGAGGCGATTGACTTCGTTCTGTATTGCGAACGGGATCAGAGCGGCAAGAGGCGAGTGCGTGAACTCATCACCGTGAGCGGATATTCGCACGATGACAACACCTTCCAGACTGAAGAGCTGTACCGAGCTTCGAACGCCCACGCAGCATAACCGAGAGAGGAGCAAGAGACCATGGCAGCATTGCTGAATATACAGATCACGAAGAAGGTGACCGTCACCTGCTCACTTGAAGAGTCAATTGCAATTCAGGTTGACCAGTATGCGGCATTTGCGAATGTGCCGGCAGACGATGTGGTGAACAAGGCTCTTGAGTATGTGTTTAGCAAAGATAAAGACTTTCAGCAACACCAGACGGCGAATCCCCATGGCAGAGCTTCTGCTGGGCTACGGGTAAAGAAGCCCATCATCGCTGCGACGGGTGCGAAGCGGGGGCGAAGACCCACGCTCGTAAAGACCTCGCTGGAAGCCTAAAGCCATTCATGCGGAGCTAATCGCTCCACATGTTCCATGACGCTTTAGCGTCATGGAACAGCAACGACAACAGCAACGACACAAACAAAACAAATGCAACAACAAAGGAAATGTGCTGCGCACATGGAGAAGATTGACACTTCACCCCTTCCAGGGTTGAGTTTCAGCCTTCGGCGTAGACATACGGCAACGCTCATGGAATGAGCGTTTTACCTGCTCTCCGTCTACATACGTCTACGCCGTGAAGACGTATGTAGACGGGAGCTTTGGAGGGAATATGGAGTCGCCAGTGGTTTCGACCGTGTTGAGTTTTCAAGAGCGGCTAGCCCGCCCGAAGGGCAGGCCGATCCGCAATCGCATGGCTAGCGCCCGCGTCACGGACGAGGAGCTAAAGACGCTTGAAGCAGCCGCGCAAGTGGAAGGAAAATTGCTGGCGGAATGGGCGCGAGAGGTGTTGCTGAGAGCCGCGCGGTCCAGCAAAAACGACGCGCTCTTCACGGAAGTAGTCGCCACCCGAATGCTCCTCAACAACCTCTTGGGGCCGATGGCAGCCGGTCAGACGGTGACCCAAGAGAAGTTCGTCGAGATCATCGCAACGGTCAGAGATGGCAAGCGGAATGCCGCGCGAGAAGTGATGCGGCAATACACGGACGCAGAGCAAAAGGAGCAGTGATGGCAAGTGAGTGGGGACGCAAAGAAACGATCTTCTGGCCACCACACGTCCCTATCTGGACGTACGGTGCTGTGCTTCTAACCCTTGTATGCACCGTACTGTTCGGCTGGGAGAGGCTGATTACTCTGTCCACCTTGGAGCAATCCTACAGCGCGGACTACGTGCGATCTGAGATCGGCCAACTCCTCCACCAACATGGGAAATACAGCCTCCTCTACTTAGAAGGAGGAAAGAAAGCCCCCCGGTTTGCGCTCCCAACCGACTTCGAGGCCGGACTGACGACCCTTCCAGACGGTAAGACAATCCCCGTGGTGCTCTCTCAGCAGGCGACCAGCGAGGGCTACCGCAACTGGAGACGCGGAGCCGAGCAAAGCTATTCGGATGCATCCATGTTCGCCTGGCTACAGAGAACGATTTTCAGTGGCAAAGGGCATCTCGCCCTGTACGCGATTCCCCTTGGAGAGGGGCTAGCCGTGTTCCTGCTCACACTTTTCTTTGCTATTCCCGCCGATGTGAAGCGGTTCAAAGAGATCAAGTACGGGCGGCGGCTGAAGGGTCCAATGATGGTGACGCCGCAGGAGTTCAATAAGGTTCTGAAGACGGACGGGCTTGCAATCAAGACCGACGATAAGGGGCTGCTAATCCGCATCCCGAAGCGTTCCGAACCTGCTCACATCCAGGTCATGGGAGACACGGGAGTTGGGAAGACAACCTTGCTGAGCCAGATGCTTCAGCAGATCGAAGATCGAGGCGAATTGGCCATCGTCTACGATCCGGCGGGCGAGTTCACCCAGCGTTTTTACCGGCCCGAACGGGGCGATTGGATTCTGAATCCCTTTGATGCACGCGCCTCCTACTGGACACCATCGAGCGAGCTTCGCAGCCCTTCGGAGGCCCGGACCATTGCGACTTCGCTGTACCAGCCGACCAACGCGAAGAAGGGCGAGTTCTTTACGGAGACGCCTCAGAAGGTGTTCGCCCATCTGCTGAAGTACCGTCCCTCAGCGCAAGACCTTGTGGATTGGCTGTCAAATGAAGATGAGATCGACAAGCGCGTCGCAGGAACCGAAATGGCGTACATGATCGCCAAAGGTGCTCAGCAGCAGCGGAGCGGCGTACTCGGTTCCATGGGCCTGATAGCAGACAGTCTCAGGCTCCTTCCGTCGAAGAAACAGTCGGACGGCCGGGAATGGAGTGCGACAGCATGGGCCGAAGAACGTAAGGGATGGATCTTCCTTACGTCCAGCGAGACCGAGCAGGAGGCACTGCGCCCGCTCCACTCACTATGGATCGACCTGTTGATTCTGCGCCTGCTCACCATCCCTAAACCAGACCAAAAGCGGGCATGGTTTGTGATTGACGAGCTTGCAACGTTGCAGCTCCTGCCGCAGTTCCATACCGCGCTCACCAAAAGCCGCAAGAGCAACAATCCGATCATCTTTGGCTATCAG
>CALMVK010000110.1:21352-54546 GCA_937873145.1 uncultured Granulicella sp. | reverse complement strand
GGCATCATCTACACCGCCAGTGTTCGGTCCGCCAACGAGCTCTATGAGCGCCTGATTCAGGACGGTATCTCCGTCGGCCGCTACCACGGACAGATGCGTATGCGTGAGCGTGAACAGATGCAGCAGTCCTTCATGCGCGGCGACCAGAAGGTCATGATCGCGACCAAAGCATTTGGCCTCGGCATCGACAAGCCAGACATTCGCTTCGTCTATCACTTCGAGTTCCCGGACTCGCTCGAAACCTACTTTCAGGAGGCCGGACGCGCCGGACGTGACGGCAAAGCTTCTCTCGCCGTGCTCTTTTATCGCCTTGAAGACAAACGCATTCAGAGCTTTTTCCTCTCCGGCCGCTATCCCCATCTTCTGGAGATGAACGCTGTTTATAACACCCTCGCCGGCACTCCTGTCGACGCGGCAGGAAACCCGGATGCCTCGTCTGAGACAGATGTGCAGGCATCCAATGCTCCATCGCCCCGCGCCAAGAGACCTACACTTTCCGCCCTCGATCTCGCGGCCAAGGCTGACCTCGGCCGCCGCCGCACCCAGGTCATCCTGAACCTGCTGCGCGAGGCTAACCTCGTGCGCCGCACCTCCCGCGGCTATCTGCTCACAGATGCCGAGCCGCCTACTGGCGACAAACTTGAGGCCTTGCTAAGCACCTATGTCGACCGCGCCGCCCGCGACCAAGACCGCTTGGCCGAGATGATGCACTATGCGGAGACCCCCATCTGCCGGACCCAAATCATCCGCACCTACTTTGGCGAGCCCGAAGGCGTCCCGTGCCATCGCTGCGATAACTGCCAGCGCGAGAACCGCGCTGCCTCCTCGTCCACCGGTAGCGAAGGAGAGGTGCAAGCAAAAGACTCTACGCGTGATTCCGCCGCCGAACCGGCCACCTCCGCAGAGGTCACCCTGCCCTCGATTCACGGCGACATTCCGGTGTCCTCCCCCGCCGAGCCTCTGCCCACCCTGCCTGCCGAGTCCATCTTCCGCCGCGGAGACCGCGTCCGCCACAAGCGTTTCGGTTCCGGCTCCATCCTCGACATCCATGACAAGATGGTGCTGGTCGACTTTCTCAAGGGCGGTCAAAAGCGTTTGCGGGCCGACTTTCTCGAAGCCGCCTGAATGTGGGGCATGCAGGGAGGCGCGCTAAATAGAGCGTCTCCAAAGGGACATCATAGAGCGTCCAAGTGACATTCCTCAAAGGTAAGCTGGTGAGCATGCCAATGGGGTTTCATCTCCAACTGCTGCGTGCCAGGAAACAAACGCTTGCGTTCGCTTGCGTCCCTGTTCTGCTCGGCCTGTTCACCTTGCAACTGGTTTGTGTCGCGCACCTCTACTCCGCCAACTGGGATGAGGCGCATCATCTTTATGACGGCTATCTGATCCTGACGCAGCGGGACTATCGAGCCAACGCCGAGGTCCCCCCGCTCGTAAAGATAGCGGCCGCTCTCCCTCTGCTTCACTTACATCCTGTGCTGCCCGCTGCTACCGGCACCTCGCAGACAGAAAACGCCTTTTTAGCCGGACGTGCGTTTGTCTTCGGCAACGGAGGCGATCGTCTGCTCTTCCCGGCACGGATGGCCTGCATGCTCTTCAGCCTGGCCACCGCCTGGCTGATCTATGCCGCAGGAAGACATTTCTTTGGTGTGCTCGCCGGGGTGTGCTCGCTTTTTCTGTTTGTTTTTGATCCCAACGTTCTTGCCCACGGCACCCTGATCTCCACCGATATGGGAAGCGCCTGCTTTCTGCTGGCATCCACCTATGCGTTCTACCGTTACTCTATTAGGCGTACTTGGAGATGGCTGCTCGCCACCGGTCTGCTGGCCGGATTGGCCTTGGTGGCCAAGTTTACAGGCGTATTGATCGCACCCATGTTAGTGATGATCGCAGCCGTGGAAGGCATGCGTGAACGAAAGCCAGCTACCGCAGTGCGCTTGCTGGGCGCGTCGTTCGCCGTGCTGGCCTGTGCATGGCTTGTACTCTGGGCGTTCTACGGCTTTCGTTACGCTCCCGCGTCCAACGGTTTGCAGCTCTCACCTGCGCTCGGCAAGTATCTCGCCACCATGCCGCATCCTGCTGACGGCGCGAAGCTTGCCCTGCTGGCACGATTTCAAGTTCTGCCCCAGGCCTATCTCTGGGGACTCGCCAACACAAAACATACGGAGTGGGACTACACCAGCTACTTCTTTGGGCGCGTGTATCGTCATGGGCCGTGGCAGTATTTTCCCGTGGCTTTTCTGCTCAAATCCACTTTGCCGCTGCTTCTCCTGCTCTTGCTGGCTCCCGTGCTTTGGCGGCGAGCAGGCGCAGAGTATGGGCGCCAGCTGGTCTTTCTTCTGGTGCCGGTAGGCGTGTACTTCGCCGTCATCACTACATCCCACTTCGACATCGGCGCACGCCACCTGATGCCTGTGTATCCGTTCCTTTCTCTGCTGGCGGGAGCCGTCGCGGCCATGCTTCTGCGGCGGGGACCGGGCTGGGCGGCGCTGGCAGGCGGTCTGCTTCTTTGGCAGGCCGTGACCACCATCCGCGTCGCTCCCAATTACATGGCGTACGGAAACGAGGCCTGGGGAGGTCCGCTGCAGGTCCGGCACTATCTGAGCGATGCCAACGTGGACTGGGGCCAGCAGTTGAAGACAGTCAAAGCATACCTCGACCAGAACCATGACCCAGAGTGCTGGTTTGCCTACTTTCCAGACGGCGCCGTCCAGCCGCAGGACTACGGCATCCGCTGCCACCGTCTGCCCACGCCGAGCGGGCTTAGATGGTTTGATCTGCCGATGAACGTGCCGCCACGCATCCACGGCACCGTTCTGATCAGCGAGAGCGATCTGGATGGGGTAGAGTCCGGAGAGGGAGCGCTGAATCCCTACGCAGAGTTCCAGAAGCTGAAGCCCGTCGCCATCCTGCAAGACGGAGTGTATGTCTACCAGGGAGACTTCCCGGTACCGCTTGCCTCGGCTTGGGTCGCGGTACACCACTCCGCGAAGTGCGTACAAAGAGGCGACCTGGCGGAGGCACGTACGCTTGCCCAACAGGCAACGGCGCTTGCACCCGAGTCGGCCCGTACGCAACTGCAATTGGCCACTGTGCTGGCAAGGCAGCAGCAATGGGTCCCGGCTCGGGAACACTACCAGCTTGCCCGGCAGAACCTGCTCCGCCAACGACCCGATCTAGAAGAGGAAGAGCTTGGCCCCCAAATCGAACGTGGCTTCAACGCTGCGTCTATAAGGTAGGTGCCAGGTTTTAAAGCTAACCGGGCTGCTGGCACTGATACTCTTGACCTACAGCGAATGAAACCCTTGTCAAAGTTGCTCAGCTTAGCCGCCGTGAGCGGACCCTTATTGTCCGCATCCGCCCTCCCGCAGGCGCCCGCCGCCGCAGCCAGCCCTCACACGGCCCTGTTTACCGTCAAGCTGGATCCTAGCGTTTCGACGCCATTGAGCGGCCGATTGCTTTTGTTTGCCAAGCGCGGAAAGGGCACGCAAGACCTGGACGTTCAGGAGTTCCACCCCGAGGACACCTGGGTCGCAGCCGCCGAGGTGCATGCTCTGCTTCCTGGGGCTACCGTCCAGATCGATGCCGATCAGCAAGCCTTTCCCATGCCCTTCAGCCAGATGACGCCGGGGGACTGGCAGATCCAGGCAGTATTGGATACGGAGCATAGCTATAACTACTTCGGCCGGCAATCGCAGGATTGGGAGAGCGCCGTGCTGCCCTACACCGTCGGAGCTAGCGCAGCATCGGTCCTCATCCTCAATCATCATCCGCAGCCCAACCCTGAGCGGGAAAAAGCGCTGGCCGCTGCCCGGCTCAAAGTGCGTCCGGGCGAGATCGAGCAGCAACTCCTCGCCAGTCCCGTGCTGACCCAATTCTGGGGTCAGCCCCGTCATCTCCAGGCCTGGGTCGTTCTGCCACCAGGCTACGCCGATCATCCCGAGAAACACTATCCCACCGTCTACTGGACCCATGGCTTTGGAGGCGCCGGCGAGTTGGACTTGACGCCGGCGATCGCGATCCGCCAACACATGCTGGATGGTAAGACTCCGCCGATGATCTGGGTCATGCTCGACGAGGCGATCCCCGAGGGAACCCACGAGTTCGCCGACTCGATCAACAACGGCCCATGGGGCACCGCGCTCACCACCGAGGCTATCCCTCAGCTGGAGACCCTCTACCGCATGGACGCTCGCTCCTCCGGTCGCTTTCTCACCGGGCACTCGTCCGGTGGCTGGGCCACGCTGCAGCTACAGGTGAACTATCCGGAGATCTTCGGAGGCGCCTGGGCTACATCGCCCGACCCCTCCGACTTCCATAACTGGAGCGGCATTGACCTCTACGCGCCCCATGCCAACGTCTACCACGCCCCGGATGGAACACCGCGGCCGATTATGCGGGCGGACGGAAAGGTGGTCGCGACACTCGAGCAGTTTGCAAAGCTGGAAGCTGTCTTGGGCCCTTACGGCGGCCAAATGTCGTCCTTTGACTGGGTCTTCTCGCCGAAGGACCCCTCCGGTGCGCCCATGCCAATGTTCGACCGGGTTACCGGAGACGTTGACCCGCAGGTCGTTGCCTACTGGGGCCAACACTACGATTTGGCCAACGTAGTCGAACGAATCTGGCCGGCTAAAGCCTCACTGCTGAAAGGCCGCATCCACCTGATCGTGGGCACGGCCGATACCTTTTACCTCGACGGTTCCGCGCATCTTCTGGAAGCTCGTCTGAAGCAGCTGGGTGCCAATCCTTTCTTCACCTATGTTCCCGGCGCAAGCCACTTCGACCTCTCTGCGCGCTCCCCCGCCCCGTTGACTGAGAGTATCCCGGCCGAGATGTACCGAGTAGCGCGCCCCGGCCAATCCTGGAAACCCTAAGCGCTGCCTTGTTGCGGTCTCGCTAAAAAAACTTCGTATTGCGTTAGTGGCTTAATGTTGCCATGCCCAGCGAACCGGCGCAGCTGCCGCCCATCACCTGGAGCGAACTCGCCTGCAGCATACTTGCCGCCGAATCAAACGTCCCCGCAAGGATCAGTTGCGAGCCGCCCGTCTCGTTGGTCGCGATCGTCAGATGAACCTGCTTGCCGAGCACGTTTCCTGTCACCGTGCCCTTACTGAAGCAGGAGATGCCAGTGAACGCCGCAGTTCCGGAGACATTGGTGGTGCCATCTGCACTTCCAAGCGTTGCCTGCTGCAGCGTCACCGCGATCTGCTGCGTGGGCTGCGTCGCCGCGCCGGAGTACGTACCGGTAAGCGCCGCATACCGCACGCCGGCAATCGTGCCGGCATAGCCGTCCGCACAGCCATTCCCGATGCTATAGGTTCCAGCAAACCCCGTTCCCGTAGAATTCTTCGTGCCGTTTACCGACATATATTGCCCGTTGAAGCTGAAGGAAAATAGACTGACTGCCGTGCCGTCTACCGTGCCTTGTAAAGGAAGAATTGTTCCCCCCAGGTAGCACATGGCTGGTTGCTCCAGTTGCGTCAGGGTGACCAGCTTGTCGGTAGCGCTTGCCGCGGCTGGCTCTTCATCGAGAAAACCCGCCAGCGTGGGAAAAGGAACAGGTCCCTGCGTCGCAGTTAAGGTAAACTCCCAGTTTCCCGTCAGGTACGGATACGACGGTGTCCCGCTTGTGGAGTTCGGTCCAAAGACGTTGGTGCATCCCACAAAATAGACACAAAGCATTAAAACCGCTGCTGCGGCGATGCGCCGCGTACCTCGTATGGAGCCACTTCCCGTCATGCTCTTTCCTCAAATCTTTCGCGTAAAGCAACTGCTTTGCAGGTCGACTCACTCGTGTGAGGTTCTCTCTTTCTACGACGGAGCAATCCGCAGAGCGAGGACCCTTAGTGACTGAGTGTCGCCGTTCCCAGCGAACCTGCGCATCCTCCTCCGGTTACCGATGCAGACGAGATCGCCAATGTATCCGCTGCCGGGTCAAAGCTGCCCGTCAAGACCACCGTCGACCCCGTGGCCTCGTTGGTGTTGAAGGTGAGCGAAAGCGAGCTGCCGAGAACCCAGCCGTTTGGCGCAACCAGGGTTCCCGTGCTGAAGCAGGAGAAGCCGTGGAAGACCGCCGAGCCTGTGACGAACGATCGGCCGTCGCTTGTACCTTTCGCATCCTGCGTCAGGCTGAGCTGCATAGAGGTCGTCGTGCTGTTGGTCAATGCCCCTGTATATTGGCCCATGAGCTGGTTGTAAAGCTGTCCGGTCAGATTGCCCGACGCACCGTCACCGCACCCTCCCGCGATTGTGTAAGAGCCCGCTAGCTGAGTCACTTGAGTATTCTTGTTGCCGCTTAGGTCCAGCACCTGCAGATCAATCGGAAACGACTGAAAAACCGCATGCGAAGGCGTGACGCCTCCGGTCAATGGAATCGTCGTCTGGTCTGTGTAACAGGTCGTCGAGCGTACCTGCAGTGCCGCCGTTGCAAAATCGCTGACGCCGACGCTGTTGTTGAACTCGTCCAGATAGCCAGCAAGCAGGGTAAACGGTACTGGACCCTTCGTCGACGAGGGCGTGAACTCCCAGTTCCCTGACAAAAAGACATACGGTCCACTGGGAGTTGCCGTAGGGGGTGTGGTCGGAGGCGTAGTAGGTCCCGTCGAAGTTCCTGATCCCTGCTTTACTGCGCATCCTGCCAAGCAGATCGCCGCAACCATCGTCGCAAACAGTACACCGAGCCGTCCTACTTTCTTCACAAACAGATACTCATCCACGCGCACCTTCTCATACCTCTACGCTATTGCTCTGGGGGGAATTAGGACATCCCTCTAAAGGTGTTTTAGCAGACCCGAGAAGGGTACGCGCACTTACACCTTTGTGTCTATCGAACATTCCATACCAACGTACGTCTGAGGTCGAGGTCCAGACCGCAGCCTAGACCGGTCACGCAGCTGCATTCTCATGCACCGCGCTCCGTAAAGCTGCGGGGCCGCGCTTCCGGCGTCCTGTCTCCAGCTTGATTTTGCGCAGGAACTCCACGCGCTCCAGGTTTGGATCGTCTGTAACACGAAAACCTTCATTCGCAATCTGAATCAGCACGTCGCAACGCAGCAGGTCCAGATCTGCCCTGGAACAGGTCTTTAGCATTTTCGACCACAAGACTTTCGGTGGGGGGAGGGGGAGTGTTGTCATTGGCCTCTCTTTCCTACGCGCCGTGTAGCCACGTGGATTTCACGGCGCGTTCAATTTCCGCCATCCTTAGACTTTTGATCAGCTCCCGCATTGCCTGCTCCTACGCCCTCCTTTGCCACCACCACCTCCCCAGGACTGCTGGTTCCTGCGTTTCCGACGGTTTACCTCCGCGGTTCACGCCGGGTCCTCAAAGGTCAGCCTTAGCGTCTGGGTCGCCCCGGCTGTCCGGTTATAGTGTCCCTCCGGCGCCACCATTAGCAGCGTCGAGGCATCCCCGCCTGCGTTGAAGCTGTTCGACACCGCGAACGTGAGCGTCACCACAAACTGCCGATGGCTAAGTGCCGTGCCTCCCGGGTTCGCAATGGCTTTCACCTGCCGCGTCGTCATCGCCGCTGCAATGATTGCTGCAGGCAGCGATGTATTCAAGTCCTCGGGTCTGGCCGTCGCGTGCAGCTTGTCCCACAGCGTCTTCACCCAACCGAACCCCGCCACACTGTTTGGCGCAAGCGCACCCTTAGGCGCCGCCGCCGGCACGGAATACACAAAGTCCGTCTCCCGCGTCACTGTCTTCATGTGCTCCCCTTCCGCAGAAAGAACGCTTAAAAGCAAGCCGCCTCGCGTGTCGTTCGTGGTGGTGGTCTGGAAATCGAACTCCGCCGACTTCAACTGCGGATCGGTCGTCTCAATCTGTCTCTCCACCTCCACCAGCACATTTTCAACCACATTCACTACATCGGCCAAAGCCACAAAATCTTTAGCGTCCGCCGGCTTGGCGGTGTTCCCGGCTCCTTGTGCTGAGGCCACGCCGAAGGAAAGACACAGTAGAACAAAGCTGTATCGCTGTCTTGTGGACGTCCTCATCATTCTGTCTCCTCATGTCGTCGTTCAACTGTTGTATACCAACGCCAATTAGCCGGGATTGCCAGCTGCAGTCGATTCGCCTTCTACTCGGTAGATAAGTCATGCATATCCCACGATAGCGAACCCGGTTTGGGTAGCAGAAGTCCGAGTACACAGATAAAGCTGGCGCCGAGCACTCTGCCTGCTAACTAATCCATTAGTAGCTCCGTCTATCCCAACAGACGTATGCCGCCGCGCCAGTCCATTACGCTTACCGAAGCCGAACTTAGACTCATGAAGCTCCTTTGGAGCCGCGGTGAGTCTTCCGTCGCCGAGCTTACCCAATCCCTTGCCGACGACACCCCGCTTGCTTATACCTCTGTTCTCACAACCATCCGCGTCCTCGAAAAGAAGAGCTACGTCACCCACCGCCAAGAGGGCCGCGCTTTCTTTTATACCGCTTCAATCGCCGAGCACGAGGCCAGCCGTTTGGAGGTTCGCCATGTCCTCGGCCGCTTCTTCGGCAACTCCCGCGAGCGTCTCCTGCTCGCCCTACTTGGCGATAATGACATCACCCCCGCCGAGCTCACCCGCATCCAGGCCGTGATTGCCCAGGCACCCGAGGACGCAAAGCCTGCAGACGACTCTGTAGCCGGGGATCACACCCAGCCGGAGGAGGTATAGGCCATGTCAAGCCTGACCCTTCTCGCTGCTTCCATGGCTTCCGGGCTCTTCTCCGCCATCTGGCAGGGCTTTCTGCTCATTGCTGTCATGGCTTTCTGTTTGCGCCTGATGCCGGCTCTCACAGCAGCCGTTCGCTCATTTGTCTGGCTGACCATCGCCGCGCTCACTGTACTACTCCCTTTTGTGCAGACCTCCGCGCCCTTAGCTCCGGGAACGCACACACTTTCTCGGACTCCTCTCTATATAGACTCGCGCTGGACGCTCCTCCTCGCTGCCGTCTGGGCTGTTGCCTCGTTCGTCCGCGCCGTCCAGCTCGCTGCCGGAGCGATAGCCATTCGCCGCCTGAGTCGCACCGCCATTCCTGTTGCTGCCTCGGCTGCCTGTGCCACCTTGCTCGAACAGAGCCGACGCGCCGAATCCCGCCCCGCTGAACTTTGCATCTCCACCGAGGTCGACCGCCCGAGCGTTCTTGGCTTCTTTCGCCCGCGCATCCTGCTCCCCACTGGCCTTCTCGAAACCCTCTCTTCGGCCGAGCTTCAGCAGATCCTGCTCCACGAGCTTGAACATCTTCGCCGCCGAGACGATTGGGCCAACCTTCTCGGCCGCCTTGCCCTCGTCGTCTTCCCGCTCAATCCCGTCCTCCTTTGGCTTGAGCGCCGTCTCGCAATCGAGCGCGAATTAGCCTGCGACGACCGCGTCCTTAAAACCACTGGAGCCCCAAAAGCCTACGCTACCTGCCTCGCCCATCTCGCCGAGCACACGCTTCTGCGCCGTGGTGTTTCGCTTGCTCTCGCGCTGGTCGGCGTCCAGTCTGCCACGCCCAGTCGCATCCAGCCTTCCCCGTCCGAGCTCGCACGTCGCGTCACTCGCATCCTTACGCTCCCAAATCGGACCCTCAGTCCCCGCAGCAGCGCTGCCGTGGCAGCCGGACTCATCACCCTCATCACCGGCGGCTCGGTCGAACTTGCCCAAAGCCCCCAGCTCATTCAATTCAAGTCACCGGCAGTCCAGCTTGCCGAAGTCACTCGCACCCGCACCCGCACCGGCGATCAGCTCCTTCCCGTCGCTTACTCTTCCCGTATAAGCGTGCCTTTCATCAGTACGACGAAGGCCCTCCTCACCGATCGTCGGCCTGTCCATCCTGTCCTGCTGAAGGCTGCTGCTGATACGCAGCGGGTCGGTAAAAGCAGGTTCCGCATCGCCGTTCGTCCTAGCAATTCGCAGACGCCTCTTGTCCGGCTAACCAGCTTCTATCCCCGCGTATCCGGCACTGCGGTCTATATGACCTTCAGCGTAACCACCGCCGACAAATTTTCGTACACAGCCGTCCAGGTCCATGGCGGCTGGATTTTCGTCCTGCTGCCTGCCCAGGCTGCTCAACCAGTCCTCACCCTCTCACTTTGACCAAGTAAGAGTTTGATCCCTCATTCTCAGGAGCTGATACCCATGTCTGCATCGACTAATAAACTAGTAGCAACCGTAAGAAGGTATGCTGTTCCCACTGCCGTCGCCACCTCAACCGCCCTCGGCGCCTGCCTCATTTTTAACTCGAACGGTGTTCACGCCGCAAGCTCCACCACTGTAGCTCCCATTGACGACAACTCCGTCGCCGCTCTCACCTCGCTCGACCACGCGATGGAAACCGTCGCAGCCCGCGTCACGCCCTCAGTTGTCAACATTGCCGTTACCTCTCGCGGCAACCCTGAGGAATCCGAGCAGCAGGGCGGTCCTGACCAGGGCCAGATGCAGAACCTCCCACCCCAGCTCCGTCAGTTCTTCGGCGGCCAGATGCAGCCCCAGCAGCCCCAAACCGAGCACGGCATCGGCTCCGGCGTCATCATCTCCCCGGACGGCTACATCCTCACCAACAACCACGTCGTCAATGGCGCCACCCAGATCTCCGTCACCCTCTATGACCGCCGCATCTTCACCGGCAAGGTCATCGGCACGGACAAGCTCACCGACCTGGCCGTCGTCAAAATTGCCGCACAGAACCTCCCCGCCATCTCCTGGGGCGATTCTTCGAAGCTTGAGCCCGGCCAGACCGTCCTTGCTTTCGGCAGCCCCTTCGGCTACCTTAAGTTCTCCGTCACCCGCGGCATCGTCTCCGCCATCAACCGCGACAATCCCAACCGCGAAGACGCCCGCACCCCTGGCGGCATCATCCAAACCGACGCCGCCATCAATCCCGGAAACTCTGGCGGCCCGCTCGTCAACGCGCACGGTGAACTCGTCGGCATCAACTACCTCATCGCCACCAACTCCGGCTCCTTCGCCGGCGCCGGCTTCGCCATTCCTTCCGGCACCGCCCGCAACGTCTCCCAGCAGATCATCGCCCATGGCAAGGTCGAGCATGGCTATCTCGGCATCAGCATGAACGACGTGACCCCCGACAACGCCCACTTCTTCAATCTCCAGGACGCTGCCGGAGCCATCGTCGCCCAGGTCACGCCCGACAGCCCAGCTGCTCGCGCCGGTCTCCAGCAGGGCGACGTGATCACCCAGCTCAACGGAGCTCGGCTCGTCAACGGCCAGGCTCTTCAGGTCGCCGTCTCGGAGACCCAGCCCGGAACCTCCATCTCCATCGGCATCCTCCGCGATGGAAAATCGCAAAACCTCAAACTCACCGTAGGCCAGTACGCCGGGAAGGGAACGCAACTCGCTGAAAGCGATGGCACAAACGGCAGCCCTGCCGCCAAACCCGGCAAGCTCGGCCTTGCCGTCGAGAATTTGGACCAGGACACCCGTTCCCAACTGCAGCTTCCGGCCTCTGTCCATGGCGTCGTCGTCGCCCAGGTTCGCCCAGACTCTCCTGCTGACAACGCCGGCCTCCAGCAGGGCGACGTTATCCTCGAGGTCAACCGCCACCCCGTCAACTCCGCAGATAACTTCGTCTCAAGCGTGCGCGGCACCGGCGCCTCCGACCAGGACCTGCTCCTGCTCGTCTGGTCCAAGGGCAACGCCAGCTACCGCACCCTCCGCACCCTCCCGAACCAGGGTTAACCGACAATCAACCCCAACCAAACCCCATCTCTCGCGCTTGAGAGGTGGGGTTTCCTGTTGCCGGCCAACGTCCCGCGACTTCCACCATTGCAGTTCCCGCAATGCTCTCTGAGCTTCGCCGTCCAAGGTGAAACGCGCGCTTCCCGTTCAGACTCCGGGCCCATCGCGAAAGGGCAAACGTTCGCGGCTTTCACTTTAGCTGAAGACCTGACCGCCCATTCCTTCCTCAGCCCGCCGTGCGTGCCTTGCAACCCATAAGTCGTAGTAAACTATTCGCGCCTTTTCCGCTCTTGCGACTATCCTGAGCAGAATGGTGGTGGTTCGTATCCTCGTTGGATTGACTCAAGCGCTGTTGCGAGTGATGGCCAGTGCGCTCACGGCTGGGATTGCACTGGCGCTGGTTCCTATCCTGGGAGGCCTTGCGCTGATTGTCATTGCGCTGCTTAGTTTCTCCGGGCTGAGCACCTTTGCGCTCTTCCGCCGCCGAAAAAAGTAAATCTCCGCGGTGTAGAAGACCTCACGGCCGAGATCAGACAGCCTCTGCCAGCGTTACGGCGAAGTGATCGTCAGCGTCGCGGAAGCTGCGCACCGGACGGAAGCTGGGCGTGAGCAGCGCGCGCACGCTCTCCGCGGTGAACTTATAGCTGTTTTCCGTGTGGATCGTCTCCCCGGGAGCAAAGTGCACCGTCTGTGCGCGGCCCATCGAGCGCGCAGGAAGGGAGACCGTTTGAGCACAGGTCGAGACGAGATGCATCTCCACACGGGATTCACCAGCATTCCAGCGAGCCTGATGCTCAAAGCGCCGGAGGTCAAAATCGGCCTCCAACTCACGGTTTAAACGGCTCAGAATGTTGAGGTTGAAGACTGCGGTAACACCTTGAGCATCGTCGTAGGCCGCAATCAGTGAGCGTACAGACTTCTGTGGACCTGGTGCCAGATCGGTGCCCAGCAGCAGATGATCGCCCGGGCGAAGCTGCTGTCTGAGCTTGGCAAGCACGGCGCGCGCCTCGTCCGGACTAAAGTTTCCGATGCTGGAGCCGATAGAGAGAGCGAGGACCTTTTTATGAGTTTCCCGCATCACGTGAATCGGTTCTGTCACGTAGTTTGCGATCTGCGGCCGCACCGTCAGCCCAGGAATCCCGGCAGAGAGTTGTGCGCAGGCTTCCTCAAGCGCCGTTGGGCTGACATCGATCGGCTGATAGAGCACCGTCGCTTGCCGCGCGGCTGCGGCTCTCAGCAACAAGCCGGTTTTGGTCGCGGTTCCGGCGCCAAGTTCGACGAGGGTGACATCCGCCTTCAGCGCGGCGAGAATGTCATCCGCGTGAGCGGCAAGCAGGGCGCGTTCGGTCCGTGTAAGAGAGTACTCAGGCAGCGCTGTAATCTGTTCAAACAGCAACGAACCTGCTTCGTCATAAAACAGCCAGGGCGGCAGGGTCTTTGGGGAGGCGGAAAGCCCGGTACGAGCGGCATTGGCAATAGATTCAATCGCTTCTGCAATGTGCGGCACACATACTCCATCTATCTTCGGTGGGTAAACCGTTCGCTAGAACCTGAACACAAGTTGACGCGAACAGAGACTGCAAGAAAGATCTTAGTTGATATGTCCGCCGTCTTGAGCCAGTCTCAGGCCGGAGAACTGCCAACGCGTCGCTCCGGGAAAGAAGTTGCGATAGGTGGAGCGGATATGCGTCGCCGGCGTCACGCAGGATCCGCCACGAAGGATGACTTGCGAGGACATGAACTTGCCGTTGTATTCGCCGAGCGCTCCAGGCAGCGGACGATAGCCGGGATAGCCCGTGTACCCGGACGACGTCCACTCCCATACGTCCCCAAACATTTGCTGAAGCAAATTCCCGGCAGCCGGAGCGGGATGCAGAACGCCGGACTCGAGCATGTTGGCAGACGGATTGTTCAACGGCTCGGCCCTAGCTCCAAGCGAGGCCGCGGCATGCTCCCATTCGAACTCAGTCGGCAAACGACAGCCAGCCCAGCGTGCGTACGCATCGGCTTCAAAGAAGCTGAGATGACACACGGGAGTCTCAAAAAGCTCGTCCAGACTTCGCCATCCGTGCAAGGTAAAGATGCTCCAGCCAGACGCCGCATTTGGGTCGCGTCGCCAGTAAAGCGGAGCCTGCCAGCCACTGGCGCGCATCGTGCTCCAACCCTCGGAGAGCCAAAGTTCGGATCGGGAGTAACCGTTGTCGTCGAGAAACGCAAGGTACTCGCGAGCAGTGACCAGGCGGTTGGCGATCCGGAACGGGTGAAGAAAAACGGTATGACGTGGCGTTTCGTTGTCGAAGGCGAAGGCCTCGGGATCGGATGCGTCGGGAGAGATGCCGATCTGCGTCAGGCCACCCTCAAACGCGGTGTAGCCAAGAGAGAGTTCGTCTCTGGAGGGCGCCGCAGCCTGGCTGCTCGTCGCCACACGGTAAGCGGGCTGAAGTGGATTGGTAAACAGGGCATGCTTGAAGTCGGTAGCGATGAGCTCAAGATGCTGCTGTTCATGCTCCATGCCCAAAACCACTCGGCGCAAAATGTCCTCTTCTTGTTCCTGAAGATCGCTTTGAAGCAGCGTGACCAGCGCCGTATCCACATGGTTACGGTAAGCCAGGATCGCGTCGAGGGGAGGCCGGGAGAACGAGGAACGCAGATTCTTCGCCGGCATGTCGCCCAGCGACGTGTAGTAGGAGTTGAAAAGCCAGACAAAATCAGGATGGAAGGCCGTGTACCCCGCACTGAAGGGGGTGAGAACGAATGTTTCGAAAAACCAGGAACTATGTGCGAGATGCCACTTAACCGGGCTTGCCTCCGCGCAGGACTGAACCATCATGTCTTCAGGCGAAAGGGGCGCGGTGAAGGCAAGCGTGGCAGCGCGAACGTTCTGAAACCGGGAGAGAAGAGAGGCGGTGCCGCGGGAGGAAGAGACTGGTGCCGTTTGCGTGGACATAGCTGGTCGTCCTTCTTAAAGATCATCTTTTGGATGCGGGACGCGCGGCTGGGGTTCGTAACCATGAACCGCCTGGCGCAACGGCCGAAGGCGGAGGCTCGCGAGCAAACTCCAATTTGGAGCCGTAGAGTCTTTCCGATGGAGCAACCGTCTGTACCGGTAGGGGATCGCTTGATGAGCAGAAGATTTTCGTTGGTCGCGCGGCACATCGGAGCCATCTTCCTTTATCTGCTGCCAGGCCTCAGTCTGGCTGGATCTGCCGCGGCGCAGCAAGAGGGTAACGGTGAGCCGGCGATGATCCTGGGTGCCGGGCGCGGCGTGCAAGGGACGGTTACCTCCGTAACCAAGGATCGCCTGACCCTCAAAACGGAGCGTGGCGAACTGTACCAAGTTGCTCTCTCGCCAAACACGCGCGTGCTGAAGAATCGTGAGCCGATCAAGTTTGCCGAGATCCACCCGGGAGACGGGATCGGCGCGATGGGAGAGTTGGACGCCTCAAGCAAAAC
Organism: uncultured Granulicella sp.; assembly: GCA_937873145.1. GTDB lineage: Bacteria > Acidobacteriota > Terriglobia > Terriglobales > Acidobacteriaceae > Edaphobacter. Next base: position 39,432 of record CALMVK010000110.1, on the reverse strand, counting down.
GGTGCATGCACTCTATTTAGTAGTCATCGACGCTGAACAAATCAAGAAGGCCCGAGAAGGTCTCGGCAAGACCTGGATCACCGGAACGGTGACGGCGATCGACGATACCAGGATCACGGTGCTGCGGCCCGACCAGGTGCGGCAGGTTATCTCGGTGGACGAGGATACGTCCTTTCGGCGTGGAGGACGCAGCATGCAGATGGCGATGGGAGGCGAGTTGCTGGGAGGCGGGCGTACCGGTGTGACGTCACCGAGTTCGGCCCAGGATGCAGGCGAGAGCGTTACTCTTCTGGACGTCAAGGTTGGTTCCTTGGTGGCGGGTCCTGGATCGCTGAAAAAGGGCATTTTTGTGCCGACAACCTTAGGCATCAGCGACGCGTCCGCACGCGGACATAGACGGCAGAATGGCTCAGGAAGTTCAGCCCCGGAGACAGGAGAGAACAAAGGACGATGAGAGCGCAGGGGCGGTTGGAGCGTCGAACACGTGAGCACACGGGCGTGGCGTTTGCGACGATTTCTTTTCTTGTTCCGGTGCTCGTTTCTTTGTCTACGGCATTCGCGCAAGAATCGCGGCCGGCATCGGGTCTTCAGGAGCAGGCACCCTCTGCCGCGAGTCAGGAACCAGGGAGTGCGGTGGTTACGGCCATCGGAGGCACGATCCATGGAACAGTCAAAACGGGCGTGATGCCCCTGCCCGGAGTCGCCATCACGGCAACCAACACCTTAACCGGGAAGAAATACGCGACCACGACTGGCATCGACGGCACCTATGCGATGACTATCCCGAAGACCGGCCGCTACGTGGTGCGGGCGGAGTTCTCGGCCTTCGCTCCAGTCACGAACGAGGTGCGGATCACAGCGGAGTCAGCCGACCAGGTAGCGGAGTTCAAGTTGGAGCTTGCCTCCCGCTTAGCCCAGGCGGAGGCTGTCGCCAACCAGCGCACGCGTATTCTGGGCGCGGGTGGCCAGCGGTCGACAATCACGTTGGACATGCTCGGCGAGGCCTCGGGAGCAGAAGCGGCAACCGCGGGCGGTACGGGTGGGGCGACCGCACTGCCGTCGCTAGCCGGGATCGCTGGCAACGACGCCGGCGCTTCGGCGGATGCGGTGACGGTCAGCGGTGTCACCGGTAGCACCAACGGCCTGGCCGGCTTCAGTGAGGACGAGATCCGCACCCGGATCCAGGATGCCCTGAGCAATGCGCGACAGCAGGGGGGAGCCACCAACGACCAGATTCAGGCGGTCGTCGGCATGCTGGGGGGCATGTTGAGTGGTCCAGGCGGATTGGGCGGCGGTGGCGGCGGCTTCGGCGGAGGACGAGGAGGACGGGGTGGCGAGGGTGGAGGCGGCGGAGCGTTTCGCAACTTCAACCCGGCGCAACCGCACGGTAGCGTCTTCTACCAGGGAGGCAACAACGCGTTGAACTCGGCACCGTGGTCCCCCACGCTGGAGCCGATTATTAATCCTTCGGCGTACTCGAACCGGTTTGGGGCGAGTATTGCCGGATCGCCGTATCTTCCTGGATTGACGAAGCCGGACACGCGGCAATATGTCTTTATTAATTTGACTGGGCAGAAGAACCTGAATCCATTTTTGCCCAATCCGGTGCGTGTTCCGACGGTTCTCGAGCGCGCGGGTGACTTTTCCCAGTCATTCCAGCGGGTCAGCGGTGGCTTGGCGCCGGTCTCACTCTTCGATCCTCAAACCGGGATGCCGATTCCGAGCAACAATTTGAGGAACAGCACGGTCGGAATTTCGCCCCAGGCTTTGGCGCTTTTGAACTACTACCCGCAGTGCAACATCAACTGCGGCTCGAATGACCCGACCGTCTTCAACTATCAGACGATCTCAAATGCGGGTGCGAATAACATCGCCATCAATACCCGCTATCAGCGGCAGCTTGGGCAGCAGACCGGCGGCGGTCCTTTTGGAGGCTTCGGCGGATTTGGCGGTGGTGGCCGTGGTGGAGGAGGAGGCAGAAACGCGAACGCGCCTCCGGTATTGCGACAAAATATCAATGCTTCGTTCAACTACTCGCATACTGCGAGCGACCTGCGCAACATTTTTCTGCCACTGGGCGGAACGACGGCGAGCGACGGCAACGCGCTGAATCTAGGCTATGTCGTCAGTTATGGCAGACTCTCGAACAACGCCTCGGTGAACTGGAATCGCAGCTCGTCCGAGACCCAGAACTACTTCACCAACAGCGCCACGAATCCTACCCAGACGGCGAATTTGAACATCCCGAACCAAGCGCAATCGTTTGCCAACCCACACTTTTATAATGGCGTGCCGTCGTTGAATATCACAAACTTCGCGGGGCTCTCGAACACCACTCCCGAGCAGTCAATCAGCCAGACAATCAGCTTCTCGGACTTCGTGGCTTGGCGGCACAAGCGGCATAACGTCCGTCTGGGGCTCGACATTCGGCGGGTGCATGCGGATTCGGTTGGCGGCAATAATCCGCTTGGTTCCTTTACCTTTACGGGCTATGCGACGGCCAGCCCCGCCTACCAGATCGCTGGGATAAGTGGCTCGACCGCTGCCAGCGGCTCCGGGTTTGCCGACTTTCTGCTGGGACTGCCGGAGAGCACCAGCATCCAGGCGGGTATCTATAAGACCTACCTGCGCGAGAACGTCTATGACTGGTACGTGACCGATGATTTCCGCATCAAGTCCAACGTGACTTTGAACTATGGACTGCGTTACGAGTACTTCGGGCCGTACACCGAAAAGAACAACCGGCTGGTCAATCTGGATCACAACGCGAACTACACCGCGGTGCAGGCCGTGTTTCCGGGAGGCACGGGAGCCTACGGCGGCCAGTTCCCGAGTAGCCTGATCCGTCCCGACCGTACGATGTTCGAGCCGCGTTTTGGCGGGGCCTGGACGCCACGATTCAAAGGAATCAAGGATGTGGTCGTACGCGCAGGCTACGGGATCAACTTCAACACCGGCCAGTACCGCACCTTTGCGCAGTTGCTGTCGCAGCAGGTGCCGTTTGCCGTGACGCAGAATAACGTCGCGCCCACACCTACGAGCGCCAATCCGACGCCCGCGGCCACTGGCTGCACGACCACGCAGGCGCCTTATCTCTATATGACTTCGTCGGGAACCTCCGTGGTCCGCCCGGCGACGACGGCAAATCTGACGTTCAGCAATGGCTTCGGCTGCTCGACCGCGCAGCAGATCTCAAATAACTGGGCCGTTGACCCAAACTATCGGCTGGGCATGGTCCAGATCTACAACCTGAACGTGCAGAAGACGATTCCGTTGGGGATTGTGCTGAACGTAGGCTACAACGGCTCGAAGGGAAGCGATCTGGATTTAGTTGGCTCCCCCAACGGAACACCCGCGGGTACGACGACGCCGGGCATCGCTCCGTTCGACTATGAGCGATCGATTGCGGGCTCGCACTCAAACCAGCTTGTGCTGAGCGCGCAGAAGCGACAGCAAAAGGGCATCGCCGTAGGCTTCACGTACGTCTACTCGCATACGATCGACAACGCCTCCGGGGTCGGTGGCGCGGTGGGCACGCCGATCCAAAACTTCTATCGGCCAGATCTTGAAGAGGGAAACTCAACCTTCGATCAGCGCCATAACCTGACCGGCAACTGGGTGCTGGAGCTGCCCTTTGGCCCCAATCGTGAGTTCCTGAACAAGGGCGGCATTCTGGCCAAGGCACTGGACGGCTTCTCGCTGAGCGGCAACTTTACCTTTGCGACGGGCACCTACTTTACGCCGCAGTATTTGGGCAATCAGGCCGAGGCTTCGGCGGCAAACACCTTCAATCAGAGACCGAACCGGGTAGCCGGGACGGCAATCAAAGGTACGGGCCAGCTAAAGAGCTTCTTCAATACCAACGCGTTTACCTTGCCAGGCACAGGGCAGTACGGCACGGCGTCGCAAGGTTCCATTGAAGGACCAGGAACGGTAGCCACTAACGCAGCTCTCTCGCGCACCTTCCAACTCGGCGGAACCAATTCGTTCGAAGCGCGGGTGACGGCCACCAACGTCTTCAACACCGTCCAGTACAGCGGCATCAACGTGACGGAGAACTCGGCCAACTTCGGCCAGGTTACCAGCGCGGCCGCGATGCGTTCGCTGCAGGTGCAGGCTCGCTACAGGTTTTAGCAAGAAAGAGAACAGAAGGGCAGGCACATGCGGCAACTGGTGGCAGCACTGACAATCGGACTTCTCGGACTGCAGGGAACGCTCGGCGCACCGGCTCAAGCCACGCCTCCTCAGGTTGGCGCCCAGGCTGATGGCCAGAAGGGCAGTTCCACTTTTACGTTAAGCATAAATACCAACCTTGTCCTCACTAACGTCGTGGTGCGCGACAAAAAAACGGGCGAACTGGTCAAGGGGCTCAAAGCCAGCGACTTCCAAATTCTTGAAGACAAGAAGCCGCAGACGGTGCGCAGCTTTGACTATCAAAGCGTCGATCAGGCGGTCGCGCTGCAGGAGAAGAACACGGTCCAAGGTAAGGCGACCATCGCCGAGCTGTTGGAGCACAATCTGGCGGCCTCTCCGCAGCAGTTGCGCGATCACCGGCTGATCGTAGTCTTCTTCGATTTGAGCTCCATGCAGGATGAGGACATCGACCGCGCCGTGGATGCGGCAACGGATTACGTCAAGAACAAGATGGCTCCGGCGGACCTGGTCGCGCTGGTCAGCATGTCCACCGGGTTGAGCATGGACCAGGATTTCACCTCCGACAAGGACGCGTTGCTGCACGGGCTGGCGAAGTACAACGGCACCGACACGACCGGCTTTGCCAATGGCACGACGGGCTCGACCGACGGCACCAGCGACGACACCTCGCAGTTTGCGGCGGACGACACGGAGTACAACAGCCTGAACACGGACCGCGAACTCTTGGCGATCCGCACGATTGCCAAGAGCCTGGAGCGCGTCGACCAGAAGAAGTCCATGCTCTACTTCTCGGGCGGCCTGACGCGCAACGGCATTGAAAACCAGGCCAGTCTGCGCGCGGCGACCAATGCCGCAACGAAGGCCAACATGGCGATCTACTCGGTCGACACCCGTGGGCTGCAGGCTCTCCCGCCGGGAGGAGACGCCAGCCGCGGAAGTCTGCGCGGCAACTCGGCCTATAGCGGAAGCGCGGTAACCGCAGCTTTGAGCGCCAACTTTTCCTCGCAAGAGACGCTCGGAACGCTCAGCATGGACACGGGCGGTAAGGCCTTCTTCGATTCGAACGACTTTGGCCCTGCCTTCCAGCAGGTGCAGCACGATACCGAGGCGTATTACATTCTCGGTTTCAAGTCGACTAATCAGGCGCGCGACGGCGGTTTTCGGCACCTGACCATCAAGGTGAACCGGCCGGATGTCGTCGTCCAGTATCGCCCCGGCTACTATGCGCCCGCAGACTTTCAGCACGCCAAGAGCGAAGACCGCGAACTGGCGCTCACCGAGCAGATGCGCAGCGATCTGCCCGCAACCGACGTCTCCCTTTACCTGCAGGCCCTCTACTTCCGCACGGACGAAGGCCACTTCTTTGTGCCGGTAAGCTTGATCGTTCCGGGTTCGCAGATTCCTTTTCTGAAGAATGGCGATCGCGATAAGGCCACGCTGGACATCCTCGGCCAGGTAAAGAATGCGCAGGGCATCAAGGTCGGCGATGTACGCCAGACGATCAAGCTGGCTGTGGACGCGGCGCAACAGGTGCAGCAGAGAAACATTCAGTATTCGACCGGATTCAATCTGGCAACGGGCAAGTACAGCCTGAAGTTCGTCGTACGCGAGAACCAGACCGGGCAGATGGGCAGCTTTGAGACCGAGCTGAATGTTCCCGATCTAAAGAAGGCTCCGCTGAAGCTCAGTTCGGTGGTGCTGGCGAGCCAGCGCGTCCCGGATACGCAGAAGACGGCCGACCCTTTGGTGCGCGATGGTTTGCAGTGGATCCCGAATATCCCGCATGTCTTCCGCCAGGATCAGCACCTCTACTTCCTCTACGAGGTTTACGATCCGGCGCACCAGAAGGGTGGAGCCGCACCTCCGGAGACCGGAGCGGGCCTGACGCGGCGACCGTCGCTAAGCGGGGTGCATGTGCTGACCAGTATCGAGTTCCTGCTAGCTGGCGCGAAGGTCTATGAGACGCCCCTGGTTGAAGCCAACACGATCAATAGTCCAGACCGTGGTGCCGTGGCGTTTCAGTTCGATGTGCCGCTCACCCCACTCCAGCCGGGCGATTACGTTTGCCAGGTGAACGTGATTGATGACGCCGGCGGCAGCTTCAGCTTTCCCCGGATGGCGCTGCGAATCATCCAGCCGGCCGGCGCGGCTCCCTCCGTAGCACCGTCTGCGGCCAAGGTGCCTGCAGCTGCGCCGACACCGTAAGCGGGATTGACAGACCCGTTACGCAGGTGCAGTCTATGGGCAAAGTCTGGGTATAAGCTTCCCGCTCAATTTGAAAGGCTACGGATGACCGGACGTAAATTACATCTGGTATGGAATTCTTTATATTAGCAGCGGCGTTTTCACTGTGTTACAGAGAAGCGTTAATAGCTCAAGACACAGTACCGCTCGGACCATTGTCAGGCCATAGCAATTCCGGGTATGACGGGGCCGAGAATCGTTGGCAACTAAGCGCCTTTGATATAGACAAACAACCAGACACTGTCCCCTATAGTATGAGGACTTTGCGCAACGCACAGATGAGACCGATGCTTGCGGCTGACTGGGCAGTCGAAAACTCTGGCAAGACCGTCGTCCATTTCGCAGGACTGCCTTCCTTAGTTGAGGTCAGTAACGAGCCCTCGTCCTCTTGGGTGGTAGCCAACTTCAATAATTACTCTGTAATTTCGCTAGATGAAAGCGGCCATCTTTTGTATACGGAAATGCACTTTCGTATCCTGCAAGTAATATTGCAGCCTCCTGCAGGTACATTAAGCACGAGTTCGTCCTTTGACGTGGACTTTGAGGAGGGGAAATTAAACGCTCGACCGGTCGAGTTAGCGCCGAGCAGCTTATTCCGCGACGATTCTTTGTACAACCCGGACATACTTACATCATGCAGCTGAGCTCAATGTCATGTTCTGGAACATTTACCATTCTCAAGAAATGGGATGTTACATCCGGTATTGTTGTACCCGATGATCAGTTTGAGATAGAACGCGCGGCTAACGGGAAATCTAAGTTGTCTGGCCTAAGCACTGCAAGTGCGGTCGCTTATTTATCTACGATGTCTTCTAGTAAGTAGTTTTGCCCTTGGGCGCGGTGGAGACTCAAAGAAGCGGACGGCGCGCCACCGAGGTAGGCTTCGACACGCAGCCGGAAATGGGCAACGACTGAATGCTGCGGATCTACGTGAGTGATCCACAGGTTACCCTGGTTTCTTAATAACGCCAAAGCCATGCGCGATGAGCAGATCACGGAGAACGGACTTCTGCCTTCTCTGCCGAACGGCAAGCTATAGCTCTTTATATGGACAGTGGCGGCAGTCGGAGTTGCAGCAATAGCCACGCTTCCGGTGGTAGGCGGCGGTGAAGACCATGTAAGGTCCGTCGAAGTAGAAGTCCTCAGGCGCAAGTTCGTCGGAGGACGCGAGTTCTGGCGTGGAATCGGAGGGGTCAGTCACACTCTCAGAATAACCGTCGCTCCGCAGAAGCCGTCGGGAGCACGGTTGCAATTGCATCCGGGCTGGGGAGCTCGGTCGATGGAGTTTCGTCCGTTACCAGCGTGCCGTTGCGGAAGCGAAGATGGCGTCCTGGGACGGCGGCGATACGAAGGCCGGGGATGACGATGCCGACGAGGTTCATGGGGTCGGCGGCGGCGACTGGGATCTCGTGGACGCAGGTGCGACTGCGCGCGTCGCGAAGGGAGTCGACCGCCTCGGGGAGAGCGAACTGCTCGCCGCCGAAGCCGGAGACAAAGCGGCCTCCCCGAATCTCGCCGCGGGCTTCAAGACGGCGGAGCACGCCGAGCAGGTCGCGCCATCTGGGGGCGTTCGACTCGCGCTCGAGCAGATCGCGAAAGAGCACACCGTAACGGCAGAGCAGCATGCGGGCGGCGGACTCATGTGCGGCGTCGAGGCGGCGGGCTTCGGCGATGGCCTGGGCCTGGCGTTCCGCAGGGGTGGGTTTGGCGACGGGCGCGGGCGGCTCGGCCTCGTCGCAGAGCAGCGACCAACGGCCAGCAGTGGTGCGGGCGGCGGCACGTTTGTTCAGGCTGTTGGGTGCGGCGGCTGCCGAGCTGGTTTGGCTTGCGGCGCGCCGTCGGGGGTCCATCATGCCGCGCAGCTGGTCGAAGCCGTCGGCCGAGGCGATGCCGGCCGTGGCGAGCTCCCATAGGGCCTGCTGGGTTTGAGGGCGGGTGAAGGCCAGCAGGCGTTGGAGGTCGTTTGAGAAGCAGGCTCCGCGCTGGCGCAGGAGGGTGCGGACGGCGAGGGCGTCGGGGCTGAGCGCGGCGAGCAAGGTGCTCTCGTCGACACACTGGGCTGCGAGCGCGTGCGGCAGCCAGTCGGCGGACTCGCGGACGAAGAAGGTGATGGGTGCGGCATTGGTGGGGATGACGCGGCGCGGAGCAGAGCCCTGGCCCACGTTCCAGGCCGGGTGCGGAGAGACGCGTCCCCAGCCGACGGCTCCGGAGAGGCAAAGTGCGTCAAGCCAGCGGGGGTCGTAGTTGGCGACGCGCGCCGGGAGCAAAGTGCGCTCCCACTCGACAGCCGGAGCCTCAAAGCCTTCGAGCTTCGAGAGAACTTCGAGCAGGCCTTCTTCTCCGGCGAGCTGCGTCTGTGGGGCAAGGTGCTGCCAACCGAGCAGCCAGCGCAGGTAGATGGATGGAGTGACGGGCTCGACGGCCTTACGCAGGGTGCCGAGGGCGAGGCGGTGGATGCGCTGGAGGATGCGGCGCTCGCACCACTCGATCTCGTGATCGGGATCGAAGGAGGTAAGAGCGGGGTGCTCGAAGGCTCCACGCAAGGCAAGACCCTGCATCTCCATGGCGAGAAGCGCTTTGAAGATTTCCGCGGCGGGCAGGCTGGTCAGGGTGGAGAGGCTGCTGGCAGTCACGGGACCGAGAATTTGTAACCATCCCTGAACACATTGCAGGATGTGCTCGGAATCTGTAACCGGTTCGGTTCCGGGAGAGTTTTGGGCTGTAAAGGATGCGATGGCAGGAAGACGTTCGGCGGCGATCCAGCAGGGTTTGCCGTGGACTTCGATGGTTTGTACGCGGTTGTTGCGGGCGAGACGCTCGTAAAACAACGGCCAGCCAGCTGCTTTCTCGGTGTCGAGAAAGGCGAGTGGCAGAAGGACAAGCGAGAGGAGCAGGTCGTGCAGCTCATGTTCATCGCGCAGATCGGGCCAGAGCTCGGCGCGGACGGTGTCGATGGCCGCCTGATCGAGATGGCGTGGCTCGTTGGGGGCCGTGGAAGGCAGGCCGCGGCGCAACGTGGTAGCGCGGGCGCGGCGTTCTTCGGCTCCAGCCTCGTCGAGGTAGGCGTACGGCATGGCGTTGATGAGCTCATGCGCGAAGACCGAGGGCGTCGGTGTGTCGACAGCCAGGCAGCGGATGGTGCCCTGCTCGATGCCGCGCAGGATTTCGACGAGGCCGTCGATGTCCATGGCTTCGGTGAGTACGTCCTTCATGACCTCGCGGACCAGCGGATGGTCGGGGATCTGGATGTCGCCGACGATGGTCTCAAAGCAGGCCGCGGCCTGGGGGAAGACGTTGGCCATCAGGTCGTCGGACCGGGTGCGCTGGATCTGCGGAGCGACCCGTTTGCCCTTCTGCATGCGCAGCAGTTGCAGGCTGCGGCCAGCCGCCCATCGCCAGCGATTTTTGAAGATAGGCGAGGTGATCGAGGCTTGTTCGAGGAGCTCCTGCGCGGTGTGCTCGGTGAGAAAGTGGAAGACGTCGGCAAGCGGGAAGCTGTGCTGCTCGGCGAGCGAGATGTTGATGCCGTTGTCGGTGGCGGCGGCCTGGAGCTCAAAGTTGAAGCCGCGGCAGAAGCGTTTGCGCAGGGCAAGACCCCAAGCCTTGTTGACGCGTCCGCCGAAAGGGGCATGCAGGATGAGCTGCATGCCGCCGCCATCATCAAAGAAGCGCTCGGCGATGATCGTGGTTTTGGACGGAACCGCGCCGAGCATGGCGCGACCGGCGACGACGTAGGCGATGAGCTGGAGCGCGCCGCTTCGGCAGACTCCGGTTTCTGCCTGAAGCCAGGAGACGGCTTCGGCAACCTGCGGATGGGTGGGGTGAAGCGCGGAGGGGAAGACGTCAGGGGTGCGGGCGGAGATTTCTTCGCGTAAGTCGCCGACGCCGTCCGAGAGGACGCCGGTGCGCTGCGGCGCTTCGCCCTCCCAGAAGGGAATGCTGGGCGGGGCTCCGTGCGCGTCTTCAACCAGGACGCGGCCGGCGGACTCGATCTTCTGGATGCGCCAGCTGGAGTTGCCGAGCAGCACAACGTCGCCAGGGGAGGAATCGACGGCGAAGTGCTCGTCGAGGGTGGCGATCTGCACGCCCTCGGGTTGCAGGATCACCGCGAAGAGGCTGGTGTCGGGGATGGCTCCGCCGTTGGCGATGGCGATCATGCGGGCTCCGCGCCGGGGATGCAGCTCGCCGTGAACGCCGTCGCGCAGCAGGTAGGCGCCGTACCGGCCGCGGCTGGACTCGATGCCTTCGTGGAGGAGCTTAAGGAGTTCCTCGAAGTGCTCGCGGGTGACCGCGCGGTAAGGGTATGCTCGGCGCAAGACGTTGAAGAGCGCGTCTTCGCGCCAGGGCTCGGCTCCGCAGGCTGCCACGATGTGCTGCATGAGGACGTCGATCGGTGCTTCGGGGATCTCGAGCTGATCCAACTCGCCGGCGCGCATCTTGCGGATCAGGGCAGCCTGCTCGAGAAGGTCGTCGCGGGTCGTGGCGAAGAAGCGGCCTTTGGGGATGGCTCCGCGCCAGTGTCCGGCACGGCCGACGCGCTGCATGGCGACGGCGACGGCGCGGGTTGTATTGATCTGGCAGACGAGGTCGACGTTGCCGATGTCGATGCCGAGCTCAAGGGAGGCGGTGGCGATGAGGATCTTGATCTCGCCGCGCTTGAGGCGTTGTTCGGCGTCGAGGCGGAGCGAACGGGAGAGTGAGCCGTGGTGCGCGGCCACGTGCTCGGGGCCGAGACGCTCGGACAGCTCGAAGGCGATCTTTTCGACGAGGCGGCGGGTGTTGACGAAGACGAGCGTGCTGCGGTGATTCTCGGTGAGGGTGGCGAGCTTGTCGAAGAGTTCGGTCCACATGGCGATGGAGGCGATGGAGCCGAGTTCGTCGGAAGGGACCTCGATGGCGAGGTCGAGATGACGGCGCTGGCCGACCTGGACGATTTTGGCGGGTTGGCGTGAGGGGTGGCTGCCGGTGAGGAAGTCGGCGACAAGCTCGATGGGATTCTGGGTGGCGGAAAGGCCGATGCGCTGGGGCGGAGTGGCCAGCCCGGTGAGGAAAGCTCCGGGGCTAAGCTGGTTTTCGCCGCACACGAGGGCTTCGAGGCGCTCCAGCGAAAGGGCGAGATGGGCGCCGCGTTTGTCGTCGGCCACAGCATGGATCTCATCGACGATAACGGTATGAACGCGGCGCAGATTCTCACGGGACTTGCCAGCGGTGAGGAGGATGTAGAGAGATTCCGGCGTGGTGACCAGGATGTGTGGCGGATGGCGGAGCATGGCGGCTCGCTCTCTGGGCAAGGTATCGCCAGTGCGGACGCCGGTGCGGATGGTGGTCGCGAGGTAACCGCGGGTCAGGGCGAGCTCAAGGATCTCGGCCAGGGGAGCGTCGAGGTTCTTCTGGATGTCGTTCGAAAGGGCTTTGAGGGGCGAGACGTAGATGATTTCCGTGACGGACGCAAGGGTTCCAGCAATGGCCTTGCGCAGGAGCTGGTCGATGGCGACGAGGAACGCCGACAGGGTTTTGCCGGAGCCTGTAGGCGCAGAGATGAGGGTCGTTTCGCCGGCGAGGATGTGCGGCCAGCCGGCCTCCTGGGGCTCGGTGGGCGTGCCAAACTTGGCGACGAACCACTCCTGGACGACGGGATGAGCCCAGGCGAGGGAAGCAATGACGGGTGTCTCGGCCAGCATAAATCGATGGTACCGCGTTCGCCTGTTGTTCGCTTACATATTGCCTGCGCCGATGTCGCTGGCCTGGGCGGCGGGATTGCTGGCGTCGAGGTACTGCTCGATGACGCGGTCGAGCGATCCCTGGGCGATGAGGATGAAGTCGATCGCGTCGCGGCCGGCGCCCTGGCCTCCGGGCAGCGGGGTGATCCAGTGGGCCGCCTGCTTGACCTGCGGGCGAGCGTTGGCGGTGGCGATGGCGAGGCCGCAGAGGCGCAGGATGGGAAGGTCGACGATATCGTCGCCGACATAGCAAAGTTCGTCGGCGGTCACTTCAGCCTTGGCGAGGATTTCCTGGAAGGCCTTCAGCTTGTGCGCCTGGCCCTGGTAGACGAACTCCATCTTGAGGTCGCGCATGCGCAGGGCAACCGTCTGGCTTTGGCGCTTGGTGATGATGCCGGTGCGCAGGCCTCCCAGCCGGGCCAGCGAGATGCCGAGGCCATCATGCGCGGTGAAGCTTTTGACCTCAACACCGGAGCCGTCGGGCTGCGGGATGAGGGTGATGTCGCCGTCGGTCAGGACGCCGTCGACATCGAAGATAAGCACTTTAATGTTGCGAGCGCGGGCCTGCGCGTCTTCAAGCGAGATCATTCTGCGATGATACAAGCCGGGAGGATCAGGCGCATGCGACGAACGTTGGCAGGGCTGCTGGTGGTTTTGGTTGCGTTGGCCGTTGTGCTTCCGCGGCTGAATCATGCGAGCCGCCGGGTTGCGTTTATGGGCGACTCGCTCACGTGGGGCTGGTCCTTTCCTCGGGCGAATCTCGGCATCCGCGGAGAGACCACGGCGCAGATGCTGGAGCGGTTTCCGCGGCAGATCTCTGCAGGGCAATATCGCGAGGTGGTGATCTTGGGAGGCACCAACGATACGCTGCAGGCGCTGGATCCGGCGTTGACCCTGAGCAACCTGGGCCGGATGGTGGACTTGGCTCGCGCGTCGGGGGTACGTCCGGTGCTGGCTGAAATTCCTCCTATCTATAAAGAGAGCGGGCGGTACCTGCCGGCGGTACGTGCTCTCGATACGGGAATCGTACGACTAGCTGCGCAGCGAAAGGTCGCGGTAGTCGACTACGCGAGCGCGCTGCATGGACATCCAAACGCCTACAGTGACGGCGTCCACCTGAAGCGGCGCGGGTATCTGCGGATGGAATGGGCTTTGCTGAAGGCAGACAGTCCGTTCTAGATGGAGCTGCTAGGCCGTATCGACATATTTCTCCAGGTGTAGCCACGCGCAGGCGATCTCGGCCTGGCGACCAGCCAGCAGCGGCAAGGCTTGGGCAACCTCACCTTCCTGGCCGCCGGTCAGCCGGAACGCAATGGGTTCCCCCCAGGCCGTTGGCGAGCAGGTGAATCTTGGTGCTCAGACGACCTCGGGAACGCCCCAGAGCCTTATCTTCGCCCCCCTTTTTGCGGCCCGTGGCCTCCTGCTGGTGAGCCCGGACGATGGTCGAATCGAGCATACGGTATGGGTTCTTTCGGTCCGCAACCAGTTCGTCGAACAGCTGATCCCACACGCCCGCTTCAGCCCAGCGGATGAAGCGGGCGTGCACGCTCTTGTACTTGCCGTAACGCTCCGGAAGGTCGGCCCAGCGCATGCCCGAGCGGATCACCCAGAGCACCCCGTTTACAAAACGCCGATTATCTTCCGCAGGCCGACCTACCGTGCCCACACGACCAGGCAACAAGGACTCAAGCCGCCGCCACTGCGCCTCGCTCAACTCATCCCGCAAACTTACCATCCATCTACGGCACCAAAATTGTGCAATGGCGGAAGTGAATATGGCAATACGGCCTAGCAGTTTGAGTAGGCCTGTCTTTTGCCGCCCGTGCTTGAAGTGCTTCGCAATACGTTACAAGGACCTTCGGTGGTACTGCACTTACCGCGCAGATGAGCATGCCACCTCATAAACTAAGTATTCGTGGTGCCAACCGCTGCTGGAATTGCTGCTTTCAGCAGCATTTGCTCGGAGCAGCCAGGCAGGTGCCAGTTCAAAAGTTGAACTTCATCGCTCACCACGCGAAAGCTATGGTGCACATCTGCGGGGATGTACAGGAACGAACCTGCGGTCGCATTGAATCGTTCCTCTCCGGCGATGAGGGTAAGCTCTCCTTCCAGCACGTAGAGGGCCTCGTCCTGCTCGTGTGAATGGACAGCGGGTCCAGAGCCCCTTGGTCTTTTCTGGCGCGACAAGGAGTAGGATCCGCCGGTCTGCTCCGCGGAGGCAACTACCGTAATCAGATTGTCTTTCAACTGGAAGACTGGCGCTTTGTCCAGTTCCACGCCGAAGGGCAGCGTCGGGTTGGTCTCGCTCGGTTTTGTGACTCTGTGCTCGTCCGTCGGCGGGTCTGCGACGGGCATCGTCGGAGCGGCAAACTGCCCGAACTCTCTGGAGGCCTCCATCGTCATCCAGTACGGGGGCATGGGTGTTGTTCCGGGCTCCGGAGCCCGGCGCTCCGGGGCCGGTATGGCAAGGCTCATGATGAGCATTTCGAACCCACCCGGCGTGTAGAAATTGAGCAGCCGTGTAGATGGCTTATCAATGGTGAAGCTGTGTTCGGTCATTCGGGGGATGGAGGCAAACGTTCCCGGACCAGCCTTGATCTCGTGGCCGCCGACCTGGAAAGTGACATGGCCCTCAAGGATCAGCATGCCTTCGTCGGTGGGGTGCATGTGGGTTTGCGGTCCACCAATTCCGGTACCGCAGACCTGCTCCATGAGTGAAAAGTTGTCTTGTGTATGGTGGCTCGTTGCCAAGGGCATCCACAGGTTATCGATCATCCAGAACGCCGTGCTGTTCTGGTTTGTCAGCATATACGGCTTGCGCTCACGATTCATTTTCACTCCTGTTGGACCTGAACTTCCTGGCGAAACCGCATCTCATCGTACTGCCTAGACACCAAGCTCTTTGCAGGCTAAACAGATGGTAAGACGCATTACCATATTGAGATGGTAGCCTGGATTACCAATGAAGTCCAAGCAGCCCATTCAGCAGGTTCAGCAATCGCTCAAGCCGTCACGGCCAGCGCGTAGAACGAACGTGGGTGCCGACGAGCGAGCGGCTGCGATCGCCGCTGTAGCCAGCAGACTGTTTCTACAACACGGCTATGAGGGCGTGTCTTTGGAAAAGATCATCGCCGAGTCGGGCGGTTCGTACCGCGATCTCTACAGTGCCTTTGGCGGGAAAGAGGGCTTGTTTGAAACTGTGTTGAAGCGCCTGTGTACAGAGATTTTGGCACCCATGAAAAAGGCACTCGCCAGTCCTGCTCTGGAAGCGTTGTCGTTGGAAGAGGCGCTCACGCAGGTTGGCCATGTGGTGCTCACAGCGATACTGAAACCCGAGGCGATCGCTTTTCATCGGCTCATGGTCAGCGAAGCACCTCGCGTCCCGGAGGTTGCAAGATTCTTCTTTTCTCCCGGGCCGGACAGTGCCAATGCAATCCTGGGCAGCTTTCTGGCGAAACGCGCTCTGGAAAAAGTGTTTGCGCTCGAAGACCCGCACGCCGCGGCCGCCATTTTCCTGGACGGTCTGATTAATAACCTGCAGCTGAAGGTTCTCACCGGAGGTCGAGTGTCGCCCTCCGAAGTCACGCTTAGAGTAAGGCACGTTGTCCGTCTGTTTCTATACGGGGTTCTTAACATTCCTGGTGGAAAGTGAGTGAAGAAGAACCCGCGGCGTGCTGAGAACCATACGTTGCAGGTTCGAACGAAATTGCACCGTCCCAACGAATCCGTGCCAATTGGATCTGGTGGAGGCGGAGGTTATCAATTTGTGATGTACGCGGCTCGTACTTGGATTGAGCAAGGAAAGCGTACCTAGCTGAGAGAGTCGTTTCAGAGAGTACGGAACACGACATCAACGGCTACGTGCTGGGCTGGCCGGTGATGTGTGACGCAGGTAAAGCTCAACCTGAAATAACATGAACCGTGATGCCCCACGGATCCGTTGCGGTCAGTTTGCCGTCGGCCTGGAGGCTGCAATCCCATCCCAATCGTTTCATATTTTTGTAAAGTACCTCGAGGTTGGAGAGATCGGGTAGGACCAGCTCCCAGGATAGAAGGCGCGCGTCGGTGGGGCCTGCCTGCGGGGACCCTGCCGCCCAGACATTCAGGCCGACATGGTGGTGATAGCCACCCGCGGAGATGAACAGTACACCCGGGTAACTCCACGTCATGATCGTAAAGCCCATGGCCTCGTGATAGAAGCGTGCTGCCTTCTCAAGATCGCCAATATAAAAGTGAACATGTCCCACCGTCGTTCCGGCTGGCGCACCGTGCCATTCTCCATCGCCGGCGGCAATCAGACTTCCGATATCGACACTGTTCGTCGCGCTTAGCAGTTCCGTACCATTGCTCTTCCAGGTGCTGCGAGGGCGGTCGGCGTAAACTTCCACGCTGAGTCCATCCGGATCGGTCAGGTAGAGGGCTTCGCTGTAGAGGTGATCGCCCGCCCCGAAGTACACGCCGAGCCGGTTCAAATGGCTAGTAAAGCTGCCGAGCGCAGCTCGGCTTGGTAACAGAAATGCTGTGTGATAGAGACCCAGCCGTTTACGGCGGCCGATCGGTTGAATTCCAGGAAGCTCCTTAAGATTCAGCAGTGCTGTTTCGCCAATACCCAGCTCAGCCGTGGTCGCATCTTGTTTCAGCACGGCCAAGCCGATCACCTCGTGATAAAAGGCAATCGATGCTTTCAGACTGGAAACCGCCAAGCTGACAAGACCTACATGCGTTGCATCCGGCAGGCGAAAACTGGGGGGCTGAATACCTACAGCGTTTGAACCAAAAGAAGAAATTTGGGCGGAAGCCATCAGCAACCTCTTTTAAAAGTACATTAGGTGTATCAACACCTAATGGGATGTGCCGGTCGCAAAAAGGACTCATCAAGGTATCAAGAGTATGGCTCGGTTGTAGTGATGGTCTTCAACAGCTTCAACAAACGCCGCAGTTCTTTGGGACTGACGGTCTCAAATTGTCGTGTGTGTAGGCAATCCAGGGGGTCATCAATCTTCTTCAGCAACTGCTTTCCTAAGGAAGTCAGGGTCGTTGGCACTTCACGGCGATCCTCTGTTCCGCGCGCACGGAGAATCCAGCCCTTTTCCATCATCCTGTTCAGCAGGCGGGTCATGTCTGGGGTGGTTGTTATCATGCGTGCAGCAATGTCGTTCCGTCCCAAACCCTCCGAACCAACTCCCGCAAGAATGCGGAGTACGTTGAACTGAGGTTGTGAGATATCGAACGAACGAAGCAGTTGGTCGACCTCATGGGACAGATGGCTGGCCATGATTTGCAGCCGAAGGTAAGCCTCGTGAGGATCACTCCGAAACTTTGCCAGCGAAGGTTTAAGCCTTAAGGGATGTTTTGATCGATCCACGAATTGTAGGATAACCCTCCACACCCACCTGGAATGAGCTCTGTGCATTGATCCCGGCTGAGAAGGTCAGAGTGTGTCTGGGTTATTTAGGATGAGTCATGTTCAAGCGTCGGCGCTTTCCCGTTGATCCGGGCTTCCTTACACGCCAGAGCCGTCGCCTTTCCCGTTCGCTACGGCCACTTCGATCCGCCGCAACAGATTGACCACCTGCTCAGGTTGGTACTTCTTCCCGAGTCCCATACGCTCTCCTTGTCCAATGCCTCTCTTATCCACTGGGCACATTTCAAGCCGGGCACTTCCAACCGGACCAAGGCGGTACTCTCGGCCTGCCGCCGCTTCTGCTGAAGCTATGGCGAGAGCAGCATCCACAAGGTCATAAACAGGTGCAGCTCGACTCCAGCTCGAAGAGGCCTGTCGCCAAAGCCGTTCCTTTTCGGAGAGAAAAAGGAATCAAACGGGTAGCCCCCTTCGATCTCTGTCCGTCTCTGCAAGTTCATGCCCCCGTACGGGAAGCTAGAACGAGAGAACCTGATACGGTTTCTAGATGAACAATGCACGTACCATCGCCGCGCTTGAAAAGACGATAGCTCAACTAA
>CALMVK010000110.1:5417-21252 GCA_937873145.1 uncultured Granulicella sp. | reverse complement strand
ACCTGGGAGCGGCGAACGCATG
This sequence comes from uncultured Granulicella sp., assembly GCA_937873145.1. Lineage (GTDB taxonomy): Bacteria > Acidobacteriota > Terriglobia > Terriglobales > Acidobacteriaceae > Edaphobacter. Next base: position 21,230 of record CALMVK010000110.1, on the reverse strand, counting down.
CTGCAGAAGGAGCAGCCCGTCCTGGACTTCCTGCTGCAACACCGTATGCGGCCGGCCGGCATAGCGGCGAGTGGTGACAGTTGCGCCGATGCCGGTGAGCAGCTCTGCCGATTGCTGCACGCGTAACCAAGGGACATGCGGGTCTGGATCGCCGGAACTCAGCAGAGCGGGTGTGCCCTGCAAATTGCCGGTAAGGTTGAGCGGCTCGTCAAGCGGCCCGATCAAGCCCCCGGTAAAGGCAAGCAGGCCCGCGTAGCGTTGTGGATTTCTGCCCACGAACTCAGTCGCGAGACACGCGCCCTGCGAAAAGCCGCAAAGGGCGATCTGACCGGATTGAAAGCCGGCATCGATCACAGCCCGTACAGCGGTCGCGATCCTTGCCAGGGCGGATGAGAGATGCGGTTCGTTCTGCGTGCGCGGTGCAAGAAACGAGTTTGGGTACCAGGTGTGTCCAGCCGCCTCCGGCGCCAGAAGTGCGACGTCCTCCGGCGCAATCGACGCGCCAAGGCTGAGGATGTCGTGTGCCGAACCGCCGCGGCCGTGCAGCAGGATGATCGCTCCTGCCGCCTTGGCGAGCGGAGTTCCGGCGCTCACGATGGGTTGTGCGCCGTGCGGGTCGGTATTCACTGCTCAACCTCCTGCAACGTGGGCGAGAACTTGTGTAGTGTGAGCGGCAGCAGCTGCGCTTCGATTATGTGCCGCTGCGGCTCATACCATTCTGGAATCCGCAGGGCTTCGCCGAGGCTTTCGATCGGTTCGTCGATCAGGAACCCGGGTGTATTGGTTGCCATCTCAAACAGCACACCTCCGGGTTCGCGAAAGTAGATCGAACGGAAGTAGGTACGCTCTTGTACCGGAGTGACGCCGACGATCGCCGCAAGCGTAGCGTGCCAGGCAAGTTGATCCGCATCGTCCGTGTTCCGAAACGCGATGTGGTGCACGCTGCCTGCACCCTGCCTGCCGGGTTGTGCCTTTGGATTGACGAGCACATCCACGTAGCGCCCCAGGGCGTCGCCAGCAGGGGCAAAGCGGACGTAATCTCCATCGTGCGCCAACTCTTTCAGCTTCATCACACCTAACAGGGCAGCTGTTGGCTCCACGCGCCGCTCCAGCAGCGTGACCCCATAGAAACCCTGGATGGCCGACGCGGGCGGCACGTCGGAGTAGCGGGGAGCCGAGCCGGCATGGGTCTCGGCGTGCTCGATCAACTCAAGGCGCATGCCGTCCGGGTCGGCCAGGCCGATCACCTGCGCACCGAAACGCGTGCTCTCGTTGTAGGTGAGATTGAGGGAGCGCAGGCGCCCGGTCCAGTAAGCAAATGAACCTGTCGGAATGGAAAATGCTGTCGCCAGAACCTCCCCGACACCGACAGTACCCTTCTTGGCATGAGGCCATGGAAAGAAGGTGAGAATCGTGCCTGGTGCCCCGGTGTCGTCGCCGAAATAGAAGTGGTAGGTTCCCGGATCGTCGAAGTTGACTGTCTTCTTGACGAACCGGAGTCCGAGCACCTCAGTGTAGAAATCGAGGTTGCGCTGCGGGTTGGAAGCGATAGCGGTCACATGGTGAAGGCCGGCAATGAGATGCATGACATTCCTTTTCACACTGCGTGTTGTTGGGTGAATGGCTTCAGGCAAGCTCGAAGAGCAGGACTTCGCTTGAGCTTTCCCCAGCGCCGTTCAAGGTAAGCTGCTGTTCTTCGCTGACCGCTGCGGCATCGCCAGCTTTCAACGAGTTGCCATTGAGCAGTATCTGGCCGGAAACCACCTGAATCCAAACGTGACGATCCGGCTGCAGCGTGTAGGGCCGCGCTTCACCGGGCGTAAGTTCGGTAACGGAGACGGAAGCGTCCTGCTGCAACTGCGCGGTGCCCGGGCCACCGGTGGGCGAAGCCAGAAGCCGCCAGTCACCCAACTTGTCCGCAGCGTCGAAGGCAAGTTGCTGGTAATTGGACACGAAGCCCTTGCTCGTAGGCTCAATCCAAATTTGCAGAAAGTGCACGGGCTCGGTCTTCGACGCGTTGAACTCGCTGTGAACTACGCCGGTGCCGGCAGACATCACCTGGATCTCATTTGCGCCCAAAACTTCCTCATGGCCCATGCTGTCTTTGTGGCCCAGCTTGCCGGAGATGACATAGCTGATGATTTCCATGTCCCGATGTCCATGCGCGCCAAAGCCCTTGGCCGCCGCCACCCGGTCTTCGTTCAACACGCGGAGACTGCGGAAACCCTCGTGATTCGAGTCTTTGTAGTCGGCGAAGGAGAAGGTGTGAAACGAGTTCAGCCACCCTTTGTCCGCATGTCCACGCTCTTCACTTCTGCGATACACGATCATGATTGCCCTCTTTCGACATGGTGTCTTCCGTATTCTTTGCTGCGGCATGCAGGCCGAGGCGCTTCAGGCCTGCATACATCTGCGCCGTCTCCTTGTCGCCCAACACGCCCATAAGCCTTTCGAAGTCTGCCTTATGTTCCCCGTACACACGTTCGATCAGCTCTCGTCCGGCTTCGGTAAGCCGCAGTAGACGAGCGCGACGGTCTGCTTTCACAAACAGGCGTACGATCGTGCCCTTTTTCTCCAACCGATCAATAGCGGCCGTCATCGATCCGCTTGCCAGCAGAATCTTGCCCTGGATTTCTGTGATGGTGAGCGGTCCCTTATGAAGCAGGGCTTCGAGGATCATGAAGTCCGTGAGGCATAGGCCTGCATCGGCCACGCTGGCTTCAACTCGGCTGCTCATTGCCTTGTAGCAGCGTGCCAGCACTGTCCAGAGCTGCCCTGCCGTTGGGGTGTTTGTCATTCTGCCCTCCTCGACCGAATCCTTGCGTCGTCATTGCCTCGCCGTTCATCTACTAGACAATATATCCTCATGTAAGGATTCCTTTTTAAAAGGGAGTAGGTGAGCTTGAGCGACAGCAAGGTATTGGTGATCTTCTATTCGAGAGGCGGCCTGACCGAACGGCTGGCCGTTTTGCTGGCTGAAGGAGCCATTCAAGGCGGTGCAAACATCCGTCTCAGGCGCAGTCGCGACAGGATGCCGGAGGAACTGATTGCAGCCGACCCGGCCTGGGCGGCGAATCGCGACCGGATGCACGATGAATTTGCCACGCCGCGTATCCAGGATGTGGAGTGGGCCGATGTCATTGCTTTTGGAACGCCCGCTGCACCCGCCGCAACGAGTCCAGAGCTTGCGATGACACTGGCCCAGATCGCCCTGCAGATTCCACCAGACGTTCTGCGCGGGAAGGGAGCCACTGCATTTACGTCGAGCTATGGCTATGAACAGGGCACGGAATCGGCCGCGACAGACCTTGGAAGCAGGCTGCTGCAACTTGGATTTGTCACCTTACCCCGCCCCGCCAGCCTGGCCACACCAGGAGCATCAAACGTGACCTCCCTAGAGTACGAAACCGCAAGAGTACATGGCCGACTCGCAGCTTCGCTAGGTAAAAAGCTGCGCGGCTGGCGAGATCAACCCGTCGGCTGAACTCTTCTCGAAAGTCTTTGCCGTGCGGAGGTTGCTCACGGTTCGATGAAGATCCTCGCACCTGCACACCACAGCGACGGCGAATGGGATGGGGAATTTGGCGACAGCGTTCCAGAACAAGACGCCTCTTTATCGTGACAGCGGGCACGCTAAAGATCGTTGACTTCATTCCTGAGAGAGCGATGATAGGGCTATGTGGCCATGATTACGCCGGCCAGCGCTGGGTAAGCCAAAGAATGATAGGCACCGTGATGGCCAACGACAAAGTGGACAGCAGCAGCATCGATGCTGTTTCCGATTCAGAAGACTTGTATCGTGCGGCGAACAGTACGACCACAGTTGCTAAAGGAAAGCTGCAGCAAATAAGTGCTTCTCCAGCGAACGGACTCGATACATGCAGGAGATGCAAAAATGAAAACAATACTAAGTTCTGCAGCGTGAGCCGTCCGAAGGTTCCAAGAAACACACGACCTGAAAATGAGAAGGAATGTGAGGCCAAAATAAGGCCAACAGCGAATACCGCGATGCCGGAGGTCGCCACGCCGATCAGCTGTAGGCTCGCTGCGATAGCATGTGGCAACGAAATCCCTGCGATCACGATGACGATCCCAAGAATAGGTGCCCAAAGGAGAGGCGATTTCAAGCCGGACACTAGCCCGGTTACGACTGGGTTGTCGCGAGCTTGATCGTTTCCTGTCTTTTGATGTTTGGCCGCGTCCACCTCCAGCAGCACCACAGCAGCGGGCACAACCAGGTTGATTGCCAAAGCGATTAGCCCGATAGCGCCACTCGCATTATTCCCCAGAATAGGCTGTAGCACAGCCAGGCCAAAGACCGGCGTTGCTGAAGTTGCAAGCATGAGGGCATAGAGAATCGCGGGTGTTCCGCGAAGACTTTTGACAAAGCCCATGACAAACCAGGCAACGAAGAAAAGCCCTAGATGCGCTACAAGGATGGCGACCAGTAAAGGCCCCTGCTGAAGCAGAAGAGACTGTGGTATCTGGGTCATGCTGACGAGCAACGATGCCGGCAAAGCAAATGTGATCGCCAGCTTACTGAGGCCAGCAGCCTGCTCGGCGCTAAAGGCATTGCGCTTGCCCGCAGCATAGCCTAACGCGAGTACAAAGAAAACAGGAAGCAACGCTGAAACAAGTCCGCTGAGATTCATAGGAGCTATCCTTTCTTAGTGGATTGGCTTGCGGTAGTGGCAAGAGTGGAGAGAATGGCCGCAACACCCAAAGGAAGAAGTAGGACAAGCGGGCTCAGGGAACCGAATCTGCCAATCAGCCAAGTCGCTCCACAGGCACCTGCTAAAAAGCTCAGTACAACGCAGAACAGGATCGCTCCCTTTAGCCTGGCCGGCTTGCCGGCTTTCTGTTCAGCAGGATTTTTAGTGTTTCCGGCCCGGTCTGGTAAGAAAAGCTTGATCAGCGAGGTCACGTCTCCTGAAATAAATGTCGCGTGCAAGCTGACTCCACCTGCTGAAGTAATCGCACCATTCTGCAACCCGAGCGCAAGACAGAGCCCCGCCACAAGCCATAGGTCGTGATTCTGAGACCCGCGAACAAACGGCAGAGAGACCGCGCCAATCAAAAAAGCCTGTGCTGAAAACAGAATCCAAGGCGAACGCAGGATGCTGAAGCGTGCGATGCCAAAGCCCGCACCGGTCGCAAGCAGAAACGCGACAATAGCGAGGATGCGGTGGCCGATCTCCCCCCAATGCGGATGCTGGAGCGAGACCGCCAGAAGTACCAGATTTCCTGTAACGTGTCCGGTAAAGGTGCGGGCCAGCAGATACCCTGTTGCGTCCGCGTACCCGCCCGCAAGGGCATAGACAGCCGCCGCCGCCTGTTGCCATTGCACTGTCTCGGGGGCAGATTTGGAAATTGGAATGGGTTCTCCTTCCTGTGGAGTCGGACTGGAAGGATGCCCGCTTAAGCGAGCACCCCTAAGTTGGCTATTGCCCGTCAGCATAGGCTGGCTTGTAGAGCATGGAACCGATCAGATGATCTACGGTGTCGGGCTTGGGCACGCGTGCCAGGCCGAGCGCAAAAATCTTCTCAGCGGACTTGACCGCCGTCTTGATGGAGACATTCAGAATGTCGCCCTGCGGAGGAAAGAGCATGCCTTTTTCTAGTTGTTCGCTCGTGAGCTGATCCGCGGTGGCGCGCGCCGCTTCGATAAAGATCTCATCGGGAACGCGCTTGGCCTCTGTCGCTATGATAGCCAGACCCACAGCCGGGAAGATGTAGAAGTTGTTTGCCTGGCTGGGCTCATAGGTTTTGCCTTCTAGCTGCACCGGATCGAACTGTACGCCAGCCGCGAAGATCGCTTTGCCCTTCGAGTATTGATAGGCCTCCTGCGCGGTGCACTCGGCATGGTCCGTCGGATTCGAGAGCGCGAAGATGACCGGACGATCGTTCAGCTTGGCCATCGCCTCGATCACCTGTTGAGTAAAGGTGCCTTTGATGGTGCTGACACCGATCAGAATGGTGGGCTTGATCGCATTGACGGCTTCAACCAGATCCTTGGTCGGCGTCTGCTTGTGCGCATATTTCTTCTGTTCCGGGGATAGACCATTCGTCTCCGGGGTCAGCAGGCCGTTCACGTCGATCATCGAGATTTGGGCTTGTGCCTCCTCCACCGACAGCCCCTCCAGCTTCATCGCGGAGACGATCATGTTCGCAATGCCGATGCCGGCCGACCCTGCACCGAGAAAAAGCACACGCTGTTCCTTCAAGGTGCCTTTGGTGATTTTGAGTGCGTTGTATAAGCCGGCGACCGTTACGCTGCCAGTTCCTTGGATGTCGTCGTTATAGCAACTGATCTTGTCGACGTAGCGAGCCAGCAAGCGGATCGCATCGGCACCCTTCCAGTCTTCGAAGTGAATGCAGCACTTTGGATAGAGCTCCTGAACGGCATCGACAAACTCTTGAACGAAGACATCAAGGTCGTCGGTCGTGGGTCGCTTTTGCTTCAGGCCGAGATAAAGCGGATCGTCGAGCAGTTGCTGATTATCGGTCCCACAATCCAGCAAAACGGGCAGCAGGATCTCGGGAGGAACGGCGGCGCAGGCCGTGTAGAGCTGTAGCTTGCCGATCGGAATGCCCATGCCGTTTGTACCGAGATCACCCAGGCCCAAGATGCGGCCGCCGGTGCTGACGCAGATGACACGTACGTCCTTCACCGGCCAGTTGGCGAGCACATCTTTTACTTTGCCGCGCTGGTCAATCGAGACATAAAGGCCGTTGGGCTTGCGGTAGATGTGGCCAAACTTCAGGCAGGCCTCGCCGACGGTCGGATCGTAGACGATCTTGAGAAAACGGGCTGGATCGGTTGCGAGGACAGCATAGAAGAGCGTCTGATTATCGTCGCAGAGCTGCGCAAGATAGATGTACTGCTCCAGATCGTTCGGCTTCTGGCTGAGCTGTAAGAGGCAGCGGTTAACCTGCTGTTGCAGCGTCTCCTCCCGAGGAGGCAGCAGGCCGACCAAGCCTTTCTGCTCACGTAGTTCCGTGGAGAAAGCGGTGGACTGATTTGATTTCGGATCGCGCAACAGCTGAATGCCGTTTGAAGTTTCGTTGCTCATGATTCATTCTCCTGAAAGGGTTGGACTTACATGCGATTGACGAACTCGAAGGCGGCGAATAAATGTCGTTCTAAAAATCCACTTTGGATCTGAAGCCGAAGACGGTGGCTTGCCTGGTAGAGCCGCCCACGTTGATAAATCGTTCGACCACCGGCTGCAGCGTGATGAAGCGCGTAGCCTGTACCAGGCCGTTCACTTCCAGCGCGTTCTCGGGCTGAAGAGCGGCAGTGGAAAGTACAGCCGGGAACTGATGGCTTAGCTGGCTAAGAACATAGCCGAACGAAATTGTGTTGTGCTGCCGTAACGGAAGTGGTTCGTTGTAACGGACGCCGACGGTCGTCTGCCGGTCGATTCGGCTGCGGTTGGCCGGGGTAAAGTCTGTGGCCGCTGTAAGGTCCAGTCCCACGCTCGAGTCTTTGTCCTTGCGCCAGACGGCCTGGCTTGCCATAAAGTAAACCAGATAGTTCCCGGAGATGAGTGGAATGGGGCCACTCGCTTGAAACTTGCCTGGATTGAAGGAGCCGCCAAGCTGGTAGAGACCGGAGTAGCCACGCCGTTGCGCGATGGTGTCGAAAGCGCGCACGCTCGACGCCTGCTGCCCGGGTGCCCAACCGATCTCGGAAACGGAAGAGGCAGCTCCACGAAACTGCGGTACAAAGCCGGATGGATTGTGTGCAAATGGAATGCGATCGGCGGCGAAGACCATCGACTTCATGTAGATGTGCTTGTATGGCACGACTCGCAGTTCCGCCGCCGGCGTGGAAGGTGGATCGAAGCTCTCGTAGGTAGACCCCAAGTTACCCAGCGCGTAGCCCAGAGGCTCGAGAATGAACGAAGTCCCTTCATGCTGGGTGCCGTAGAAGTCTTCCCCCGCAAACTGGCCCAGCCGGAAAGTGATTCTTTCATCTACCCATCGCTTTTCGATCCAGTAGGAGTCGAGCCTGAAGGTGTTTGCACTGGCCATGCTGCTTGGGTTGGCAATGGCTCCCAGATACGTGCCGAGATTGCCGCCTCCCTGCCAAAGGCCGGTGATGTGGAAGGTAAGGCCGGGGGTTCCGGTGAGACGGGTTAAGTTGAGATTCACGGTGCCACGGACACGATTCCAACTTGCCAAGCGCTCCTTTTGCGGGGATCGAAGACTCCAGAGCGAGTCCGAGAGGTATTGAAGATCGATATCGACACCTTGCTCAAGAAGCCGGCTACGGCCACCCTTCCAATCGCCGAAGAGGTGGCCGCGGTCGTGCGGATCTTGCTCGTGCCGATCGGGTCCGCTGAGACCATCGTCCGCCCGTTGCTGTTGTTGCGCATGAAGCACCGTGGCAATAATGCAACTGAGCACAGTAAGGAAGCGCACGAAGTACAGATAGTACATCGGCCTCTCCTTTAGGGTGCTGGTTGAATGGAGTGAAGAATTCTGTTCGTCGATTGCCTGCGATCGAGGGGTAAAGTTCAGCTCGTTTTATTCGAGATCATCTTGCGCGGATCGACGACCTCATTGAACTTCTTCTCATCGATGTAGCCGCTCTTGACCGCAGCCTCACGTAAGGTGCTGCCCTCCCGCTGAGCAGTGTGCGCGATCTCGGACGCCTTGTCATAGCCGATCACTGGACTGAGCGCCGTGACCAGCATGAGTGAGTTCTTGACGTACTCTGCTATTTTCTTTTCATTGACCTGCGTACGCGCGACGGAGTAAACGCGCAGCTTCTCGCAGCCATCGGCCAAAATGCGAGCTGAATGCAAAAAGTTGTTGATGATGATGGGCCGCATTGCGTTCAGCTCGAAGTTGCCCTGCGACCCGGCGAACGCCACCGCCGCATCGTCGCCGATGACCTGAATGCAGATCATCACCATCGCCTCACACTCGGTCGGATTGACCTTGCCCGGCATGATGGATGAGCCGGGTTCGTTCGCCGGCAAGATGAGTTCCGCGATGCCGCAGCGTGGGCCGGAGGCAAGCCAGCGCATATCGTTGGCGATCTTCATGAGGGATACGGCGAGTCCGCGCAACGCAGCATGCGCCGCAACCATCGCATCGAGCGATCCTTGTGCCGCAAACTTGTTAGGCGCCGTAATGAATGGATAGGTGGTAAGCGCAGCGATCTCCGTCGCCATATCCACATCGAAGTGAACCGGAGAGTTCAGCCCAGTGCCCACAGCGGTGCCGCCTACCGCGAGTTTATAAAGTCCGGCCATCGATTCTTCGACGCGGGCCAGGGCATCGCGCATCTGTGCGGCATACCCTGACCACTCCTGTCCAACCGTAAGCGGGACGGCGTCCTCAAGATGGGTGCGACCGATCTTGATGATGTGTTCCCACTCGTTCGCTTTGTCTTCAATGGCCGTAGTCAGTGCGCCTACCTTGGGCAGCAATGTCTCACGAATCTCCTTGACCGCAGCGATGTGCATGGCGGTCGGGAAGGTATCGTTGGATGACTGAGACATATTGACGTGATCGTTGGGATGGATCGGCTCCTGCGCCCCCAGCGTACCCTTGACCATCTGAATGGCGCGGTTCGAGATCACCTCATTGACGTTCATGTTGCTTTGCGTTCCACTGCCGGTCTGCCACACAAAGAGAGGAAAGTCCTCGTCGAGCTTACCGGCAATGACCTCATCGGCGGCCTTCACAATGAGATCCGCTTTATCCTGCGGCAGCCTGCCGGAACGTCCGTTGACCAGCGCTGCAGCCTTCTTGACGATCCCGTAAGCGTGATAAACCTCGGTGGGCATGTGATCGTTGCCGATAGAGAAGTGGATCAGCGAGCGCTGCGTCTGCGCGCCCCATAACTTATCGGCAGGCACCTTCACCTGTCCCATGGAGTCAAACTCGACCCGCCACTTGCCATCGTCCAGGATTGTGCCGGGTTTGTAATGACCATCTTGAATCTGTGTATCTTCGACGTAAGACATGCATTCTCCTGTGGATCTCGCGAGGTATCGCCTCGGTTCGGTTAGGACTCCACCGCGGCTGCCTCCGATGAGGTTACTTTTCCTCGTAGATAGCCATCCAGCGGAACCGCGATGAGGACACCGCAAACGGCTCCTGCAACATAAACCTATAGGTCGTTCATTCGCCCGGTCGCAAGGTCTGGGCCGAAGGCGCGTGCTTGGTAGGGTCGTTGTTGGCCGCCTCGCATCATTGCGCAACCCTTATCCCTTGGCAGGGCGCGCATTGATAACGGCCCCTGTGATACTTCATTTAGTCGAACATATGCCTCTGATTGTGTCTAACGCATTAAACAGCGCGCTGTAACTACATCTGTACATCAGATGTCTTTGACTGAACTACGTTCTTGCTGATCCAAAGCTTTAAGTTTCTGGACCTCTTGGACGAAATGCCGCAGGAGAGGATCTTGCGCGGTGGAGCGTAGATGAGCGATGCCCAACTCTGACTTTGTGATGCAACCGGTGAGCGGAAGGTTTATCACTTGCTCACTCCCGAGAGCTACCGCAGAAGTGGGGAGAATGGAAACGCCCAGACCCGCATTGATCATGCTTAAGATAGTCTGCATTTCACTGGCGTTCTGAGAGGTGTAAGGGCTGAAACCAGCGTTTAGACAAATACTAAGAATCCGGTCGGAAAATCCAGGTGCCTTCGAGCGGTCGTACAGGAAGAACGGCTCGGATTTTAGTTGCACAGGGTCGACTTCAGCATTGGCCGCAAGACGATGATCCTTGGGAAGAAAACACCGGAAGGGCTCCGAAGCGATGAGAGAGATTTCAAGGTCTTCGGCGGGAAATGGTAGACGAATGAACCCAACGTCGATTTGCTGACGTAATAATGCCTCGACCTGGTCCCTGGTTCTAAGGTTCTGCAGACTGAGTTCAACATCGGGATATTTTGTTCGGTAGAACCGCACGATGTCTGGAATAAATTCTGTGGCGGCGGTGGAGACGAAGCCGAGACGGAGGTGGCCGCGTACACCATCGCCAACTTGTTTCGCTCGCCTTTCGGCACTATCGAGATCACTTAGGATACGTTTTGCATCCAGTAAAAGCGTCTCTCCCGCACGGGTCAGATGGACGGATCGGCGGTCCCGGAGCAAGAGCTGCGTTCCAAGATGTTGCTCCAACTTGCGCATCTGCACACTCAATGCGGATTGGCTGAGATTGAGCGCAACTCCAGACCGCCCAAAATGCAACAAATCAGATAAGACGACAAAGGAACGAAGCCACTGTATTTCCAAGGTTTACCTCTGGCTCTGGTGCAAATAGCTTCCGGCCAATCGCCAGAGTATATCTAGAGGATTAGGTGAGCAAATTGAAGAGCATGGAGGATTTGTTTGCTGGGCGGCACTTTGATTGGGAGATCATCATTCTGTGTGTGCGTTGGTATCTGCGCTACAAGCTCAGCCTGCGTGATCTGGTTGAGACGATGGCGAAGCGAGGCTTGCATTTAGCGCATACGACGATCATGCGCTGGACAGCGGCAGGCTCCGGAGTTTGAGAAGCGCGGTGACCGCTATGCACGGAAAGTTGGCGGATCGTGGCGAATGGACTAGATCTACCTCAAGGTACGAGAAAGGTGGGTCTATCTTTATCGTGCTGTCGACCGAGACGGTAAAACCGTAGACTTTCGCCTGAGTCCTCATCCGGATACAGCGGCAGCCAAGGCTTTTTCCGTAAAGCAATTCATATGCAGGACCGTGCACCCGTGAGGATCACGCTCGATAGATATGCTGCCTCGCATCGGGCTGTACGCAAAATGCACGAGTACAGATTGTTTCCGAAAACCACCAAGCTGCGCTGCTCGAAGTACCTGAACAACCTCATCGAGCAGGATCACCGAGGCATCAAGTCTCGTTCAGTCTGCTTGACGTCTGCGGCAGGGCAACGACTCGGACATCCCGGACCGCGCCTGATTGCTGCAACAAAGCCGACCGCTGTACACTCGGGCACAGCGCACAGGCGCGAAAGGAAGCTAACTTGGAAAACAGTTCGATGTCATCGCTTTCGGCTTTTGCACGCGAGCCGGTTCTTGAAAACTCAAGGTTTTATATGGGGAATCTTGCGACTTTTTTAGTGCGAGGTCGCGAAACCAATGGCCGGTACGCCTTGGTGAAAGGTTCTGCCAAGATCGGCAATGAGCCTCCTCCGCACTTTCACATGGGGGAAAACGAAACGTGGTATGTGTTGGAAGGTGAGTTGGAATTTTTCATTGAGGGTACGGAAGAGAGCGTCAAGGTGAGCGCGGGTGGGTCTGTGTTTCTGCCCCGAGGTTTCGCGCATAGCGTTTACTATCGCTCCTCGACGATACAGGTCCTGCTCATTGCGCAGGCAGACGGTGAGCATTCGGTTGGGCTGGACACTTATTTTGAGCAGGTATCTGAGCCGGCCACCAGCATGGAGTTACCAAAGGACGCGGTGACCTACGTGATGGATGATCCAGAGCACTACATCCAACTCGGTATCGCAAACGGAACGGCTCTCCTATCGCCTGAAGAAGCAAAGCAAAGACTGCCACACTACCCAGGATTTGGCGCCAACTTACAACAAGTCGATTCGCAGTCTTGAAATCCTCGAGATGAGAGGTGCCCTCTTCGCTGCAGAGGCAGAAGGGCAAATGCGCATCGATTCGGGCAGCTGCATGCTGGCAGAAGCGGAAAGGTAGCAACAAACGCCGGAGATCCGCTTTGTGAACCGGCTCTTCCAGATTGCCGCATGATCGCAAGACGAGAAGGGGGTATGCTGCGCCTCAGCTACTTAACGCAACAAAGCCGGCGGGCAAGGGAACAGGCAGACACGCAGGATGGCCTGCATATCTGACCGCTCAGAGCGCATTCGAGCCCTTGGCCGCCTTACCATCAAGATGGGATACGCCCTCTTGAGATTTAGAACCAACCGGTCTACTCTTGTTTTTAAGCAACTCGACGGGCAAACGTTCCCTTATTCAGGGTAAGCGCTTCGCATGCAATTAACAGCGATCGAAACAGAAAGGCTTGGTAATGTCACTTATAGGAAAACGCGCTCTCGTCACAGGCGGAAGCAGAGGCATCGGCGCAGCAATTGCAAAGGCGCTTGCTGCCGAAGGGGCCGATGTGGCCATCACTTACGAAAAGTCGGAGACGGCTGCGAATGAGGTTGTTAAGGCAATAGAAGCATTAGGGCGCAAGGCTACGGCAATTCAAGCTGACAACGCGGATGTTGCAGCCGTTCAGGCATCGGTTGAGAAGACCGTGGCCAAACTTGGCGGGTTGGATATTCTGGTGAACAATGCTGGAATTCTGAAACTGGGTACAGTCAAGGACATCTCGCTGGATGACATCGACGCGCTCTTGCAGGTGAACGTACGTGCTCCGATCGTAGCGAGCAAGTCGGCGATTCCACATCTTGGTAAGGGCGGCCGGATCATCAATATCGGTAGCTTCTTCGCCGACCGCGTACCCGGAGGCGCAGGTTTGCCCATCTATGCAATGACCAAGTCTGCATTGACGGCGTTTACACAGGGACTAGCACGGGAGCTCGGTCCAAACGACATCACGGTGAACGTTGTACAGCCTGGCTCGATCGACACAGACATGAATCAGGCTGCCGGGCCGTTTGGCGAGATACTTAGTTCGCTCACCGCTCTTGGCAGGTACGGTACTGTCGATGACATTGCGAGCTTCGTGACATTCCTCGCAAGTTCAAAGGCTCAGTACATCACTGGAGCGGCGCTGACGGTTGACGGCGGTGCGAACGCGTAGCGGCCTGGGCTACGTCCTCCCGGGCAAACTCCGCGGAGGACGTAGTGCCTGCACCTGGACGACGTGAGGGCATTGCGTTTGGTGAGAGAGTCGACCCAATGCAAGGCAGAATAGTTTGTAATTGAAATCGAGAGGTGTTGCATGTCGCAAACAGCGGGACAATGGGCGTTGATCACGGGAGCATCGAGTGGGCTTGGCAAGGAGTTCGCTCGGTCCTTGGCCAGCAGAAAATGCAATCTGGTGCTGACGGCTCGTCGAGAGGAACCGATGCAAGCGCTTGCGGCGGAGCTGCGGGAAAAGAACGGCGTCGAGATCGTGATTGAGCTCGCCGATCTTGGCGATCCGGCGAGTCCGGCGGAGTTGCAGAAAAGACTCGATAAGCGGGGTATTCAGCCTGACATCCTGATCAACAATGCAGGCTTTGGCCTGGCCGGGGAGTTTATGACGCAGGAGCCGGCGCGGCTGCGGGAGATGTTGCAGTTAGACATTCTTAGCCTGACGGAACTAAGTCATCTCTTCGGCAAGCGCATGGCGGATCGTGGCGCGGGCCACATTCTTCTAGTCGCAAGTATAGCGGCCTATCAACCAGATCCATGGCTGGCAGCGTACGGTGCCGCAAAACATTACGTTCTGGCCTTTGGCATTGCCTTGCATGTCGAACTCGCTTCCAAAGTGGGCGTGACCGTGGTCTCCCCGGGCCTGATGGATACGGAGTTCAACGAAGTCTCCGGCCTCAAGACAAAGCCATCCCAGCAGGCTACCGTCGTTTCCCCAGCGAAGGTTGCGGAAGCTGGCCTGAAGGCTATGTTTAAAGGCAGATCGAGCGTTGTCGTCGGCAAAATCAACCGAGTCGTCGTATTCTCCAATCGATTCGCCTCTCGTAACATCATGGCAAAGATCACCTATCTGCTAGCAAAGTAAGGTATTCTCACAGGTCATTGCTCCTACATCCAGAGCAATGACCTGCCTTAAAGAGGTGCCAGCTTGAGATGTGGCCGACTTGTAAAAGCGGTAAGGTGTGAAGCCTTCTGAAAGATGGTAATCGGGCCGCCAGAGTATTTTCAGCGGTGCTCCCCACGGTGTCTCGATACTTCAGATTTTTTCACTTCTTCTTGCGTCGCCGGCAGTGTCGATCGGCTTTTCAACAGCTTTGCTCCATAAGTCTGGAACGAAACTGCGACCGTCCAGGTCATCGACAGAAATCCCTGCGTGTACTGCTCCCTAGGCGCAGGAGTCACACCCTCATCCTTTGGATCGCCCATCAAGTAGTAAGCAACTAAGAACCAAAGTTTTGCCTGTACCTCATTGTCCAGACCGGCACAAGATCTGGTGTGTATTCACTGCCCATCCAGGGTGTACCGCAAATGTGCAGGTACGCGTAAGGAGTGCCGTCGAACATGACCCAGGCACCCGCATCTCGGATGTTGTTTGGCAGGCCGCTGGCCTTGGCGTCATAAGGCCACAGGATCATCCAATGAGGACCAATGGGAATAGCCGGGCTGGTTTTGTCGAAAGGGTCTGTATTACTATGCTGCGTTGCCCCGCAAAGCATGTACATCAGACCGGGAGAGGTGTTGGTGGGTTTTGGTTTGTGCGCCATAAGGTCGTTCATCCACAGCATTCCCATGGGGTCCGCGCACATCGGCACATCGCCGATTTGATTTTCATTGCCAGGAAAGCAAGTCCAATCGTTCGTGCCTTTGCGGAGCACGATAATCTGTCCTTGCTCATCCCGGTCAGCTACAGTGGCATCTTTTGTTATTTCCTTCGGCCCGGATAAGCGAGCGCGTGCAATCCTTGCCTCGAGGGCCCGGTCTGCCGCTGACGCCGGGAGCGGACCGTTTGAAGGGATCATTGTGATGGCACTATTGCTATAGCTCCCTGACGTTTCTTGTTCTGGCATGCTGAGAGGTTGACGATTGCTGTTCTGAGCGGTCATTGTCTTTTCCTGCGGCACTGTGAAGTAAGACTGATTGTCCTTGGCAGGCGCCCCATGCTCGGCTTCCGCCATGGCAGCATCCGACACGAAGGCTGTCGTGCCAGCGACAAGTAAA
>CALMVK010000110.1:0-5317 GCA_937873145.1 uncultured Granulicella sp. | reverse complement strand
AGTTTGGCGTCGGACTCCTGAAATCCGTCATGGTCGAGTTCGACAACGGTTCGGTTGCTCCCGCTCTCGGAGAGACGGAACGTGGCAACGGTTCCGGTTGATCGGCCTGGTCCGGCCAGGCACTCCCAACGCACAAGCGACCCCTGGTCGGCTTCCGTGACTTTCCAGCGGAAGGGGCCCTCTTTCTGGGTGAAGGAAAGTGTTACTTCATCCCCTTTACCGCTCTTGCCGGAAACATCTGGGGAATACCAACCCTTCAGTCCGTCAGCTGTGGTGATTGCTTCGAAAACTGCGTCTTTCGACTCGTCGATGGTGATTCTGTGTTCGCTATGTGCCATGATGATCTCCTTGGAGTGCGGTGCACTGTTGGGGCGTCGCTAACCGCCGTTGAGATTATGCAATGAGAGAAGCAGCCGGTTCATGCGATTCGGCTTCTTGTAAGAGCCGGCCGACTGGCCTTGCTGGACCAGTCCATCGGGGAAATAAATCCTTGTCTAATTCGATGCCGAGCAGGTCCAAAGCTCGGTTGACCGTCTGGTCAATCACCTCTTCCAAGGTCTTGGGCCGGTGATAGAAGGCAGGAACGGGCGGCATCACGATCGCCCCCATTTCGGTGACCTGGACAAGCAAGCGCAGGTGCCCGAGATGCAATGGAGTTTCCCGGACAAGCAAGACCAAAGGCCGGCGATCCTTTAGCATGACATCGGCTGCTCGCAGCAGGAGATTATCGGAGTACGAAGTGGCAATGCCGGCTGCTGTCTTCATGGAACAGGGCGCGACAATCATGCCAACAGCACGGAAGGAACCGGACGAAATGGAAGCGGCGATGTCGCTTACTTTATGTTGTTTGTGTGCCAGCGACTCTACATCATCAACGCTGACATCCGTTTCGAGCGTGATCGTTCGACGGGCTGCAGAACTTAGAACCAGATGCGTTTCAATGTCTGGAAGGGTACGCAAGATCTCAAGCAACCGAATCCCGTAGATTGCCCCGCTCGCTCCGGAAATGCCAACCACAATCTTTTTCATCCCTGGTGTCCTTCAGTCTGCGTCCACTCTAGGAAAGTAACGGGGACCCCATCCGGATCCAAGATTTGAAAGAGTCGGGCTCCCCAAGAAGTGTCGTTGGGAGTCGGCGCGAGAATCTTCATACGTCCAAAAGCTTTTTGTATGTCTTCGACCTCAATGACTACGTGAACTCGTGCACTCATCTCGAGAGGTGCGGGCTGCCGCTCGCGAAGGTTGTCGAGTATCTCCAAACGGAGCCCGCCTCCTAGATTGAAGCGCTGACCGCGTCCGTTGGTCCTATCCCACTGCTCAACGATCGGGAAGCTAGGAGTTACCCCATAGAAATAAGCGACCTTGTCGAAGTTGTCGGTTGCGAATGCGATGTAGCTCATAGGCGCGCCGCTACAGGGAGTTCGATGGAGCAACGAGGCATCACTTCACTAGTCAGCAACTGCAGGCTGCGCTCCCACGCAGCACCCTCGTTTTTAGCGTCGTAGCTGACAATGAGCAGAGAACCGAATCCGTTTACCTCCATATCCAATTGATGGATGCGTTCCGCCACGGTTTTAGGCGATCCGACAAACCACAATTCGTTGCAGAGATAGTCAAGCGTGATGGCCTCATCCGGCATCGCGGGATCGCGTTTCAACATCGGGCCCAAGCCGAGGCCAAGATAGAGGGGAAGCAAAAATTCTCGCCAGCAGCGACCCATCATGCCGTCGATCGCGCACTCACGAGCTTCGCGATCGGTAGGAGCGACATAGACATCACGAATGATTCTCCAGTCGGCACGATCGGCAATGCGCCCTGTACGCGCCGCGCCTTCCTCAACCGCGCTCCAGTGCTTCGCGGTGATGGCTGCGTTGGGACTGATGCTTAGACTAACGGGCAGGTAGCCTTTTTCACCAGCCAGCTTGTGATTCTCGGACCCTGGCGTCAGCGCGGCAATGGCGATCGGGGGATGTGGTTGCTGATAGGGCGTAAGATGAAATCCCAAGGTGGCAAAAGCGGATTCGGTCCTGCCGGTGTTCCAGAATTCTCCCTGAAACGTACTGGAACCACGCGTCCACAGGCGCGTCATGATCTCGAGCGCCTCAAAGGTCATGCGACGGTTGCGGCCTCCTGTTGTATCGAGATCGAAGAGTTGATGATCCGTAGGAAGTGCGCTAATACCAACTCCCAAGGCATACCTGCCTTTGGCCATGTGATCTAGATACGCTACGCGATGCGCGAGCTCGATTGGGTGATGGTACGGAAGCAGATGCCCGAGAGAACCGAGCCGAATCTTGCTAGTTCGTAGAAGGGCCTGTGCGATGAGCAGATCGGGTGCCGGACATGGTTCCCAGGAGGAAGTAAAGTGTTCGCCGATCCACGCCTCCTCAAACCCGAAGGAGTCGAGCCGTGCCAACTCCTTCAAGTCTAGGATTTGCCCATCCGCTATCTCGCGTTCCGGTGGATGCGAAGGCATGAGGAAAGCGCCGAGCTTATGCATGGGCATCCGGCTTTTGCTGGGAGGTGACAAAGTCCTTGTCGGAAAACGTATAGGGATAATTTGGCCGGTCATCCGCCATGCGTCCCAGCTTCGGCCGAAGCTGACCAAAGGCTCGATAGAGATTGCGATAGGGCTGGCTCGCAAAGTGCGTCACGATATCGTTCCAGCTCTGCGGCTTTTCGCGAATCATCTTTTCCATCTCGTTTGCGATCTCATCGTCCGACATGGGCTTTGCCGCAGCATCAATTTTTAGCGGTTCCGACACAGACGCGGCCGCGTAGGAAAAGGGATCAATCTTGCCGATCAATGGGATGGTGCAGTCGAACCCTATTTTGGTGACCGCATCGGGAGGCGAATCAGTGTTGAGGCTTGGATCCAGCGGAAGCATGTTCTGCTGTTGGAGCAGAACAACTCCAGTTTCGGGATTGAACCTCCAGGCCTGTGCCCACTTGACCCGCTCATCGTTGTAGATGTCGATATCCTCATCAAATACGTAAGCGGTCTTAGGCATCCACTGCCTCGAACCTGACAGCATGACCGCAAGCGTCTGCTTTGCATCGCCTCCCGAGCGGGTCTTAATGCAGGCGTAGCCGATGTTGGAGCAGCCTGCCGGAGGGAGATAAACATTTTGAACCAAAATGCCAGCCCTTATAAGCGCGTTGTATAAATCTCCCTCGATGGCCGGTTGGAAGATTGCCATATCGGTCCTGCCGGGGTGCATTCCACCAATGGTCGCGTACTGGTAGATCGCGTCTTTGCGATGGGTGATGCAATCGACGACAAAGCGATTGTTATGTGGAAGTCCGCCACCATAGGTGCCGGTATATTCGCCATAAGGACCCTCATCATGAACCCAGCCTTCTGAGGTGATGATGCGACCCTCAATCACGATCTCAGCGTTCGCCGGGATGGGAAGATCATTTGTGATCCCGTTCACCAGCTTGGCCGGCTCGCCATAGAAGCCGCCCAGCACCTCCCAGTCGTCGCTATCCGGGTTGCTCATCATGGAAGCGATATGGTCGAGGGTCGGACCTCCAATCAGCACCGTAATCGGCATGTCCTTGCCCTTGGCTGCATAGTCCTTTGCTGCAATGCGGGCACGGTGAGTCGCATTCCGCATGTCGACATTGGTTTCATTCTTGGACCGGTACATGAAACGATAAATTCCTTGATCGATAAGGCCATTCTCTGGATTACGGCTGACCACGTTCGTGTCGTTCAGGTAAGCATTGCCGTCTTTTGGATGATGCTGAAAAAGGGGAAACATGGTTAGATCAATGTCATCGCCCTTGTAGACCACTTCCTGACAGGGAGCACTCTCAACCATCACCGGTTTGAAGCTCGTCTCGAAGCGCTTGGTAATTTCCTGGCCGACTTTTTTAGGGTCGCAGCCGAGCGCTAGCGAGTACATTGGCCTGGCACCATAACCGTTGGCAAAGAAGGGAAACGCGCAATCTTTCACTTTTTCGACATAGATGGCGGTGTCGGGATTCTGCTCCATAAGAAGCGGCAATTCGTCTACCCGTTTCTCGCCGGTTATGCGTGTAATCAGGCCGGCCTTCTCCATATCTGCGATCGAATCACGTAGGCTCTGCTGCGGCATAACCATCTCATTTCTATTGCGATGAACGGTTTGGCGTGCTGCTGGACGCTGATACACGTCCTAGATAGAACGGATCATTAGACAGCGATAGCTTGAACGTGCTTTACAATCACTTGTTTCGATGCAGAGAGCGGACTGGTCGGTTTTCTCTCAACACAGAAACAACGACAGGGCGCATGCGACTACTAGCTTAATCTCATGTATGGACGCCTTTGTGGCTTTGTTGCCAAGTTCCGGTGGTCGCGTGAAGATGGGCTGAACACGAGCGGAGCTGGTTATGTCAGAGTTCGAGTGGCGTCCGTTTGAAGGCGAGATCCTCCTTTGGGCAGTGCGGTGGTACTGCCGCTGACGGCATCCGCGATCGCGATCTCGAGCAGAGGATGGGGAACGCGGCGTGCCCGTTGATCACTCCACGATCTAGCCGATTGATCCAAAGGTTTGCACCCAAGATCGAAAGCGGCTGCGCTGGACGTGGCGTCGCCCGCCATCGATGAGCTTGCGAGTCGATAAGACTTACGTGAAAGTGCGTGGTAAATGGACCTACTTCTACCGGGCTCTCGAGAAGGAAGGAAACACCCTTGACTTTTATCTCTCGCCGACACGGAACGCCAAAGCGTCAAGCGTTTGCTTGGCAAGGCACTGAATGGATGGACAGGTCTTCGGGCGCATCGGGCGCGATCTCTGCGATGCCCTGGAGATTGGCTTCGCGCTTAATGCGGTTCGCTTCGGTGTCGCGCTCGGTGGCGTGGAGCGACTTTTTTGAGTCGTAAACCAAGCTTCCGAAGGATACGCCATAGATGCACGGTACTGGCCCGCACGCCCTGCTCGGCGGCCCGCTGCTGCAGCTCCACGAGCACGATGTCCGGTTGCGCCTCGACCAGCCGCCGGATCAGCCCTGTATCCAAAGCCGACCCACGCTGCCGCTGCGGCACCCGCTGGTGGCTCCCGCTCCGATGCCGCTGAGCGGAGATCTTCAGCACCCAGCCGTAGCTCACCTCGAACCGCTCGGCCATCTCCCGAAGTGTCCCCTCGCCGGCGTCATAGGCCGCCAACACCTTGCCCCCAGATCGTCACTATATACTCGCGCCATCCTTCCAGCTTCAGCCAGGTACCCCAAGCTGAAAAAACTCCCCAACTTTATACCCCACAGTAAATTGGTCTAGACGCTACGCGCGACAAACTCCAGGTCGAGATGGATCGCCAGCAACGCTTTG
>CALMVK010000109.1 GCA_937873145.1 uncultured Granulicella sp. | reverse complement strand
ACACGTTCTCGGACGTGGAGCGTGCCATCAAAGCCGAACTCCGCCGCCGTCCCTTTGTAGCCCAATACGAAGCTCGTGTGCTGCGACTATTCGTGCCCGGGAATTGGCTCAGCTGGAACGACTGCAAGCTAAGTACGGAACAACGCTTGCCGCCCCTGTGAATTCCGCAACCGCTGCAGAGCCCTGCTTCAGTCCAGCGCTGCCGCCTGGTCAGGCTCAACCACAAGCAACGCAAATCAGCCTCTTCTAAGGAGATTCCATGATGCATGTGTACCGCCCCGTTCTCGAGGTCCTCATGCAGCGTGGAGTCCAGGACCCCTACACCTTTCTTCGCCCCTCACGATGGGCTGACCTACCGGAACCTTCAACCATCGAAGGCGTAGCTGAGGCTGTCCCGTTTCTGCTTCGGACTGCACGGGACGGCCTGAAAATCACCATCTTCGGTGACTACGACTGTGATGGAGCACTTTCTTCCGCCATCCTCGAAGCCACCCTGCTGCGTTTGGGCGCTACTGTTGACGTCTACCTCCCCCACAGGGACGAGGGATATGGCCTGAGTGAGTCCGCGGTGCACCGCTTTTCTCGCTCCGGAACAAAAGTCCTCATCACCATTGATAACGGGATCAACGCTGCAGGTCCGGTCCGCCTCGCTCAGCGTCTCGGGATGAGGGTGGTGGTCATTGACCATCATCAGATCGAAACCAGGGCCGACACGCAGGCTGTGTGGTCGGACGAGTTCTGCGCAGCTGGATTGGCCTACATGGTCAGCTCAGCACTCCTGCAGCAATCCAACCTTGCTATGGAGCTTCGCGAGGCCTTCCTCGCCAGTCTCAGCCGACTAGCTGCGATCGCCTCTATTGCCGACTGCGTACCTCTTGCCGGCGCGACTCGGACCCTGACACGTTTAGGGCTGGCGGAGCTCAGCAGGACCTCCCACGCTGGCTTACGAAAGTTGATGGACCTCGGCGGGATCATGCGCGCCAAGGTTCCGTCGGCCGAAGAGATCGCCTTCAGGATCGGACCGAGACTGAATGCAGCGGGCCGGGTCGGACATCCAATTGAGGTGCTACGGATGCTCAAAGCCCGTACACCGGAAGAACAATCCAGAATGGCTTTGGAACTCGACCGGCTAAACCTCACGCGGCGCCGGCTGGAGAAGGAAGCGCTCGAGGAACTCACCAGCATGGTGAATGACCGGGAGCAATCCGCCCTCGTCCTTTACGCCGCACACTGGCGCAAAGGATTAGCTGGCATTCTCGCGAGCCGCGCGAGAGAGCGGTTCGGCGTTCCAACCTTCGTTCTTGTCCACGATCCGCACACCGGAATGGCTGTGGGATCAGGGCGAAGCATCGAGGGTATCAGCCTCATCGATGCGCTACGTTCCTGCAAAGCCGTTCTGCATCGCTACGGAGGCCACCAGCAAGCCGCTGGCGTTACCGTAGCGGTGGAGGCCGTTCACGCATTCCGCCAAGCCTTGAAAGACTACGTGGCAGAGCATCCTGCTCCGCTGGAAACTCCCTCGTTGCAGTGTGTCGATCTTGACCTCAGCGCGGTAACCCCTCCCTTCTACGAGCAGTTGAGGGCAATGGAACCGTTTGGTATCGGCAACCCTGTACCTACCTTCAGAGTCCGTGCGGCTTCTATTCACCCGCGAACTGAAAAATTCGTGACCGTACGCCAAGGCTCACACGAGTTGAAGGCGCGCGGCGGTGGAAGCTTCGGCCGGGAAGAGCTGGGAACAGCCTTGGTCGCGCTAAACGGATCAAGCGCTACCCTCGTGAACTTCGTTCCAGATGCCCGTAAACCTTGATGATTTGACTTGATTTCGCAAGCGTGGAATAACGTCCACACGGCAGGCCAGGAGCAGCGTATGGACGCACTAGACCAACAGATAGCGCAGTATAGCCAAGCCTTAGAGGATCTGATCCTCCCAGGCACTTTGATCGACTGCTACGAGCAACATCGGAGAAGGCTGATGCGACAAGCATCGGCCTGCTTCAATGACAACGAACTCAGCTGGTTCCTCGACATGCTGAACCAACTCCGTGGTGTAGCGGACCGTCAGGACGACTTTGATCTCTTGTTCGATCCCATGATGTACACCGAGAACTCCCCCGCATGGGACGCTCCTCCGGGACTTGCCATCGACTTGCCTGTGCTCAACTCACAACTCGCCGCTTTCCCTTTCGTCACGGATGACTTCCGTACGATCGCAGAAGACGAGATTGGCCATTTCCGCACTCTCGCCGATACCTACGCTGACGAAGCCATGTGTGGACTTGCGCTCTTGGCAGCTGCGGCACTCGTCGATTGCGATCCGGGAATCACCGACAGACGGTCCGCCATTCGCTACCTGGCCCTGAATGCAAGTGCGAAACTGGAGGACTACTGGGCGGAGGACGACACCTTCTGGAAGACAGCAGGCCCCCGCGTTGTGAAGCTTCCCAATCTGTTCCTTGAACAGAAGGAGAGCCTTCGACGGGGCTCTCTCGAAGCCATCCACGGGCCTCTAACGGAAGTGGATCTCACCTGCTACACGGATGAGGAGGTAAAGCGCTATGCCTTCAATCCGGATAAGTTCTTGATGTCCGGCAAGACGAAACATATGCCTGTATGCGGATACTGTCAGGAACGCGTGGCCAAATGGGTGAACTACGCCAGAAACGCTGAAGAACGAATGATGGTTCAGTTCGGGGGGAAGTTACCCGTCGCATGACACCACCTTTGGGACGCGGGTCCAGTCAAACAAGAGTTCGAAACATTCTCCCGATCTGAGCTGCCAATGGACCCGCGCGCCAAAGTATTCCTGTTTCGTCCTGTTGTCGTCGGTGTCACTGCCGTAGCAATCTCGATCGGCGTTGGATGTGGAATCGCCCTCCACCAACCCAACGCGTCGAGCCCTGACGGCTTACTGAAGCGGGCCGACGATCTAGCTTGGAAAAATCAATGGATCGCTGCGCGGCCACTGTACGAGCGTGCGCGGATCGGCTTTCTGGGGCATCACCAGCCGGCCAAAGCACTGTATGCGGAAGTGAGTGAGATCCCGGTGGATGTCGAGCACAGCAATGTGCCGTCAGCATTGGCTCGGCTTACAGCGGACCTTGAGAGACCGGAAGCGTCAGATCCCCGGACGAGGCTTCGGATTCTCGAAGTCCTAGGGATGCTTGAGACCAACTACGACGGGGCGTTCGCTCTCAAGACATGGACCGAGGTTGGCCGCCTGGCAAGTGAGCAGGGCCGATTCTGGCTCGCAACTCGGGCGACTGGGGAACAGGGAATTGCCGCGTACTTCCTTGGTGATCTCGCCACCGCTAAAAAGAAGGTTGGAGCTGCTTGGAAGATCGCGCAATATGGTGGGGATCCAGGCGCGCACATTCGCTATGCCAGCATGTTCGGGGCAGGCGAGGTGGATCAACATCACTATAAAACCGCCCTCGAACCACTAAATGAAGCGATCGACACGGCCAAACAAGCTGGTGCTGCCTACCCGACAATAGCCGTGTACGCGAAGATTGAGGCCTTAGAACCTGTTCACGATCTTCTGAGGAGCAGGACGAGGAAGGCGAGGTGAACCATTTGCAGGCTGGTGTTGAGTTTGCGTTCACAGTTCTTCCAGAGTCTTCTGCACTTGTCGAGCCAGGCGAAGGATCGCTCGACGACCCATCGCTGGGGCATAACGGCAAAGGTGTGCAGCTCGCTTCGTTTCGCGATCTGGACGTTTGCCTTGAGCTTTTCGCTCACCGCGTCGGCGAACAGTTTTCCGCTGTAGCCGCCATCGGCCAGGATGCTGGTGACCTGGTGCAGGGTGCCGGCGCAGCGATCGAGCGCGGCCAGCGCGCCGTTGCGGTCCGTCACCTCGGCCGTCGTGACGGCGACCGCGTGAGGCAACCCTTGCGTATCGACCGCGATGTGGCGCTTGATGCCGGATACGCGCTTGCCGGCGTCATACCCCTTCTGCCCGGCCGTGTCGGTGTTCTTCACGCTCTGCGCGTCGACGATCAAGAAGCTCGTCGAGCAGCTCCGCCCCTGTCTGGCGCGGTCCTCGCCAACTGATTTTTTTTAAGGCCTGTTCCAGAACGCTTCTACCGTCTGGACCAGGCTCCGACCACTTGCTGAAGTACGAATGCACGGTACGCCACTTCGGAAACCCGTC
>CALMVK010000108.1:9760-21584 GCA_937873145.1 uncultured Granulicella sp. | reverse complement strand
CCTTGAACTCCACATTCTCACGACGCGCCCTCGCCCGCATGCTCGGCGGCGCCTCTGCTGCCCTTTCGCTCCCGGCCTCCGCCACTACCGCACTTGCCGCCCAAAGCCCTCAAACCACCTCTTCCTCGCGTGCCTTCCCCGCGGACTTCCTTTGGGGCTCCGCCACGGCCTCCTACCAGGTCGAAGGCGCCGTCCACGAAGGCGGCCGCGGACCCACCATCTGGGACACCTTCTCCCACACTCCCGGCAAAACCCACAACGGCGATACCGGCGACATCGCCGACGACTACTACCACCGCTACCGCGAAGACATCGCCCTGATGAAAAATCTCGGCCTCAAGACCTGCCGCTTCTCGATCGCCTGGTCGCGCATCTTCCCCACCGGCACCGGCCAGCCCAATCAGCAAGGCCTCGACTTCTATCGCCGCATGGTCGACGCGCTGCTTGAAGCCGGCATCCAGCCATACTGCACCCTCTATCACTGGGACCTGCCCCAACCCCTCCAGGACCGCGGCGGCTGGGAAAACCGCGACACCGCCAAAGCCTTCGCCGACTACGCCGGCTACACCGCCGGCCAACTCTCCGACCGCATCCAGCACTTCATGACCATGAACGAGATGCGTACCTTCGTCGAGCTCGGTTACCGCGAGGGCACCCACGCCCCGGGGCTCAAGCTCGATCCCAAACGGGTCGCCCAACTCAATCACTTCGTCGTCCTCGGCCACGGCCTTGCCGTCCAGGCCATCCGCGCCAAAGCCCGCCCTGGCACCCGCGTCGGCATCGCCGACAACATCACCGCAGTCGTCCCCGTCATCGAGTCTCCCGAGCAAATCGCCGCCGCCCGCAAGGCTCTGCGTGAAGAGAACGCCATGTTCCTGACCGTGCTTGAGGAAGGCCGCTACACCGATCTCTACCTCAAGCGCCTTGGCCCCGCCGCGCCTCGCTTCACGCCCGAAGAGATGAAGATCATCGCCAGCCCCATGGACTTCGTCGGCATCAACATCTACCAGCCCACCTACGTGCGCGCCGACAGCTCCGAGGCCGGCTACACCGTCGTCCCCATGCCGGCCTCCTATCCCCACATGTACAGCGAATGGCTCAGCATCGGTCCGGAATCGCTCTACTGGGGACCCAGACTCGTCCACGAGCTTTGGAACGTCAACGAAATGTACATCACCGAGAATGGCGCCTCCTCCACCGACACCCTTACACCCGACGGCCACATCTACGACACCGATCGCGTCATGTACTTACGCAACTACATCACACAGCTGCAGCGGGCCGTTGCCGAAGGCGTCCCCGTCAAGGGCTACTTCCTCTGGAGCCTGCTCGACAACTTCGAGTGGGCCGACGGCTACGAAAAACGCTTCGGCATCACCTACGTCGACTTCGCCACCCAGAAGCGCACCCCCAAACTTAGCTCCTACTTCTACAAAAACGTCATTGCCACCGGCCGCGTCTCCTGAAAGGGAGGCGCCCCGCAAACATACCTGCCCACTCATCGTTATGATGGAACGAATCAGGCAAGACCTTCTCCCCCCTGATTTGGAGACCACATGGAGTTTTCCCCGGGAAACGGAAATCCAGGCACCCTGCCCGGCTATCCGCGACCCCAATTGCAGCGCCAGCAATGGACCTCGCTCGATGGAGAGTGGGACTTTGCCATCGACGCCCGCGCCGAGTGGAAAGTCCTCTCCGAAATCCCCTGGAACGCAAAGATCCAGGTGCCCTTTGCCCCCGAGACCGCCGCCAGCGGCATCGGCGATACCAGCTTTTACTGCGCCGTCTGGTATCGCCGGCAGGTCGAGCGGCCTCAGCTAAAACACGGGGAGCGCCTCATCCTGCACTTCGGTGCCGTCGATTACGGAGCCAACGTCTGGATCAACGGCGTCGAAGTCGCTTGGCACGAAGGTGGTTACACACCATTCTCTGTCGAAATTACCGGCGCGCTCACCGCTGATGGCCCGCAGGAGATCGTCGTCCGCGCCAACGACGATCCCTCCGATCTCGAGAAACCCCGCGGTAAACAGGATTGGAAGCTTGAGCCGCACGCCATCTGGTATCCGCGAACTACCGGCATCTGGCAGACGGTCTGGCTTGAAACCGTCCCCGCCGCCTACATCAGTACGGTTCGCTGGACCTCCAGTCTCGAGCGCTGGGAGGTCGGTCTCGAAGTGCACGTCGAAGGCAATACGGACAAAGCGCTCCGGCTTGCCGTGCGGATGCATGCCGGCGATCAGCTGCTCGTCGAAGACTCCTATACCTTCATCCACTCGATCGGCGGCGCAGGCTATGGCCCCTCCGGAGAGGTTCACCGGCGCATCGCGCTCTCCGATCCCGGCATCGACGACTTCCGCAACGACCTGCTGTGGAGCCCCGTCAAGCCCACCATCATCGATATCCAACTTGAGCTTATCGATACCGATGGCAAGGTCCTCGATTTCGTCAGAAGCTACACCGCGTTGCGCTCCATCGACATTCAGGGTGATCGCTTCACGCTCAACGGCCGCCCCTGGCCTCTGCAACTCGTGCTCGACCAGGGCTACTGGGAGCACAGCGGGCAGACCGCCCCGAACGATGAAGCCTTCATCCGCGACATCCTGCTCGCCAAATCCATGGGCTTCAACGGCGTCCGCAAACACCAGAAGATCGAAGACCCGCGCTTCCTCTACTGGGCTGACCATCTCGGTCTGCTCGTCTGGGAAGAGATGCCCAGCGCCTACCGCTACACCCAGCGTTCCGTAGAGCGCCTCACCCGCGAGTGGATTGAGGTGCTCAAGCGCGACTGGAGTCACCCTTGCATCGTCTCCTGGGTTCCCTTCAACGAGAGCTGGGGTGTGCCTGATCTTCCCGACTCCGCCGCCCAGCGCAACTACGTCCAGGCCCTCTATCACCTCACCAAGACGCTCGATCCCACCCGCCCTGTCATCGGCAATGACGGCTGGGAAAGTGTCGCCACGGACATCATCGGCATTCACGACTACGACGATCAACCCGACCGTATCGCACAGCGTTACAACATCAACGAGGTCGAGGATCGTCTCTTCGAGTTTGAACGGCCCGGCGGACGCATCCTCCGGCTCGGCGAGCCAGGACGTGCGCGCCTGCCGATCGTCCTCACGGAGTTCGGCGGCATCGCTCTGCGACAGGATGGCGATCCCACCTGGGGGTACACCTCGTCGAGTACCGCGGATGAGTTACTGGCTCGTTATACCGCGCTGCTTCGCGCCGTACGTCCGCTCCCCGCGCTGGCCGGCTTCTGCTACACGCAGTTCACAGATACGTTTCAAGAAGCCAATGGCCTGCTCTATGCCAATCGCACACCCAAAGCACCGCTCGACCAGATTGCTTTAGCAACCGCCGGTTTCGTCCCCAATGAACGCGACCCGTGGGTCTCTGCGTGGCGCAAGCGCCTCATGGAGCTTCAGCGTTAGATCCACTCTTCGTAACTAGCCCATCCAGACAGGTCTTCGTCTGAGATGGGCTAACCCACAGCTAAGGCGTCACAGCCACAGAAGGCGCCGAAACAACTGCGGCTCCGCTTCCACTCACCACCCCTACCGATCTCGGGGGCTTCGACGCAGCCGCCGTAACAGCCGCCGGAACCGTGCCACTCAAAGCAGGGGAATGGTCGGCATCGTCCGCAATCTCGCGAAATAAATGCAGAGCCTGGGCCACTACCTGATCCATGTTGAAGTAGCGATAATTTGCCAGCCGTCCGCAAAAGTAAACTCCGGTCGTCGCGTTGGCAAGCTCGCGGTACTTCTCGTACACCTGCGCATTCTCAGGCCGCGGTACCGGGTAGTACGGCTCTCCGCCGTCGCATGGATACTCGTACACAATGCTCGTCTTCGCATGCGTCTGCCCAGTCAAATACTTGAACTCCGTAATGCGTGTGTACGCATGCTCATTTGGATAGTTCACCACCGGTGCCGGCTGGAACTTTTCCTGATCGTGTGTACGGTGCTCAAAGCGCAGCGAGCGATACGGAAGTTTACCGAAGCGATAATCGAAGAACTCATCGATCGGACCCGTATAGACGACTTTCGCGCGCGGGTAAAGACCAATAACCTCATGGTAATCCGTTGAGAGCATCACGGTAATCTTGGGGTTCGAAAGCATACGCTCAAACATCTTCGTGTAACCTTCAAGCGGCATCGCCTGGAAAGTATCGGAGAAGTAGCGATCGTCTCGATCGAAGCGCGCCGGAACCCGCGCCGCTACTGAGCTATCCAGTTGCGAAGGGTCAAGCCCCCACTGTTTGCGGGTGTAGTTGCGGAAAAACTTCTCATATAAATCCCGGCCTACCTTCGACACCACGATATCTTCAGAGGTCCGAATCTGACTTTTCGGCTCCGCACACTCGGCTAAAAACTTTTGTAAGCCTTCAGAGTCCAGATCCAAACCGTATAGTTGATTGACGGTATCGAGGTTGATCGGCATCGGCAAAAGCTTGCCTTCTACCTCCGCCAGCACACGATGCTCATACGGCCGCCAGTTCGTAAACTGCGAAAGGTAATCCACTACCTTTTGTGCCGAAGTATGAAAGATGTGTGGACCGTACTCATGAATCAGGATGCCGTGTTCATTGTAAAAATCGTAGGCATTGCCTGCGATGTGAGGACGCTTGTCGACAATCAACACACGCTTGCCAAGCTGCGACGCAATTCGCTCAGCAATCGTAGCTCCGGCGAAACCGGCCCCCACCACAAGATAATCGTAATGCTCGTTCGCTGGACGCTTCACGTTTTGCAGGCGTGCACTGGCAACAGGCTTTGCTGCCGGCTTCAATGCTTCTCGCACTGCGTTGATCTCGCCAAGCATGGCAGCCCACGTGCGGTCCCACGAGGAGTCGGCAAGCTTGCGTGCCACGCGCGCACTCCACTCCGCGTCCTTTCCCGCGCTGAGCGCACGATCTAGCGCCGCGGCAAACTCCTCTGCGTTTGCGCCAATCTCCACCAGCCCAGGCTTGCCATAGGCCGTCACCACATCGTGAATCGGCGTGGACACCACTCGCTTGCCCGCCGCCAAATATTCCGGAGTTTTCGTAGGCGAGATGTAACGTGTAGATTCATTCATTGCAAAAGGAAGCAACGCCGCATCCCAGCCGGCAAGATACCGCGGCAACTCACGATACGATTTGCTCCCAAGATAGTGAATATTGGCAGCCTGCGGCAAAGTTGCCTGATCGATCTTGACGACAGGGCCAAGAAAAACAAAGTGTATGTCCGGGCGCATCTGTGCGAGGGTTGCAATTAACTGCACATCTAACCGCTCATCGAGCACTCCGAAAAAACCTGCGCGCGGATGCGGAATAAGAGACTGATCCGCAGCATCCTCGCTCGCAACGCGAGCTTGCGCAAAATGGTTCAGCTCGATCGAGCTTGGAAATACATGCACATTTGCATGATGCGAACGCTTTGCCTCATAGATGGATTGACCGCCGGTAAAAATAACGTCAGCCGCACGGAACAGCTCCCGCTCTCGCTCCATCAGCTCAGGCGGCGCACCCAAAAACGCCGACAACTCATCCATGCAGTCGTAGATCGTCACACCCGACGCTGGATGCGATGCAAGATGCGCACTAAAGTTGAGCGCCATCGGCGTGTAATACCAACGATCAAACGCACGGATCGCACGCTCGGCAATCATCTGGTCCAGCAGTCGCACCTGTCCCGCAACGACATCCTCGCCCAGAAGAAAGTGTGGACGAATGACTGTTACTGCAGGACTTTCCTCAACAGACAAAAATTCCAGCACGCCTCCAACCGGCGTCGCAAATGAGTGGTCCTCTTCATCATGAATAAAAGCTTCTTCCCAGAAATAAACCTGTCGGCTAAGTGATGCACGCGATAACAGATGCTGTGGACGCTGCGTGACAAAATGCCAGCGTAGATGGGAAAAAACAAGCAAGGACGGTTCTTCTTCAGCAAATTGCGAAGTTTCAACAATCTTCAGTTCAGGAGTGACTGCAGACTGCACATGCGCAGACTCAGAAAAACGGTTCACATGCGCCAAATTGAAAACCACAGTTTTACCGGCCGAAGAATCGTCCATAAAGTCGAAGACCCCTGTTCTATTCACATACATCACGAGCGGGCCGTCATGCGCCAGGAGGTGGCGGCCATCTATCGTTAGACTGGCTTCCGCTCGTATGTGGTTAAGATGCTAGATGTAGACTACACGATGCCATCAGCAAACGATGCCAAGTCTGCATGGCTGCTCTGTCCCCTGCTTCAAAACGAGACACATCCGTAAACTTGCAGGATTGATTTGCATGCAGCACCAACTCCTTGGCTTACGCCATCATCAACACTTACAACAGAAGCAGGCAACAAAAGCGCGTTCGCATGCACGCTCAGGAGATGCCTCTTGTCCAATCATCCAGCTCGCATAGAACTTTGGGGTGGTGCTGAATGCACCATCAATCGCGTAGGCAATACTTTTTTCGATCAACACGCATCCTCAGGCCATCGCGTACGATTCGACGAAGACTTCAAACTATTTGCGTCGCTTGGTCTCAAAACTTTGCGGATTGCTCTGCATTGGGAGCGTTACGATTTGCTCGGCCATTGGCAGGAAGCTGACCGTATCCTGCAGGCCGTGGAACGCCACGCGTTGCATCCAATCGTCGGTCTCGTTCATCATGGCAGCGGCCCACATCACACCAATCTTCTCGATCCCAACTTCCCGGAAAAACTTGCAGCCTATGCCTTGGCCCTTGCACAACGTTATCCCTGGATCACCGACTACACACCGGTCAATGAGCCGCAGACCACTGGACGTTTCACCTGTCTTTATGGCCACTGGTTCCCGCATCATCGCAGCATGCACAGCTATGTGCGCGCGCTGTTTCATCAAGCCAAAGCCATCGTGCTTGCCATGCAGGCCATCCGCTCCGTGCAGCCAAATGCGCGGCTCATCCACACGGAAGATGGAGGCGCCACCTTCGCTCCACCTTCTCTGCACACCTACCAGCAAGCACGTGAGCATCGTCGTTGGCTTGTCACGGATCTGCTCTGCGGCCGTCTTACGCATGCGCATCCGCTCTTCCACTTTCTTCTTGAACATGGCTTGAGCGAGCACGAAATCCTCTGGTTTCAAGAAAATTCTTGCCCTCCGTCGATCCTCGGCATCAACTACTACGTCACCAGCGATCGCTATC
This sequence comes from uncultured Granulicella sp., assembly GCA_937873145.1. Lineage (GTDB taxonomy): Bacteria > Acidobacteriota > Terriglobia > Terriglobales > Acidobacteriaceae > Edaphobacter. The sequence goes on along the minus strand of CALMVK010000108.1, from coordinate 14,419 downwards.
TCGACGATCGCCTCCACTTGTATCCCGCATCGCTCCCCGGAGGCGACACGGGCACTGAGCCGCTCGTCGACATCGAAGCCGTGCGTGTACGACCCGAAGGCATCCTCGGCGTCCAACCCATCCTCCAGCAAGCCTGGGACCGCTATCACTTGCCGCTCGCCATCACCGAAGCCCATCTTGGCTGCGAGCCCGAAGAACAACGCCGCTGGCTCTATCAAATTTGGCAGCAGGCCGAAGACGCTCGCGCCCACGGAGTGGACGTGCGCGCCGTCACCGCGTGGGGCCTGCTCGGCCTTTACAACTGGTCGTGCCTCTGCACGGAAGACAAGGGCGCTTACGAAGCTGGAGCGTTCGATCTTTCCTTCGGTCTGCCGCAACCTACGCCCGTTGCGGAGCTCATCGCACAACTCGCCACTGGCCAAACGCCCAGCGACCCAAACCTCTTTCAGCCCGGATGGTGGGATCTCGACTCCCGCATCCTCATCCCGCCTCCACCGCACGAGGCAAGCAACGCACTCCCTCCACGCAAAGAGCCGCTCTCTCAGTCCGCACTCAATCGATCGCTCGAAGCGCACACCGATGAGCCAGTGCTCGTCGAGCGTGGCGCTTAGCCGCACGGACGTAACGCTCGATCTGCTAAGGTGGTGCGGTCTCGCTTTATCCGTCACGCACACACGCTATGCCGTACATCCTTGCTCTCGATCAAGGCACCACCAGTTCGCGCGCCTTGCTCTTCGCGCACGATGGCTCAATCGTCGGCATCGCCCAGCATGAGTTCCCGCAAATCTATCCCGGCACCGGCCTGGTCGAGCACGACCCCTACGACATCCTTACCTCGCAGCTCTCCGCCGCCGTCGAAGTCCTCGGCAAAGCTCGGCTCCTCCCCCGCGACATCGTCGCCCTCGGCATCACCAACCAGCGCGAGACCGCCCTTGTCTGGAATCGCGAGACCGGCAAACCCGTCTACAATGCCATCGTCTGGCAGGATCGCCGCGGCGCTCCGCTGTGCGCCCAGCTCGCCCTGGACGGAGCCGAAGACACCCTCCGCCGCAAAACCGGCCTCCTGCTCGACCCCTACTTCTCCGCCACCAAGATCGCCTGGATCCTCTCGAACGTTCCCGGTGCCCGCGCCGACGCCGATGCCGGCAAGCTCGTCTTCGGCACCGTCGACACCTGGCTCATCTGGCATCTCACCAGCGGCCAGCGCCACATCACCGATCGCACCAACGCCAGCCGCACGCTGCTCTACAACATCGTCGAAGACCGCTGGGACTTGGACCTTCTGCGCCTCTTCAACATCCCTCTCAGCATGATGCCCGAGGTCTGCTGGTCGAGCGAAGTCATCGGCCCTGTCACCACCTCGCTTGGCCTCGGCGACATCTCGATCGCCGGCATCGCAGGCGACCAGCAGGCGGCGCTCTTCGGCCAGCTCTGCCTCGCGCCCGGCCAGGCCAAAAACACCTACGGCACCGGATGTTTTCTGCTCCGCCACATCGGCAGCACCTTCACCCTCTCCCAGCAGCGCCTCATCACTACCCTCGCCTGCAGCACCCAGCGCACACTCGAATATGCCTTTGAGGGCAGCGTCTTCGTCGGCGGTGCCGTCGTCCAGTGGCTGCGCGACAACATGCGCTTCTTCCCCGCATCGGCCGATGTCGAAGCCCTCGCCGCCTCCGTTCCCGATGCCGGCAACGTCGTCTTCGTGCCCGCCTTCACCGGCCTCGGCGCGCCCCACTGGGACCCCTACGCCAGCGGCACGATCCTCGGCCTCGGCCGCGATACTGGGATCGGCCACATCGCGCGCGCCGCCCTAGAAAGCATCGCCTTCCAGGTCACCGACATCCTCGAAGCCATGAACCTCGACACCCAGCAGCCCTTCCTGGAGCTCCGCGTCGACGGCGGTGCCTCCTCCAACGACCTCCTCATGCAATTCCAGGCTGACCTCCTCCAACTTCCCGTACGCCGGCCCGCCGTCACCGAGTCCACCGCCCAGGGTGCCGCCTACCTCGCCGGGCTCGCCACCGGCTTCTGGCAAAGCCCGGAGCAGATCGGCGCCCTCCGCGAAGACGACACCGTCTTCTCTCCCCAGGCCTCCCTCGCCGATGTCCAGCGCCGCCAGGCAAAATGGAAAGATGCCGTGCGCCGCGCCGGAGGCTGGAACAAGGAGGGCCCCTCCGCATGAACCGCGCAGCCATGCTCGAACGCCTCCGCGCCTCTATCTCCGCGCAGCAACCTTGGGACATCCTCGTCATCGGAGGAGGCGCCACCGGCGCCGGCATCGCCGTGGATGCTGCCTCTCGTGGCTTCCAGGTCCTGTTGCTCGAGCGCGAAGACTTCGGCAAAGGCACCTCCAGCCGCAGTACCAAGCTCGTCCACGGCGGCGTCCGCTACCTCGAACAAGGCAACGTCCCCCTCGTCATGGAGGCGCTCCGCGAGCGCGGCCTCCTGCGCCGCAACGCCCCTCACCTGGTCCACGACATGGGCTTCCTCATACCCAACTACCGCTGGTGGGAGACTCCCTTCTTCGGCATCGGCATGAAGGTCTACGACCTCCTCGCCGGCCGCTACGGCTTCGACGGCTCCAAGGTCCTCAGCCGCGCCCAGGCCCTCACGCTTCTCCCCACGCTCGATCAGGCCGGCCTCCGCGGAGGCGTGCTCTACCACGACGGCCAGTTCGACGATGCACGCCTGCTCATCCAACTCATGGAAACTGCCGCCGACGCCGGGGCCACCGTCCTCAACTACGCCCCGGTCGTCGCGCTCCACAAAAACAATGCAGGCACCATGGATGGAGCCTCTGCGATCGACACGGAGACCGGCGAATGTTTTGACATCAAGGCTAAGATCGTCATCAACGCGACCGGTGTCTTCACCGACCAGCTCCGTCGCCTGGCCGACTCCAGCGCCTCCTCTCTGGTCTCGCCCAGCCAGGGCATCCACCTCGTCCTGCCCCGCGCCTTCCTTCCCGGCGCCACCGCTCTCATGGTGCCGCACACCAGCGATGGCCGCGTCCTCTTCGCCATCCCATGGCACGAGCACATCGTCGTCGGCACCACGGACACCCCCATCGACCAGCCCTCTTACGAGCCCCGGCCGCTCGAGCAGGAGATCGACTTCGTCCTCCAGACCGCCGGCGAGTACCTGACCCGGCCGCCTACGCGTACAGACGTGCTCAGCGTCTTCGTCGGCATCCGCCCCCTGGTGAAAGCCGCGGGACCAAAATCCAAAAAGACCGCCGCCCTCTCCCGCGACCACACCCTCCACATCGACCCCTCCGGCCTGCTCACCATCGTCGGCGGCAAATGGACCACCTACCGCCACATGGCAGAAGATGCCGTCAACCACGCCATCCCGCTCGGCAAACTGCCGCAGAGGTCCTGCACCACGCGCTCTTTACCCATCCACGGTTTTCACCCGCATCCGGAGCAGTTGGGCTCGCTCGCCGTCTATGGAGCCGACGCAGCCCCGCTCCGCGCCTTGGCCGAGGCCCGCCCCGAGCTCGCCCAGCAACTCCACCCTGAGCTCCCTTATCTAGCCGCGGAGGTGGTCTGGGCCGCCCGCATGGAGATGGCCCGCACCCTAGAAGACGTCCTCGCCCGCCGCACCCGCGCCCTCTTCCTTAACGCCCGCGCCGCCCTCCAGATGGCTCCGGAGGTCGCCTCCTTGCTCGCCCAGGAGCTCGGCCGCGACGACGCCTGGATACACCGCCAGGGGGCCGAGTTCCAGACGCTCGCCGCACACTACACCCTTGCATCCTCCTCCTCCGCCGCCGCGCAATCGCTCGCCGCCGCAGAGCGTCTCGCATGACTCGCTCCCCGGTCCTTGGCGAGTTCATGGGCACGCTCATCCTGATGCTGCTCGGCACCGGCGTCAACGCCGCCGTCACCCTCAAACGCAGCAAGGCAGAGAACGCCGGATGGTTCACCATCGCCGCCGGATGGGCCTTCGCCGTGCTCTGCGGCATCTTCACCGCCGTCCTCTTCGGCAGTCCGGACGCCCACCTCAACCCTGCCATCACCTTGGCCTTTTCGGTCGAGCACCGTAACTTCGCCAACCTTCTGCCCTTCGCCGCCGCCCAGTTCGCCGGAGCTTTCTGCGGAGCCACACTCGCCTGGCTCTTCTATCTGCCCCACTGGGCACTTACCCCAGACGCCGAGGCCAAACGCGGCGTCTTCTGCACCAGCCCCGCCATCCGCAACCTTCCAGCCAATCTCTTCTCGGAGTTCCTCGCGACCTTCGTCCTGATCCTCGTCGTCGGAGCTACCGGCTCCCGCCTCGTCCTGTCGACCGGAGCTGCCGCCGGCCTCAGCCCGTATCTGGTCGCCTGCATCATCTGGTCGATCGGCCTTTCGCTCGGCGGCACCACCGGCTACGCCATCAACCCAGTCCGCGACCTGGGACCCCGCATCGCCCACGCTCTCCTTCCCATCCCCGGAAAAACGGACAGCGACTGGAGCTACGCCCTGATCCCGATCCTCGGCCCACTCCTCGGTGCCACAGCCGCCGGCTTCCTGCTCTCCCTCGTCCACGCTTGACAGTCCGCTTTGAGCTGCGCACAAGGCAGCAGAAACCCAGGACGAACCTGCATGAATCGCCCCGCTTTACTCTGTCAAGCCCTCAAACCTCGCCGCTCCATTCCAAACACAACAAAACAAAGCC
>CALMVK010000108.1:5166-9660 GCA_937873145.1 uncultured Granulicella sp. | reverse complement strand
CCCCTGAAGCGGTAATCTCGTTGCCATCTCGCCGCGGCGCCGCCGCACGATGTTCACCGCGCTCCGCGCCATACGGCACGATCGGCGCGGCGCCGCCCCGCAATCCCGCGATGATCTGCGTTTGAAAGTCATGCGCGGCTCCCGGATTGTTCGGCAGAAACACGGTGTTGGTTCCGCCTCGTGTCCCAATGTCCCGCAGCGTGTCGAAGTATTGGGTCAGCAGCACCAGCGCCATCACATCCTCGCTGGTAGCTCCCGGAACTCCATGCCGGAAGTTCTCTATCGAAGAAGACAAGCCATCGATAATCGCCTGCCGCTCCGCCGCAATGCCCTTGCCCTGCAGTGCCTTGGACTCCGCCTCGGCCTCCGCCTGCTTGACCTTCAGAATCTTCTCCGCCTCGCCGCGAGCCTGCGCCGCTACCTGGGCTCGCTGCGCCGCATTGATGTCGTTCATCGCCGCTTTTACCTTCACGTCCGGAACAATGTCCGTCACCAGCGCCGTCAGGATATTGAACCCGAAGCCGGACATAATCTGGTCCAACTCCGTCTTCACCGCCACTGAAATCCCCGACTGCTGCTCAAACGTCTCATCGAGCGACAGCTTCGGCACATGGCCCAGGATCGAGTTGAAGACAAAGCTTTCGATCTGCTTCTGCGGGCTCGAAAGCTTATAAAACGCATCGAAAATCCGGTCATCCAGCACCTGATATTGCACGCTCACCGGAATCTGTACGAACACGTTATCCCTGGTCTTGGTCTCGACCGAGAACTGCGCCTGTTTCACCTGTAAATCGATGATGTAGGCCCGCTCCGCAAAGGGCATCAGAATCTGCAAACCCGGACGAACGATCCGGTTGAACTTACCAAATCGCTCCACCAGACCCGCCGTCGCGGTACGCACCGTGACCAGCATCTTCAATGTGGTTACCAGCAACACCAGCAAAATCATCAACGCAAAGATAAGGGCTGCGCCCATAGGCCGGGGCTCCGCTCCCCGCTGCCCGAAGCATACAGCAGCTTGCGCAGCTCGGATCGGCTCGCGATCGGCCGTTTACCATGGAATCCATGAGAATGAAGGCGCATTTCACTCCCGCGTGCCTGAAGTTTCTTCGCGATCTTCAGCGTCACAACGATCGCGACTGGTTCAACGCGCATAAAGACATCTATGAAGCCGAACTCAAAACGCCGATGCTCGCCGTAATCGCCGAGGTAAACGAGGCGCTCGCCAGCTTTGCGCCGCAGTTCGTGCGCGATCCTGCCAAGTGCATGATGCGCATCTACCGTGACATCCGCTTTAGTCCCAACAAGCAGCCCTATAAGACCAACGTTGCGGCCTGGTGGGCGCGCGCCGGGCTTGAGAAGACCTCAGGAGCAGGCTTCTATCTCGAACTCAGCCCCGACGCCCTAAGAATCGCGGCCGGAGCCTACATGCCCGAAAAGGATCAGCTGCTCGCCATCCGCCGCATGCTGCTGGACGAACATGAAGAACTACGAAGACTGTTTTCGCCCAAGTATCTGAAGGGCCGCATGGAACCCTTCGACGGCCAGAAGATGTCTCGCGGACCCAAGGGCTTCCCCGCCGATCACCCAGCCCTCGACCTCATCCTGCATCGGCAGTGGGGCATCATGGCCACGCTGCCGGCCGAAACGGCCTTCGTTCCGACGTTGGAAAAGGAGATCGTCTCCCGCTTTCGGCTCGCAATTCCTCTGGTAGAGCTGCTGAACCGTCCATTGACGGTAAAGGCAAAAGCGCCGTTATTCTGAGCCACCTTCAGCCACAACATTTGGCAAAAACCCTCAAATGCGGGAGAAGATAGCAGAGTTACTGATTAATCTCGTTGACAAACGATGGATGGAAGCCGATGGTGAAGTGCGGAAGATCGTGCGGCCCGGCCGAAATACATCCAGAAACAAAAGGATTCGATGCACGCATGGAGGACAGCACCGGGCTAGGCACCAGGACGAACGATGTCTCTCGCAGCATCACTTCCAAAAGATAATCCTCACCTAAGGAGTAATAATGGCAAAAGGAATGACTAAAACTGCGCTCGTCAAGACGATGGCCGAGAAGATGGACCTCACTGGAAAACAAACTTCAGCCTTCCTCGAAATGCTTGCCGAGACCGCCGTCAAAGAAACCAAGAAAAATGGTGAATTTACTATCCCAGGAATTGGTAAACTCGTGAAAGCGGAACGTAAGGCTCGCCTCGGGCGCAACCCACAGACGGGCGAGACCATCAAGATCAAGGCCAAGACAGTCGTCAAGTTTCGGGTTGCCAAGACCGCAAAAGATTCGATCGCTCCAGTGAAGAAATAACTTCGCGGAGTCGATCGTTTGCAGCGCAAGAGAGTTGGCCAGAGTCGCAGGGATGCGCTCTGGCCGTTTTTTGTACTCAGTCCTGTCGTCTAACTGGAATACAAGCCCGCAGTAAAAGCGACACACCGAACGAAACAAGCAAGCACTGGATCAGCAGCGTTGCGTTGTAACGCCATCCTGCCACGGCAAAAGCAAGCGCCACGCCCCACATATAACTCTCATTCAGCGCTGCCTGCGTCCAATGTGGTCTCAACCCCTGCGCCGCAATTCTTGGCCGCAGTGCTGGAATCAGCCGAGGTACGACCTCGCAGTAAGCCCGATACGATGCGCCAAGACGCACGGCAAGAAAGGGTTCTTCGGCTAAAATCAGGCGAATTTGCAAAACGCCGATCAAAACAAGCGTAAAGATCGCCCCTGATCGAGGCATCAGCAAACAGATTGCCAGCGTATGCAAGAACGTTCCCAGGTACAGCGGATTGCGCACGTACCGAAACGGCCCATCCCGCAAAAGCCCACCCGTCTCCTGAGCCTCTGCCGTGTGCATGTTCTGGGCCTGCACCACGTCCGCCCCCAGGTAGGCTCCGCCCCAAGTGCGCAGTGCCACGCCTGCAAACGCAAAGACGATCGCGGCCCACAGCAACAACTGGAATGCCACTGAAATATTCAGGCCTACCTGCATCAGGTTTACCGCCAGCATACCCCACGTATGCGCATTGGCTCCGGCTGGATCCAGATGCAGCCAAGCATTCCATGGAGCCCAGAAACCCAGCCCATAGATCAGCGCATGAAGCAGGTAGCGGAAACGATACTCGAAGCGAGACGCTTTCATGCTTCCATTCTAGGTGGGTCGATGCCTTGGGTTACAGGCTAGCTCTCCGTCTGTGCATTCAACGCAGTTAGCAGCGAGTCAAAGTCGTCCAGGTTGGCGTATTCGATAATGACCCGGCCGCTTCCGCGCTTGTCCTCTACACGTACCTTCAGTCCAAGCGATCGTTGCAGACGATCCTGCGCCTCGCGTACATTTGGATCCTGTTCGGCCTGTGCAGCAGTCAGTTTTTGCAGCTTGGTTGGCTTCGTCTCTGGGTGGATCAGTCCCTGAACATAGCTTTCAGTCTGACGCACCGACAAGGACAAGACCATCACTTTTTGAGCTGCTGAAAGCATCTGCTCCGGAGTAGACAAGCTTAACAGCGTACGAGCATGTCCGAAGCTTAGACCACCTATCTCCACCTGGCGTTGAATGAGCTCAGGCAACTTCAACAAACGAAGAAAGTTAGCGACGGAAGCCCGCTCCTTGCCGGTACGCGTTGCGATCTGCTCCTGCGTCATTTGAAATTCGCTCTGCAGTCGTGCATACGCCTTCGCCTGCTCCATCGGGTTAAGGTCGGCGCGTTGTAAATTTTCTACGATGGTCATCTCCATCGCCTGTTCGTCTGAGACCTCGCGCAAGATCGCTGGAATGGTGTTCTTCCCAGCCTCTTTAGAGGCGAGAAGTCTCCGTTCACCCGTTATTAGCTGATACCGGCCGTCCGGCAGGCCACGCACAAGGATGGGCTGGACCACCCCACTGGCAGCAATGCTTTTCGCCAACTCGCTCAGCTTCTCGGGATCAAAGCTGGTGCGCGTCTGAAATGGATTGCGGTCGATCTGCTCTACGTCGATTTCAAGCGGAGTTCCCGATAGTCCAGAAGATGCTGCGGATGTTGATATCGCCATAGAAGGGCGTGAAGGCAGAAGCGACTCTAGACCTCGGCCCAATGCCCGTCGTGACCCTGTTTTTATCTCGGATGTCTCCGTTTTCATCTTGGTCCTTCCTTGGCTAGAGTGCCGGAACGAAGCGTGAGAAGTTCCGTTGCGAGTTCCTGGTAAGCCTCCGCACCACGCGATCGTGGATCATAGAGCGCCACCGGTTTTCCGTGACTTGGCGCCTCCGCCAAGCGTATGTTTCGAGGAATCGTCGTCTTGAAGAGTTTCGGGCCGAAAAACTCGCGTAGATTCTGCGCCACTTGCTGCGACAGGTTGGTCCGCTCGTCATACATCGTGAGCAGGACTCCTTCCAACGCCAGTTGCGGATTGAAGTGAAAGGCAACACTGTCCAGCGTACTCATCAACTCAGAGACACCTTCAAGAGCAAAGTACTCCGCCTGCAGCGGCACGAGGAGAGCGTCTGCGGCAAC